>NZ_LMDT01000033.1:0-39812 GCF_001425885.1 Ensifer sp. Root1252 | reverse complement strand
GTTGCCAAGCGCTCGGGCGCGCGCAAGGTGGTGATCACCGACATCAACCCGACGCGGCTGGAGCTTGCCCGCAAGGTCGGCATCGACCATGTCGTCGACGCGTCGAAGCAGAACCTGACCGACGTGATGAAGGCGATCGGCATGACCGAGGGCTTCGACGTCGGGCTGGAAATGTCGGGGGCGGCACCCGCCTTCCGCGACATGATCGACAAGATGAACAATGGCGGCAAGATCGCCATTCTCGGCATTGCGCCGGCTGGATTCGAGATCGACTGGAACAAGGTGATCTTCAAGATGCTCAACCTCAAGGGCATCTACGGCCGCGAGATGTTCGAGACCTGGTACAAGATGATCGCCGATCTTCAAGATGCTCAACCTCAAGGGCATCTACGGCCGCGAGATGTTCGAGACCTGGTACAAGATGATCGCCTTCGTCCAGGGCGGGCTCGACCTGTCGCCGGTCATCACCCACCGCATCGGGATCGACGAGTTCCGCGACGGCTTCGAGGCCATGCGTTCCGGCAACTCCGGCAAGGTCGTCATGGACTGGTAAGCGGGACAACGTTTTGCAGACAGTATCGACGTAAACAGGCCGATCGGCCGGGGTGATAGAGATGTTTAGGCAAACTGGTGCGGCCGTGTGGATCTTTCCGCCAAGGCCGAATGCGCGATGAACATTTCGCCACCTGTGGAGCTGCAGGAAAACTGGAACCGCCGGATGGTCACGCTGGCGTTTCCGATCATCCTGGCCAATCTCGCTCAGCCGGTGTTGTCGCTGGTCGACACGATGGTGGCGGGGCATCTTCCCGGTCCCTGGTATCTCGGCGGGGTTGCGCTCAGCGGCGTTCTGTTCAACTTCCTGTTCTGGAGCTTCAGCTTCCTGCGGATGGCGACAACCGGACTGGTCGCTCAGGCATCGGGGGCCGAGGACGGCGCGCTTGTGCGCAAGCATCTGCTCAGGGCGCTTCTCATTGCCGCTGCCGGTGGCGCGATCATCCTATTGCTGCAGAAGCCGATCATCGAAATCGGACTTGCGCTCCTTGGTGGCAGTGAAGCGGTCTACGAGAGTGCCGTGGCTTACGCGTCGGCGCGAATCTGGTCCGCCCCCGCGGCTCTCGGGAATTTCGTTCTGCTCGGTTATCTGCTGGGTCGCCAGCGCGTGATGATTTCGCTCGCGTTGCAGATCGCGCTCAATGTGCTCAATCTTGTTGCGACCGTGACATTGGTCTTCGTGTTCGACTGGGGGGTCGCCGGCATCGGCGCTGGCACCGCCATGGCCGAATGGTCTGCCTTCATTGCCGGTTTGTTGATCGTGCGACCCTTCAGTGCGGGGCCGCCGCTGGCGTTGTGCGAACTCCTGGATGGCGCCGCCTTTCGAAGCTTGATTGCAGTCAACCGCGACATATTCTTGCGCAGCCTCTTCCTGCTGGTGTGCTTCGGCTGGTTTGCGCGAAGCGGCGCTGCAGAAGGCGACGCGATCCTGGCGGCCAATGCGGTGCTCTTGAACCTCCATGGCATCACCTCCTATGGCCTCGATGGTTTTGCCCATGCAACCGAGACCCTTGTCGGATCCGTCATCGGCGCACGCCGCAAGCAAGCCCTTCGACGTGTGATTAAGGCGGCCTTCCTGTGGTCCGGACTGGTGGCGCTGCTGTTTTCGCTGTGTTATGCGCTGGCTGGTCCGACGATCATTTCCCTGTTGACCAACCAGGAGGAAGTTCGCGCCGCGGCCGTCCACTTTCTTCCCTACGTCGTCGTGTTGCCGCTGATCTCGGTGACGAGTTACATGCTCGATGGTGTGTTCATTGGCGCAATACGCACCCGGGAACTGCGCAACAGCATGTTTATCTCGACGACGGTCTTCCTCGCGACGGCATACATTCTCCAGCAAGTCTGGGGCAATCACGGGCTCTGGCTCGGGATGATGGTGTTGATGCTGGCGCGCGCGGCGACATTGGGCCTCAAACTGAAGCGTATTTTTGCGCAGCTGTGATCTGGGCGCGTTGACGAAAGGCGCCCTCGGGCCTTCGCCATCGCCTGCTTCGCGTTGCCACTGGGCGATACCGGGCTGTCTTCTGGTTTGACCCTGTCGAGTAGCCTTTAGAGTGCTCGGTTGAGCAGGGAAAAGAGGACTGGCTCGTTGACGGCGGCCAGTCTGTCCCGGCGAGGGCGGTGACGTCGTCATCCAGTTCAAGCTGGTGGGCTCATTCCGGCAACCCAGACAGGCGCAGACCATCGGCAAACCGCGCATAATCTTCCGGGCGATGGATCGGAAGCCAGTCCTTGAGATTGGCGATGCGCAAGGATGGATCAAGCGCGCGCAGGCGCTGCATGGCCTGTCGCGCTTCTACGAGCCGCCCCGCGAGCGCGTGGCTCGACGCCAGAAGGGCGACCGCGACGAGGAGGCTGGGCAGGTTTCCCAGCGCCTTTTCCGCCCAAGACGAAGCGGAATCAAAGCGCCCGTCGAAGAAATGCGCGAGCGAAGTGGCGGCCTCCATTCGAAACATTTCCGGATCTAATGGGCTCAAACGAACGGCATGCGCGAGATCCTCGATGGCGTTTTCCGTTTCGCCACGGAAGACACGCAGAGCCCCGCCGAGGAACCAGGCGGGGGCGAAGTTCGGATTGAGTAGCCGTGCCCTGTCGATGAGCGCAATGCCGCCGTCGACGTCGCCGGTGAGATGCCCGAGCGCGTGGCCGGCTCTCGTTAATGCCACCGCATCATCGCGACCCAGCTCCACCGCCAGCCGCGCCAGCCGCACGCCTTCGGCGATCTCGTGGTTCCGGTCAACCATCCAGCCGTTCAGCTTGCGCCAGAAATGGCACCAGGCCGCCCCGCCATAGGCCGATGAAAAGTCGGGGTCGAGCTCGATCGCCTTGTAGAAAAGGGCCAACGCTGCCTCGATCACTTCGCGGGTTCCGATGTGCAGTTTCGCCATGCCGCGCAGGTAATAGTCGTAGGCGTCAAGGCTTTCCGTCGGCTTGCGTTTGGCGCGCTCGATTTCCACGCGCTCGAGTTGCGGTGAGATCGCGCCGACGACACTGGCCGAAATCTGATCCTGAAGGTCGAAAATGTTGTCGAGCGCGCCCTCAAAGCGCTCTGCCCAGAGATGCGCCCCGGTCGTGGCGTCGATCAACTGGCCGGTGATGCGCACCTGGTTGCCCGCCTTGCGCAGGCTGCCTTCCAGCACGTAGCGCACGCCCAGTTCCCGGCCGACTTCCTTCACGTCCACCGCCCGGCCCTTGTAGGTAAAGCTGGAATTGCGCGCGATGACGAACAGCCAGCGAATGCGCGACAGTGCCGTGATGATGTCCTCGACCACGCCGTCGGCGAAATACTCCTGCTCCGGATCGCCGCTCAGGTGCTGGAACGGCAGGACTGTAATGGAGGGCTTGTCGGGAAGGACGAGCGCGGACGGCTGCCCCTGCAATTTTCCGGAGGCCTGTTCATTGGCGCCACGCCCGCCGGGCTGTGGCGTGTCTCCGATTTCATCGACCTCAACTTCGCCGACGAAGCGGAAACCCTTGCGCGCAATTGTGCGAACCAGGCACTGCTCCTCGCCACTGTCGCCGATGGCCTTGCGAACCGCATTGATGTGGCTGGTGATCGTCGATTCCGAGACAATCCGACCGCTCCACACCGCCTCCAGCAAGTCGTCCTTGCTGACGACGCGGTTGCGGTTCACCACCAGGTGGAGCAGAAGATCGAACACCTGCGGTCCGACGGACACGACTTGCCCGCGCAGGGTCAGTTCCCTGCGCTCCCGATCAAGCACGTAGTCTGCAAACATGAACTGCAAGGCCGGCATCCCTGAACGCGCGCCACCGGCTCGCGGCCGAGGCAACTGACGAATTGATGTCTGACATCGGTAGCAGACGTCTGGCCCGCCACCCGCCCCGTAAGGGCTTCGGTCAGGCAGGCGTCTTGGACATATATTCAAGCATCCTTCAAAGGCAATTCAAGCCTGCCTCAAGGACTTCCCACATACCCGCAGGTACTCTCCATTCGTACAGACGGCAATGGTTGCGGTCGGAAAAGCGGAGAAAACCCATGAAGATCGTCGTCATCGGAGGCACCGGCCTCATTGGATCGAAACTTGTGAAGAACCTGCGCGAGCGCGGTCATGACGTGCTGCCTGCCTCTCCCAATACCGGCGTGAACACTATCACCCGCGAGGGGCTCGCGGGAGCGATGGATGGCGCCGAGATCGTCGTCGACGTGGCGAATGCGCCGGTCTGGGAAGACAAGGCCGTTCTCGAGTTTTTCGAGACCTCGGGTCGTAATCTATTGGCGGCCGAAGCCGCTGCCGGCGTTCGCCATCATGTTGCCCTGTCGATCGTCGGCAGCGAACGCCTTCCGGACAACGGTTATTTCCGGGCCAAGATCGCGCAGGAAAACCTGATCAAGGCGTCCGGCATTCCCTACACCATCCTGCGCGCCACGCAGTTCTTCGAGTTTGTCGGCGGCATCGCGCAATCGGCCGACGTCGACGGCGAGATCCGTCTGTCGCCGGCGCTGTTCCAGCCGATTGCGTCCGACGATGTGGCGGCGGCGCTCACCGATGTCGCACTCGCACCGCCGATCAACGGCACGGTCGAAGTCGCCGGCCCCGAGGCCGTTCCGCTCGATGAACTGGTGAGGCGCTTCCTCAAGGCAAAGCATGACACGCGCAAGGTCGTGCCGGACGTTCACGCACGCTACTTTGGTGCGGTGCTTAACGATCAGTCGCTGACACCAGGCGACAAACCGCGCCTCGGCACCATCCATTTCGAGGATTGGCTTGGTCAGCAAGCCGCACATTGAGGCTGGCGCAGACGCCAGAAACGCTCGTCCGGGACCCGGCGCGGCGTCCCACGAAACACCCATTAGGAGAACGACAATGCTGACACGGTTTCTCCATGCCTTTGCCCTGGCAACACTCTCGATCACCCCGGTCTCAGCTGCCGACCGATCCGAGGGCAAGGTGACGATCGTATTCGACCACGTCCTTCCGAACGTTCCAGGCAAGAGCATGAAGGGCGTGCTCGTCGAGTACGGCCCGGGCGGCGCTTCGCCCGGCCATACGCATCCGGACTCGGCCTTCATCTACGCAACAGTGCTCGAAGGCTCGATCCGCAGCAGCGTCAACGGCGCGCCGGAACGGGTCTACGCGGCCGGCGAGAACTTCTACGAGGATCCCGGCGCTCGTCATGGCGTCAGTGCAAACGCCAGCGACACGAAGCCGGCGCGATTGCTCGCGGTGTTCGTCGTCGACACTGGTGAAAAGGAATTGACCACGCCCATCGGCGAATGACGCATCGAACGCGTTTTCCACGCGGGCAGCCTTTGGCAACTCCGTCGAAAGGCTGCCTCGCGGCCACCTAACCCCAACAGGAACTGAGAAAATGGATCCGCTCGAGGACAAAGCCGCCACCGTCGTGGGCGAGGGCGCAACGATCCGTGGCCCAGCAAAACAAGGCAACAAGAAAAAGGTCGTCGGCCTGCTTCTGTGCCTCGGCGCAGTGATCGCCGTGGCCGGCGGATGGGCCTGGGCTCGTCCGAGCGGCGAGGCGTCGACCGACAACGCCTATGTGCGCGGCGATGTGACCTCGCTTGCCGCAAAAGTCGGGGGCTACGTCACGGCGGTGGAGGTTGATGACAACGAAACCGTAAGCGCAGGGCAGGTGCTGTTCCGGATCGATGATCGGGACTACAGCGCGCGGCTTGCGCAAGCGGTCGCCAATATGGAAGCCGCCGAAGCTCGCCTCACCAATGTCGACGCGGAGACCGAACTTCAGCACGCACTCATTCGACAGGCCGAAGCACAGAAACGTTCGGCTGTCGCCGAGATGGATCTGGCGACCAAGGCCTATGGCCGCCGCCGTGAGCTTATCCGCAGCAACACAATCAGCCAGGCTCATGTCGATGAAAGCGATACCGCGCGATCAAGAGCGGAGGCGGGCGTGGCGGCTGCATCCGCCACAGTCGAGGCTCAGCAGCAACGCATAACGGTCTTTGCCGCTCAGCGCGAGGCGGCCGTTGCCGCCGTGGCCCAGGCACAGGCCGCTCGTGATCTCGCCCAGATCGATCTCGAAAGCACCGTGGTTCGCGCGCCTGTTGCCGGCGTTATCGGCAACCGCCAGGTTCGTATCGGAAGACTTGTCGCGCCGGGTAACGCTTTGCTCGATATCGTACCGGTCGCCGGGGTGTGGGTGGTGGCGAACTTCAAGGAAACCCAGCTCGAACATATCAGGTCCGGCCAGCGCGTACGCATTCGCATCGACGGTTATCCGAACGATGCGCTTGTGGGCGTGGTTGACAGTTTTGCGCCTGGCAGTGGGGCTGCCTTCAGCTTGCTCCCCACCGACAATGCGACAGGCAACTTCGTTCGTGTCGTACAACGCGTTCCGGTGAAGATCCGGCTTGCCGGCAATCCGCTGCTTGGCCGTCTGGTTCCCGGCCTTTCCGCACGAGTCGCGATCGATCTGGGGAGCGGATCATGACAATGGCCGTCACCGCGATCCCGGAGCGTGAGAGATCGGCGACAGGCGCGCTTCTGGTCACTGGCATTGTGCTTGCCGCCCTGACGGAGGCGATCGCCAGCACCGTCCTGTCGCTCGGGCGTAGTGATATCATCGGCGACACCTATGCAACGCCAGACGAGTTCGCCTGGCTGGATGTCGGATACACCA
The DNA here is from genome assembly GCF_001425885.1 of Ensifer sp. Root1252. Lineage (NCBI taxonomy): Bacteria > Pseudomonadati > Pseudomonadota > Alphaproteobacteria > Hyphomicrobiales > Rhizobiaceae > Ensifer > Ensifer sp. Root1252. Next base: position 33,140 of record NZ_LMDT01000033.1, on the reverse strand, counting down.
GTTTCAAGCTCATCGGCTTCATGACGGCCCCCTGGCTGCTCAGCCGCATCCATCCCTTGCGCCTGATTATTGCCTCGACCCTTGCCATGGGCTTGGCGTGCGCCATTGCCGCCATGGCCACTCGCCTGGACTTGCTGGTCGTCCTTCGAGTAATTCAGGGCTTCTCCGGCGGCACCCTGTTGGTCGGCGGTCAGGCGATTATTTTCCTCGCCTATCCCAGAACTCGTCAACCAATCCTGCAAGCGTTGTTCGCCATGGGGGCCGTTGTCGCGCCAGCGACGATCGCCCCGGCGCTTCAGGGATGGTTGCTCGACAGCCAATCCTGGACATGGATCTTCTTCAGCGTCGTTCCGGTGTCGCTGGCGGCTGCCGGGCTTCTGCTGATCGCAGACGTGCCAATGCCGGCAAAAGCGGCGCATCGCCCGTTTGACTGGATCGGTTTTACATTGATGTCCGGCGCGCTCTTTTCGCTCACGTATGTCCTCAGCCAGGGAAGTCGATGGGATTGGTTCGAGGAGCCTCGGATCCTGTGGCTAACGGTGATTGGCATGGCCACGCTGCTGGCGTTTCTTGGCCAACAGGTGCTGGCAAAGGGGCAGGGTCTGCTCGATTTTACCCTGTTCTGGTCGGAGGATTTCAGCTTCGCCTTCATCGTCAGCTTCGTTGCCGGCGCCGCACTTTTCGGCAGCGCCTTCCTCATTCCCTCATTCGCCGTGTCCGTTCTCGCATTCACGCCCACCGACGCTGGGCAGCTCTTGTTGCCGAGCGGTGCACTTTTCATCGGTGCGCTCCTGCTGGCTGCCTTTCTGATGCAGGCTCGCCACCTTCCTCCGTTTGCCACCGTGCCCTTCGGCATCCTGATGATCATGGTCGCCATGTGGATGCTGTCCGGTTCGACCAGTGAGAGTGGCGCGGACGACATGATGGCAGCGGTCCTGTTGCGCGGTCTGGGTCTCGGTTTCCTGTTTCTATCGATCACCCTGATTGCGTTCAGTAACCTCAACAGCCGCAATCTTGCCTCCGGGATCGGCCTCTTCAATACCGGTCGCCAGCTCGGTGGGCTGATCGGAGTCGCAGGGCTGCAGACATTGATCGACCATAACGTTGCCGCCAATGTCGCCGTGCTTGCCGCCGACGTGACCGGAGGGGAGATCGCGGTGCTCGAACGGCTGAAGATCACGACAGCCATGCTGATGGCGAAAGGGATGGAAGGAGCTGCCGCTAGCCGGGCAGCGACGAGCCTTCTGGGCCGGGCGGTCACAAGTCAATCGACGGTGATTGCCTTCGACACTGCCTTCAACGCCGTCGCACTGCTTTTTCTGGTTGCCGCCCCAATTTTGGTCGCCATCAAGATCGGATTGGCAAAATATGAAAAGGCACGCGTTCAGCAATCGCAAGGCGAAGAAGTCGAATTGTAAGAGCTTCGCCAGTAACCCCGCGGCCCGTCCATGCTTCGCAAAGGCACACGCGGACCAGATGGCGCATCTTGCTTCGGCGGACTGAGCGGCGCCGAAAGGCTGCATTTGCGACACATCCCTTCAGCAGTGACGACCCGCCCGATCACTTGCATATGACGACGGTTCAACGCGTGCGGTAGAACGGGTCGAACTAGACGGCAACCGCAACGACCGCGACGCAGTCTCCTGCCTTGACGAGGCCAGGGAAATGCCGGGCGCACAGGATGCCATCCATCTTCGTGCAGACGTCGGAAGGCAGGGCGCCGGTTTTGCCGATCGGGTGGATGCGGGCGACGACCTGACCGGCAACGACGCTGTCCCCCATGTCGACCAGAGGTTCGATCAGGCCGGCGTCCTCGGCAAAGGAAAAGCAATTTCCATCCGGCATATCCAGCCATTGCGTCCGGCCGGCAGCCGACTTGTCCCCACCCTTCAGGATGCCGGCCCTGCGCAAGACGTTGGCGACACCCTGTTTGGCAATGCCCGCGCTTTTTGCAGTTGCCGTGCCACCGCCTCCAAGTTCCGTCGTGATGAAGATCTTGCCCATCTCCTCCGCCGCGGTGTCGTACATTCCAACCGCGTCGATCTCGAGCATCTTCATCGAGTAGGGCGCGCAAAATGCATCCACGAGTTCAAACGATCGTGCCTCCTGTTCCTTGTCTGGCAGGATGTGCGCCGCGCAGAACGGCAGGAAATCCAGCGTCTTTCCGCCGGAGTGAAAATCGAGGACGATATCGGCTAGCGGCAGCAGTTCGCGCTGGAAGTAATCGGCGATCTTCTCCGTCACCGTGCCGTCGGGCCTTCCGGGAAAGCTGCGGTTCATGTTGCCCTTATCGATCGGCGATGTGCGCGTCCCCGATACGAAGGCGGGATAGTTCATGGCCGGCAGAATGATGACCCGGCCGGCCACATCTTCAGCCTTCAGCGTGCGCGCAAGGTCGAACAGGGCGATCGGCCCCTCATACTCGTCGCCGTGATTGCCACCGGTCAGAAGCGTCGTCGGCCCTTCTCCGTTTTTTACGACGGTGACGGGGATCATCACCGAGCCCCAGGCGGAATCATCGCGGCTATAGGGCAGCCGCAGGAACCCATGCTGGACGCCGTCCATCGAGAAATCGACGGTCGGCGAGATCGCAGACGGGCGCAGCTTTGAAACCGTCATGATCAGTCCTTCACGAAAAGCTTGCGCGGCACATTGGCGAGGCATTCGACCCCCGTCTCGGTGATCAGGATGCTTTCTGTGGTCTCAAAACCCATGTCCTCGAGCCACAGGCCGGTCATGAAGTGGAAGGTCATGCCGGGCTTCAGTTCGGTCCTATCGCCAGGACGCAGGCTCATGGTGCGCTCGCCCCAATCCGGCGGATAGGACATGCCGATCGAGTAGCCCGTGCGGTTGTCCTTGACGATGCCGTACTTCTTCAGAACTGCGAAGAACGCCTTGGCGATATCCTCGCAGGTGTTGCCCGGCTTGGCCTGGGCAAGCCCCGCCTCCATGCCTTCCAGTGTCGCCTTTTCTGCGTCGATAAACGCAGGCGTCGGCTTGCCGAGGAATACGGTGCGCGATAGCGGCAGATGGTAGCGATTGTAGCAGCCGGCAATCTCGAAGAACGTGCCTTCGCCCGACTTCATCGGACGGTCGTCCCAGGTCAGATGCGGTGCCGATGCCTCGACGCCTGAAGGCAGCAATGGCACGATCGCTGGATAGTCGCCGCCGATGCCGTCAACGCCGCGCGTGCCGGCATCGTAGATCTCGGCGACAAGGTCGCATTTGCGCATGCCGACCTCGATCTTGTCGAAAATGCGCTGATGCATGCCTTCAACGATACGGGCAGCGTTGCGCATATAGCCGATTTCGGTTGGGCTCTTCACCGCGCGCTGCCAGTTGACCAGCGCCGTCGTATCGACGAAGCGGGCATTGGGCAGATGCTTCTGCAAGGCCGCATAGGCGGCCGCCGAGAACCAATAGTTGTCCATCTCGACACCGATCCGCAGCTTGTCGAGACCGCGCTCGACAAGCTTTGCAGCGAGATAATCCATCGGATGGCGCTCCGTGGACTGCACATAGTGATCAGGGTAGCCGATGATGTTCTTATGGCTCAGATAGGCCGTCAGCTTGGCGCCATTGGCATCCTGTCCGCGCCCGTACCAGATCGGCTCGCCGGTCGGCGGCACCACAACTGCCTGATGCACGTAGAACGACCATCCGTCATAGCCGGTGAGCCAGGCCATATTGGTCGGATCGCTGACGATGAGCAGGTCGACGCCCTTTTTCTCCATGGCCTTGCGCGTCTTTTTCAGTCGCGCCTCATACTCCCCAAGGGAAAATTTGAGATTGGGTTGGGTCATGTCTCTCCCTCATTCTCCGGCCGTGCCGGTCTCAACTTTCAAATGTCGTGCCCTTGCCGCGCTCCTGCGCGCGGGCGAAGGCAAGCGTGGCAATGGCGGTGTCCTGGATCCCGGTGCCCGTCAGGTCGACGATCGTGATCTGGTTCGCATCGGTGCGTCCCTGCCGCTGGCCGGCGATGATTTGTCCGAGCTCGGCAAAGTCGGCGTCGGCGGCAAGGGAGCCGGCCTTTATGGCGTGGTGCAGTTCACCGAGACGCCGCGTCTGCTTCAGGCTGTCGGCGACATAGAGCGAGGCTTGGGCAATCGCTGCGGGTTCGATCTCGTTCTTGTGCTCGGCGTCGGAACCCATCGCGGTCAGATGCTGGCCCGGCTGCAGCCAGGCAGCTTGGAGGATCGGTGTTTCCGCCGGCGTCGTGGTGACGATCACATGCGCGCCATCCACCGCGCGCTGCGCATCGCGTTCAGCACGCACCGGAAATCCGAATTTCGATGTCAGCGACCGCGCCGCAGCCTCTGCCTTTTCGGGATCGCGGGCCCAGATCCGCGCTTCCCGGATCGGCCGCACCAGGCAAAGCGCTTCGAGCTGTAGCATCGCCTGCATGCCCGCACCGAAAATGGCCACGACCGAGGCGTCCGGTCGCGAGACGTGCCTGGCAGCGACCGCGCCCGCCGCCGCCGTGCGCACGTCAGTCAAATAGCCATTGTCGAGCAACAGCGCCTGCACGACACCTGTTGTGGCCGACAGCAACACCATCAGGCCGTTGGTGCTTGGCAAACCGAGCTTGGGATTGTCGAAGAAGCCCGGACTGATCTTGATCGCAAAACTGTCTAAGCCTGGCACATACGCTGTTTTGACGTCGACTTCTCCCCGGTGTTCGGGGATGTCGAGGCGCAGGATTGGCGGCATCACCACAGCTTTCGTGGCGAGCGCGTGAAAGGCATTCTCGACGCAATCGACGGCCGCAAGGTCCAGCGGCACGATCGCCCTCAGGTCGGCCTCGGTCAAAATGGTCATGCGTGTCATGCCGCATTCTCCCGCAACAGATCCGTCTCGCCATTCACCACGCGCCGGTGCAGCCCCATGTCGACGTTTCGGCCGGAGAGGATCAGCGCAAGCGGGCGGCCGTGCGGGTCGATCTTGCCGGCAAGCAGTGCCGCAATGCCGACCGCACCTGCGCCTTCGACGATCTCACGCTCCTGTGCGTAGGCGTGGCGCATGCCGGCGGCGATCTCCGCTTCTGAGAGCAACACGACGCCGTCGAGCAGTGCGTGACACATGGCAAAGGTGACGCGATTGGCAAGGCCGATACCGCCGCCGAGCGAGTCCGCAAGACTTGGCACCTCGGTCACCTCGATGGGGTGACCCGCATCGAGGCTCGCCTTCATCGCCGCGCCCCGTTCCATGGTGATGCCGATCACGCGAACGCCCGGCCGGCGCGCCTTGACCGCCAGCGCCACGCCCGAGGCCAGGCCGCCGCCGGAAAGCGGAACGAGCACGGTTCCGACCTCCGGCATGCTGTCGACGATTTCGAGGCCGAGCGTGCCTTGGCCGGCAACAATAGCCGGGTGGTCGAACGGCGGCACCATCACGAGCCCGTCCTGCTCGACGAGCCTTTCGACTTCGCGCTGGGCATCGTCCTGCGAGGCACCGGTGATATGGACCCTGGCGCCAAGACGACGAATTTCAGCGACCTTGTTGTCGGGAACGAGGTGCGACATGCAGATCGTCGCAATCGTGCCTTCGGCCTTTGCGGCATGGGCGAGAGCCCGGCCGTGATTGCCGGTGGAGGCGGCAACGACGCCACGCTTGCGCTCGTCAGGCGACATGGACAGCAAGGCGTTGCAGGCGCCGCGCAATTTGAAGCTGCCGGTGGTCTGGTGATGTTCCAGCTTGAGCCCGACAGGCACACCCGACAATTCGGACAGGGATGGCGAGAGAACCAAAGGCGTTCTCAGCACATGCGCCGAAATCCGGCGGGCGGCCGCTTGAATGTCGCCATAGGCCACGGGCAGGGGAGATCCGGACATGCTCAAACTCCCGCCATCGGCAGCGTCATCAGGCGGCCGAGCTGAGGACGGTGCTCGTCATCGCCGCAAAGGCGCAGGCACGCCCAGGCGGTTGCCAGATTGCTGGTGACAACGGGCCTGCCAATCGCATCCTCGATGCGGGCAGCGACAGAGGCGGCGCGGACCGCCGTGCAGGAAATGAAGAGCGCGTCAGAGCCAGGCGCCATTGCCTCCCTGGCAAAGGCGATGATTTCGTCGGCACCGATACGCGCCATTTCGCGATCATCCGTCAGGCCAAGGCAGGTAAACCGATCGATCGTAAATCCGCTTTCGGCAAAATAATCCGCCATCGGCCGGCTGGTCTCGAGGGTATAGGGTGTCAGCACGGAAATGCGACGGGCATCGAGGGCATGGAGACCTTTGACCGCCGCCGCAGTCGGGGTGACGACCGGCACGTCGGGCTTTGCTGTGCGGATCGCCACCGTGACCTGCTCGTCGCCGATGACCACCGAGGCCGAGGTGCAGGAGTACATGATAACGTCGAGTTGTTCGTCGGGCAGGATCAGGCCGGCGGCCGTCGTCAGCGACGGCCGCATCGCACGCAGGTTTTCAGGCGTGACCGGATTGGCATAATGGATGCGCGCGACATAGACGCCGATACGATCGCTTGCGACCATGCGCTGGAAATCCGGCTCGGTCGTGTGGTCGGTGGCGAGGATGATCAGTCCGACGCGTTTTTCGAGCGGGCGCTCGTCAAGTTCGGGAGCACGAGAGGCGAGGGAAAGAGAGAGCGTTTTTTCCATCAACGTTCCTCCACGCGACTGTAGCGTTCTTCCAGCCACCTGAGGAAGACGACCGAGATGAGGCTCATGACCAGGAAGAACACGCCGACAAGCGTCATCGGTTCGATGTAGCGATAGTTGCTGTTGGCGATGCTTTTCGCCTGGTTCATCAGTTCCAGTACGGTGATGGCCGATAACAACGGTGTCTCCTTGAACATGGCAATCAGATAGTTCGCCAGCGCCGGGATCATGGGCGGTATCGCCTGCGGCAGGATCACGTGCAGCCAGGTCTGGCGCAGCGTCAGATTGGTGGCGCGCGCCGCCTCCCATTGCCCGCGCGGCACGTTCTCTATGCCGGCGCGATAGACTTCAGCCGTGTAGGTGCCGTAGTGGATTCCAAGCCCGATGACGCCGGCGACAAGCGCAGGCAGGCTGATGCCTATGTCAGGCAGGACGTAGAAGATGAAGTAAAGCTGGACAAGCAGCGGCGTGCCGCGAATGAACTCGAGGATGAAGCCGACCACTCGGGCAATCGGTTTCGGGGCCGAGAGCCTGAGGATCGCAAAGACGAGGCCGACGACGGCGGCGACTGCTGCCCCCAGAACCGTGGCCAGGATCGTGATCTTCAGGCCTTCGAGCAGGGTCGGCATGATCTGCCAGACGAAATTCCAATCCCATTCCATCAGATCATGCCCTCACGCCATCAAGGCCGCGCGTCATGCGCCGTTCAAGCCACCGCATGCTGCGCGAAATGACCCAGGACATCAGGAAATAGAGAACGAGGATCACCGTGAACGGGATCAGCGTGTTGCCGGTCTGGGCACGCACGACCTGTGCCTGAAACGTCATGTCTGTCAGCGAGATCAGCGAAACGACGGCCGTGCCTTTCAACAGCTCGATGGCGTTGTTGCAGAAGGTTGGCAACATCAGCGGCAAGGCTTGGGGCAGGATGATATGGCGCATGGCCTGAGAGCGGGTCAGGTTGAGCGCGATGCAGGCTTCGCGCTGCTCCCGGCCGATCGCCTTCACCGCACCACGCACCACCTCGGCACCATAGGCTCCGACATTGAGGCCGAGCGCCAGGACGCCCGCCTGTAGCGGCGTCAGCGTGATGCCTGCGAAAGGCAGCACGAAGTAGACCCAGAAGAGCTGCACGAAAATCGAGGTGCCGCGAAAGAACTCGATGTAGGTCGTCGCCAGCGCCCGCACCGCCATGAAGCGGCTGACGCGCGCAAGCCCTGCCACGAAGGCCATGACGACGGCGAGCGCCGAGCCAAGCACCGTCAGCTGCAGCGTCACCAGCGCGCCCTGCAATATCAGCCCTATGTAGCCGGACCAGTCGATCATCGTTGTTCACATTTCCAGTCGTCGTCGTGAGCGATCGAGACCGGCTCCCTTGTCGCAAGCGCGAAGAAGGGAGCCGGAGAACCTTACTGGGCCGCGCAGAGCTTTTCGCGCGTCGTCGACATCGCCGCCTTGGCGGAAAAACCATACGGTTCGATGATCTTGGCGAACTCACCTGATTCCTTCAGCTTCGCCAGTTCGACGTCGAAGGCGTCGCGCAGCGCTTCGTCGCCCTTCTTGAACGCGGCGCCGTCGCAGTAGACCGGCGCACCTTCGACAGGGGCGACAACCTCGAGGTTCGGGTCGTTGGCTTTCGACATCAGGTCGTTGATCGACAGGACCGGCAGGGAGTAAACGTCGATGCGCCCATCCTGCAGCATCTTCAGCCCGCTCTGACCATCAGGCACGACAATGACGCGATCGCGCGGAACGCCGGCTTCCAGCGCCAGCTTTTCCTCGGTGCCGCCGCCCGGCGCGCCGATCTTGACATCGGGATTGTCGGCAATGTCCTTGTAGCTCATCAGCTTCAAGGGATTGCCCTTCTTCAGCGCGAAGGCTTCCGCGTCGCAAAGAACCGGTTCCGAATAGGCAACCGCTGCACAGCGCTCGGGCTTCATGAAGAGGCCGGCGGTGATCGCATCGTGCCGCCCGGCCTGAAGGCCGGGGATCATCGCGCCATATTCGGAGATGGATGCGGCGACATCAGCAACGCCGAGGCGCTTGAAGATTTCGCGGGCAACGTCCGGTGCGGCACCAGACACCTTGCCGTCGGCCCCCACTGCGGTGAACGGCGGCTCGTTGGCGATCGCAATGCGGGCAAAGCCCTGCTCCTTGAGCTGCTGCAGCTTGTCGTCGTCAGCAGCGGCCGGGGTTGTGGCAACGAATGCAATCAGCGTCGAAACGCTTGCGGCCACTGTCATAAAATGCGTCATTTTCATCGGTATCGGCTCCTCTGGCTGTTCTTCATCTTCTTGTTTGGGGCACATCCCGGCGCGAACGCTCAGACGCGGTGCCCTGCCGCGATTATCTTGCGCAGGAACACCTGCGTGCGCTCTTGCTTCGGATGACGGAAGATGTCGTCCGGTTTACCTTCCTCGACGATCTTGCCGCGGTCGAAGAAAAGGATCCGGTCGGCAAAATCGTGGGCAAAGCCCATCTCATGGGTGACGAGCAGCATCGTCATGTCGGTCTCGGCTGCGAGTTTGCGCATGACGTTCAACACTTCCTCGACAAGCTCGGGGTCGAGTGCGGATGTGACTTCGTCAAACAGCATGATCTTCGGCGACAGCGCCAGCGCCCGGGCAATCGCCACCCGCTGTTTCTGCCCGCCCGACAGCTGCGCGGGCATGCTTTTGGCCTTGTCGGCCATGCCCACCATGTCGAGAAGCTCCATTGCCCGCTTTTCCGCAGCCGGCCTTGCCATGCCCTTGGTCAGCATCGGCGCCAGCGTGACATTGTCGAGAACGCATTTGTGCGGAAACAGGTTGAAGTGCTGGAAGACCATGCCGATCTTCTCGCGCATCCGGTGAAGGTAGCGCTCGTCGGCGGCGACGAGGCCGCCGTTCCCGGGCATGTGATAGAGCTGCTCACCATCGACATGGATATGGCCGCCGCTGATCGTCTCCAACGTCATCAGGATGCGCAGGATCGTCGTCTTGCCGGAGCCGGACGGACCGATGAGCGCAAGCTTTTCGCCTGGCATGACCTGCATCGACAGACCGTCGAGCACCGTCAACGGACCGTAGCGCTTGATGATGTTATCGATGCGGATGATGGGTTCGGGCATTCACGTCTTTCCCTGGTGGGGACCGGTGATGCCTTAACGATGATCGCCCATCTAAATCATGTCAATTGGAATAATAATATCATGACAATTATTCCAATTCCGCCCGGAAAATAGGCTTTCGCCTCAAATCGCAAGCAGAAGCGCTTCGGGATTTCCCATCGCAAGCGAGGCGACGATGCCGAGGCCCTGTCGCAATTCCTGCTCGGTGGTGGAGCCCAGCGATATGCGCACGGCCGGGCGCCAGCCGAGGTCCGAGGTGCGGAAGGAAGATCCTGGCGCTATCGCCACGCCACGCAGGCGCGCCTGCGAGACGAAGCCCTCTTCGGTATGACCCTCCGGCAGCGGCAGCCAAATATGCAGGCTCTGCGGATGGGAATGATAGTCGAGATTGCCGAGCGCCTCGGCGGCAATGGCGTGGCGGGCAGCCAGTGCCCGCCGCTGCCAGTCGACCAGCTCGATTGCCGTTCCATCGCTCACCCAATGCGTCGCGATCTCGGCGATTGCCGGTGTCGCCATCCAGTTCGAGACGAGATGCCGGTTGGCAACGGCAGCCACATAGCGATCAGGTGCAGCGAGATAGCCGATGCGCAGGCCCGGAACGGTGATCTTGGTGAAACTCGTGATGTAGAGCGTCCGCTCCGGCGCAAAGGCCGCGACCGGCTTTAGTCCCGCATCGACGAGCGGACCGAGAATGTCGTTCTCGATGATCGCGATGTCATGACGACGGGCGACTTCGGCAAGGGCGGCGCGCCGCGCCTCGCTCATCAGCGTTGCCTTCGGGTTGATGACCGACGGCTGCAGGAAAATCGCCCGGATGACGCCTTTTCGGCAGGCTTCGTCCAGGGCCCCAGGGATCATGCCGTCATGGTCGATCGGCAGGCCTTCGAGGTGGATGCCGAGATAGGTCGACAGCGGCACCAGCGTATGATGGCTCACCGCCTCGGTCGCAATTGTCGATCCGGGAGGCGCGACGCTCATCAGCGCCACCGTCATGGCCGATGTCGCGCCGTTGGTCAGGCTGACATTGAGCGGCGATATCTCCAGGCCACAGCGGGCAAGCCATTCTGCCGCCACGTTGCGATGACGCGGGAACACCATGTTGGGGCGGAAGGAGAGCGCCGAACTCGAGGGCAGGTTCTCGGCAAGCCAGGCAAACGCTCCCCGCATTTTCTGCAGATGGAGCTGTTCGCAGACCGGTTTGAGGATCGAAAGGTCGATCAGTTCGCCCAGGCGCTCCGGCAGATAGGGGGGCTCAGGCTCCTTTGCCTGGGTCTGCACGAAGCTGCCGCGCCCGATTTCGCCGGACACAAGCCCTCGGCGGATCAGTTCGTCATAGGCCCGGCTCACCGTTTGAACCGACAACGACAGCTCGTCGGCAAGGTTGCGATGGGTCGGAAGGCGCTGCCCGTTGGATAGTTTGCCCTCCTGAATCGCGCGCGCGAACTGTTCGGCCAACGAGAGGTAGGCCGGACGGCGGAGTTGGGCAGGGTCGGGGCGCCAAGTTGTCATGATTTTACACTGCTGAAAATCAGGTCAATTGACAACGGCAAAATCAACACCCAATCTCTTTTCCCAGATTTGACATGAAACAGCACGCGCGAAAGCCATGAAATGAAACTCGACGCCATCGACCTGCGCATCCTTGAGGCGGTCCAGGAGGACGGTCGCATTACCAAGCTGGCGCTCGCCGAAAAGGCCGGGCTGTCGCCGACGCCATGCTGGATGCGGCTTCGCAAACTGGAGAAGGCCGGCATCATCACCGGCTACCATGCCCGGGTGGCTGTGCGCCGCGTGGCGCCGGTGGCGAGCGTGATGATGGAAGTGACGCTCGGCAATCACCGGCAGGCTGATTTCGAGCGCTTCGAGCGCGCCGTCGCAACCATACCCGAGATCACCGCCTGCTGGTCGGTCGGCGGCGGCGTCGATTATATTCTGAAGATCATCGCGGCAGATATCGACGCCTACCAGCGGCTGGTCGACAGCCTGCTCGATCGCGAACTGGGGATCGACCGCTACTTCACCTACATCGTGACGAAGACCGTCAAGGAAGAAACCGTTCTCCCTCTGGCCGCATTGCTGCCGGCAGCACCCTAGACAATCTCTCTTTCCTCCGGCACGATTTCAGACAAAGTCTCTCGTCGCTGCTCGCTGAACAGACAATCTCTCGCCCGTCCGCTGACACTATCTCCTCAGCCCATGCCGAGGAGATGCCGATGGCCGCCGTTTTCGCCCGCACACCGTTTCACGACACGCTGAACCAGTTGGGAGATCGTCACCTGCTGCGCGAGCTTGCCTATGTCAACGGTCGCTGGACCTCTTCTCGCCAGGGCAAGAGCTTTGCGGTGACCGACCCGGCCACGGGCGGGACCCTTGCCTGGGTGGCGTCGCTCGATGGCGATGAAACGACTGCGGCGATCGACGCGGCAGACAGGGCTTTCGCCGGGTGGCGGGATATGCTTCCGCAGGAGCGCGCCGGCATACTGCGCAAATGGTGCGAACTGATGCTGGCTGCCAAGGACGATCTCGCTTTAATCATGACGCTGGAGCAGGGCAAGCCGATTGCCGAAGCACGCGGAGAGATCGACTATGCCGCGTCCTTCCTTGAGTGGTATGGCGAAGAAGGCAAACGCTTGAATGCCGAAAGCGTCACAAGTCACCTTGCCGGCGCCGAGATGATCGTGCGTCGGGAGGCGCTCGGCGCCGTCGGTATTGTCACGCCTTGGAACTTCCCGTCGGCCATGGTCACCCGAAAGGCTGCCGCAGCACTTGCGGCGGGGTGCACGGTGGTCGCCCACCCGTCCTGCGAAACGCCGCTTTCGGCGCTGGCGCTCGCCGAACTCGCCGAACGGGCCGGAATTCCAGCAGGCGTATTTAACGTCGTCACCGGCGACGCAGCGGAGATCGTCGGGCAGATGTGCGCGGACAAACGCCTGCGCGCCATGAGCTTTACCGGATCGACCGAGATCGGCCGATTGATCGCCGGCCAATGCGCGCCGACGATGAAGCGCCTCGTCATGGAGCTTGGCGGACATGCCCCGCTCATCGTCTTTGCCGACGCGGATATCGAAAAAGCGGCCGACATCGCTATCAACGCCAAGTTCGCGACGTCCGGCCAGGACTGTCTGGCTGCCAATCGGATCTACGTCGAACGCCCGATCCTTAGGGCTTTCGATGCCGCGTTTGCGGCACGTATCGCCAAGCTGAACGTCGGGGGCGGTCTGGATGCCGGTGTCGACATCGGTCCGCTGATGCATGAGCGCGCTGTCGCCAAGGTCGAGGAACAGGTCGCCGACGCGCTGAAACGCGGAGCGACCCTTGTATCCGGCGGCAGGCGGCACCACGTGGGCGCGCTATTTTACGAGCCGACGCTGCTGACCGATGTTCCCGATGACGCGCTGATCATGCGGGAAGAGACATTTGGCCCTGTTGCGGCCGTCACCTCCTTCGACAGCGAGGCGGAGGTGATCGCCCGTGCCAACGACACGGACTATGGCCTGGTCGCCTATGTCGTCACCGAGAACGGAGCACGACAGATGCGGCTCGGCCGGGCACTCGACTACGGCATGGTGGCGATCAACCGGGTGAAGATCACCGGCGGGCCCGTTCCCTTCGGCGGCTGGAAACAGTCGGGTCTCGGCCGCGAGGGATCGAGACACGGGCTCGAGGCCTTCAGCGAGCTCAAATATCTCTGCATCGACACCGCGGCCTGAAGTCGCTCCATCACCAATCGAACACCGACAGCATAAGGACAAAACACCATGCTCGACCGCAACAACGAACTGACCGCCTGGGACCGCGACCACTTCTTCCATCCGTCGACCCACATGGGCATGCATGCGCGCGGCGAGACACCGACCCGGGTGATTGCCGGCGGCGAGGGCGTCTACATCACCGACGTCAACGGGCGGACAAGTCTCGATGCCTTTGCCGGGCTCTACTGCGTCAATGTCGGCTATGGCCGCCAGAAGATCGCCGACGCGATTGCCGAGCAGGCAAAGAACCTGGCCTACTATCACGCCTATGTCGGGCATGGCACCGAAGCCTCGATCACGCTGTCCAAGATGATCATCGACCGGGCACCGGAGGGCATGTCCCGCGTCTATTTCGGGCTTTCGGGTTCGGACGCCAACGAAACCAACATCAAGCTGATCTGGTACTACAACAACATTCTCGGACGGCCGGATAAAAAGAAGATCATTTCACGCTGGCGTGGCTATCACGGATCCGGCGTGATGACTGGATCGCTGACCGGTCTTGCGCTCTTTCACAACGCCTTCGACCTGCCACGCGCACCGATCCTGCACACGGAGGCACCCTATTATTTCCGCCGGCCCGACCGTTCGATGGACGAGGAGCAGTTCTCGCAATATTGCGCCGACAAGCTTGAGGAAATGATCGTCAATGAAGGGCCGGACACCATCGCCGCCTTCATCGGTGAACCGATCCTCGGCACCGGCGGTATCGTTCCGCCGCCGAAGGGCTATTGGCAGAAGATCCAGGCGGTGCTTGCCAAATACGACATCCTGCTGATCGCCGATGAGGTCGTAACCGGCTTCGGCCGTCTCGGCACGATGTTTGGCTCGGATCACTACGGCATGAAGCCGGATCTCATCACCATCGCCAAGGGGCTGACCTCCGCCTATGCTCCGCTCTCGGGAACGATCGTCTCCGACAAGGTGTGGCAGGTTCTGGTTCAGGGATCCGACGAACTCGGGGCCATCGGCCATGGCTGGACCTATTCCTCCCATCCGATCTGTGCTGCAGCCGGCATCGCCAATCTCGAGCTGATCGACGAACTCGGCCTCATCGAAAATGCCGGTACGACCGGCGCCTATTTCCGCGAAAGACTCGCCGAAGCGGTTGGCGGCCACAGGCATGTGGGTGAGGTTCGTGGCGATGGGCTGATGGCAGCCGTCGAGTTCGTCGAAGACAGGGACGACCGTAGGTTCTTCGATGTGAGCCAGAAGATCGGCCCGCAGGTTTCTGCCGCTCTTGCCGAGCGTGGCGTCATCGGCCGCGCCATGCCGCAAGGCGATATCCTCGGTTTTGCCCCGCCGCTATGCCTGACACGGGATGAAGCCGATATCGTCGTGAAAGCCGCGACGGCGACAATCGAACAGGTTCTCGGGCGCTGAGGGAGGCCGTTATGACCTTGATACCGACAACGATGAGCGCGGTGCAACTCGTCGGTCATGGCGGGCTCGACAAGCTCGTCTACAACGGCGCTGTCCCCGTGCCGGGGCCGGCCTCCGACGAGGTTCTGATAAGGGTGACGGCCTGCGGAATGAACAACACCGATGTCTGGGTGCGCCAGGGCGCCTATGGCACGGAGGACGACGCAGCCGCGGTTTCGACCTGGCGTCGCCAGGGCAACACCCTCACTTTCCCACGCATCCAGGGCACCGATGCCGTTGGTCGCATCGTCGCCACCGGATCGCGCGTCGATCCAGCGCGTATCGGTGAACGAGTGATGGTGGATTTTTCGATCTACAACCGCGATGACGACAGCCTTGCCGACATCGATTACATGGGCCATGGCCGCGACGGCGGCTATGCTCAATATATGGCGCTGCCAGCGGAAAATGCCCATGTCGTCGATACCGATCTGACGGATGTCGAGCTGGCGACGTTCTGTTGTGCCTACCTGACGGCGGAACGCATGTTGGAAAGGGCACGGCTGGTCGCCGGCGAGATCGTGCTGGTGACTGGTGCCTCGGGCGGCGTCGGTTCCGCCATTATCCAGCTGGCGCGGGTTCGTGGCGCGGTGCCGATAGCCATTACCAGCGCGGGTAAAGAGCAGGCCCTTCTCGATATCGGCGCCAGTGCCGTGGTCACGCGCGACAAAGGCGATCTCGTGGACGCAGTCACCAAAGCATCACAGGGCAAACCGATCGATGTCGTTGCCGATCTCGTTGCCGGCCCGATGTTCAACGATCTTCTGAAGGTGCTGAAACCGGAGGGTCGCTACACCACCGCCGGCGCGATCGGCGGCGCCGTCGTTCAGCTCGATTTGCGGACGATGTATCTGAAGCAGCTTGAACTGCACGGTTCAAGCCAGGGCACCCGGGCCGATTTCAGGCGCTTGGTTCGCTATATCGAAGAAAACAGAATCCGGCCGCTGGTCGCAGGCGTCTATCCGCTGCGTGAGTTTCATCGCGCCCAGTCGGACTTCATGGCCAAGTCTTTTGTCGGCAATCTGGTTGTCGTTCCGGACTGAGGGCCGAATTCCTTCATGCTTGACAAATTCGAGAACGAGCTATGCGGCCGGCGCCGCATGCGTCTCGAGCAGCAAGACCGGCGAAACCATCGGACTTCACAATGTCGGAGTTGAGCCAATGTTCCATTGGTACCGCGACCGACTGTTAGAAATCTGTCCCACGATCGCGCCGGCGGAGCCTAGGGGATGCGGGCGATGACCTTGATCTCGAAGTCGAAGCCGGCGAGCCAATTGACACCGACTGCGGTCCAGTTCGGGTAAGGCGGCTTGCTAAAAATCTGTTGCTTGACGGTCATGATCGTTGCGAACTGGTTCTCGGGATCCGTGTGGAACGTCGTCACATCGACAAGATCGTCGAATGTGCACCCGGCCGCATTCAGCGTCGCCTTGAGGTTTTCGAAGGCCAGTTGGACCTGGCGTTCAAAGTCGGGTTCCGGCGTTCCGTCGCTACGGCTGCCAACCTGGCCGGATACGAACAATAGGTCACCGGATCGAATGGCGGCCGAATAACCGTGTTCCTCATAAAGAGCGTGCCGGTTTGCGGGAAAGATTGCTTCGCGCTCTGTCATCTTTGATCTCGCCTTGTTGTCATTTGACCGCATCCAATGAGCGGAGGCGACGCTTCAAGCGCTTTCCATGCTCACTCGTTTCATGTACGGTGCGTATGTGAAATAGCCGAAATGCGCGTCGTATGTCAAGTTCATATACGAGGCGTATATGAATTTGAGGGCAAGATGGCGAAACGGCGTGTCGAGACGATGGAGGAAAACCGCGTCAAGCTGATCGCGGCGGCGCGAAAAGCCTTTGCCGAAAAGGGATATTCCGCTGCTTCAATGGACGAATTGACAGCCGAAGTCGGGCTCACGCGAGGGGCGCTTTACCACAATTTTGGCGACAAGCGCGGCCTCTTGGCCGCGGTCGTCAACCAGATCGACTCCGACATGGCTTTGCGCGCGCAGGAGATCGGCGCCCGTGCGACAGACCCTTGGCAAGGCTTGCTGGCCGAGGGTGCCGCCTATATCGAGATGGCACTTGTCCCAGAAGTGCAACGCATTGTTCTGCTCGACGGACCTGCTGTCTTGGGCGATCCATCGCAATGGCCGAGCCAGAGCAGCTGTCTTCAGGCGACAAAGCGCACAGTTGAGCGGCTGACCGCGCAGGGGATACTCAAGCCGGTGGACGCGGAAGCCGCCGCCCGGCTTCTCAGTGGCGCTGCGCTCAATGCCGCCCTCTGGATTGCCGCCAGCGACGATCCGCAGGGCGTATTGCCGAAGGCTGTAGCCGCTTTCCACGCACTGGCCACGGGCTTTCTCATGAAACCCGCGTAGGGTCCCGGGCCAATTCAATGGCGCGAAATTTGTGATTTTGGTGCCACGAAACTTCGCGTGGCACCGCACCACATCGCTCCCTTGCGTCATCACCAACCGGCAACGCTGCCGGCCTCATGTGGTCCCGCTTGGTTTGTCATACAGTTATCCTTTGGACCCTGAGCCCAAAGCCGCCTGCAGGTGCGGGGGTCTTCAGGATTGGGATAAGGATCGCTGTCGCGAGGGTGGCCACAAGGCAGTCTGTGACCGGAAAGGCAAACCAGATCGCCGTGCTGTCGCCGAAGACCCCAAAGCAGACAATCAGCAGCGGGCTAAGCGCAAACGGCTTGACGAGCGTCAGCACCGCCGCTCTCCCAGGCTGGCCCGCGGCCTGGAAATAAAGCGCGAACACCAGAATGGGCCCGGTAAAGAGATAAAGAGAAACCATCGGCCGCAGGATTGCGCCGACTTCTGCGACGACAGACGCATCCTGCGCAAAGCCCGCGCCGATCCTGCTGCTTGCGCTCAGCAAGATGAGTTCGACCGCGACGCAATAGAAAAACGCAACGCTTACTGCGAGGCGCAACATTCTGTCCGAACGCTGATAAAAACCGGCTCCGACATTGTTGCCGACGATGCTTTGCGTGGAGAGCGCGATCGCCATGAGTGGCAGGAAGGTAAAGCTGAAAATGCGCATGACGATGCCATAAGCAGCAGCAGTGTCGGCGTAGCTGGCGCCGGCGGTCAGCCGCAATGTCGCGATCACCGCGGCCGCAACCAGTGCGATGCCGATGAAGCTCAGGCTCAGCGGCATGCCGAGGAGCACAATGGGCCGCCAGCCACCGGCCCAACTATGCGCCCCAAGCGAAGCGAGCGGTATCATCCAAACGCCGTGTAGCCGCATCCCGACCAGGAGTGCCAATCCAAGGGCCTGGGCCAGCGCCGTGCCCAACGCCGATCCGGCAATGCCAAGATCGAGCTCGACGATCAACACGTAGTTGAACGCGATATTGGCGAAGGTTACCCCGACCGACATCAATGCCATCAGGCCCACGCGGCCTTCGTTGCGGCAAGCATCCGCGTGCAGCCCCAGCAGAAACTGCACAGGCGTCGCGCAGATCATGATCAGGAGGTAGCGATACGACATTTCGGCGATGTTGCCTTCGGTGCCTGCTATGTGGCCGGTGGCGGTGCGCCCGCCCACAAGGAAGGCAAAGATCAGCACCAGCGCCATCGCGAGCGCGAGACCGTGGGCCCGTGCAAATACTGCCGCCGCCATGTCTCGCGCACCTGCGCCTAGATGCCGGGCAAGCAGGCTGGACATGCCGCCGCTGACAAGCGTCGACAATGCGATGGTGACCATCGCCGCTGGAAAGACGATGCTGACCGCAGCCAGGGCATCGGCACCAATGAAATGCCCGAGGATGGCGGCATCAACCACGGTCAATAGTCCGCTCATCATCATGACAAGCATCATCGGCAAAGCATTGGTAATAAAGAGCCGCCCGATCGGAGCGGTCAGGAACGGATTTTGCTGTGCGTGTCCGGACGACATCGCTCACTCCTCAAATGAGGCATTTCGCATTTGACAGGGAGCCTGCTTTGCCTACCGACGAAATGCTTCGAGGGTGAGAAGATGAGTATCGTCGGGCTTCACCGTGACTTGCGTCCGCAGGCGGCAGGTGCCCGATACCTTAGCCGAGCTTTATCCGCCTGCCGGTCCCGATGTCAAATTCTTAGATCTATCAAGGCGGCCGGTCCGGCGCTTCTCAGCCACGCTGCTTTGAACTTGTTCGCTGTGTTGACGCATCAGACCCGCTCCCCATTGCGCTGATTGTGACGTGGTGCTGCACTATTGATTGGGACAAATGTGCGAAGCTTTGAGACTTTGAGAGTTCGCCGTTGCACTCTGATACTGTAAGTTGACTTCGGCATGATTTTCCGCCTACTTCAACTTAGGATCGTGTGGAAATCTGATAGAGGTCGAGCGATTGGATTCAGGCGGCGAACCACAGTCGACGATCTTCCGCCTGCGGACATTTGGCGGTCTGGAGTTGCTCGATGAGCATGGGCACGCCATCCCGTTCCCCGCAAAGGCGCTTGTGATCCTCGCCTACCTTTTTTCCACAGGCCGTCGGACCGCCACGAGAATGGAGGTTGCGGAGCTGCTTTGGGGCAGGGGAACGCCATCGGTCGCTTTCACCAATCTTCGCAGGTTGATCTCGCGGATCAGAGGTCGTCAATCCGAGCTCAATGTGCATTTTCTTGTTTTTTCGAACCATGGGATCGAGCTCAAGTCATCCTCGATCACCTGCGATGTTTCGTTGTTTGGGATGGCCGAGCCTGAAGGCTCGTTCGATGAACTCAAGGTGCTTGTTGATCGGCTTCGATCGGCTTTTCTGGATAAAATCGACCTTCAAAATTCTTTGTTTGACCACTGGCTAGCGCAGCAGCGAGAGCGTCAGCTGATAGCTCTCGATCATGCCATGCGGCTGATGGCATCTCTGGCCAACACAGCTGACCAGCGTGCCGTCGTCCAACAGGCCGCGCTTCTCGTCTTTCTCACGGGCTCAAACGACCAGATCGCACCCAAATTTCTGCTGCAGGCCTACGAAGTGCAGGGAGAGGTTGAGCATCTCAAGCGCACGTTTGAACGGCGAAACGAGATGCTCGCATCCTGGATGAAGGAGAAACAATCGTTCCCGCCAGCCACGATCGCGGCGCGGGCGGCAAATGTCGAGATCATCAATCCCGCTGAACTGACGGAACATTCAAGGCCTAGCCTGCCGCGCCTGGCGTTGCTCCCGCCCAACAACTACAGCCGCGAACCCGCCGCAGCGATGATTGTGGCCTCGCTTCTGGAGGACATCACCATTGGCTTCTGTGTGCTGAATAGCGTTCAGGTGCTGGCACCTTACTCCGCCCTGCAGATAAGCCGCAAAACTGAAGACCAGCTCGCGATGCTTGAGCATCATGGCCTGACCTATGTGCTCGAGACACGGTTGAGCGGTGTGGACGAGGCGCTTTCCTTGTTCACACAGCTCGTGTTTCTTCCCACGAGCGAGATTGTCTGGGCGGAGCGCCTCAGCCTTGATGGCGCGCGTTTCGCGCAAAACAGGCGTGACATATCCGGGCGCCTGGCACTTTCGGTCGCGAGCGAAATCGAGCGCCACAGGATCACGCGCTCCAATTTCGATCGGAACCCGGCCGCGTATCACCGCTATCTGCTTGGACGGCGGTTTTTCGACCGCTTGACGCTGCCAAACCTGCGTCGTGCCCGAAAGGAGATGAAAGCGGTTTTGCAGGAAAGCGCCAACTTCGCGCCGGCGCTCAGCTCGCTTGCACGAACCTATTCGGAGGAGTGGCTTCTGACGGCGCGAGGCGAGGCGGTTTTGCTGAAGTCGGCTGAGGCCTATGCCTTGCAGGCCATTGAGACAAGCAGCGACATGGCGGATGGCTACCGCGAGCTTGGGGTGGCAAAGCTGCTGCAGGGTGCTCTCGACGAAAGTGTCGAGACTTTGCAACTGGCCGAGACGCTAAGCCCACATTACGCGGATATCATTGCCGACCACGCCGACGCCTTGGCCCACTGTTCGCGTCTGGATACCGCGTGTCGGACCATCGAGCGCGCCATCGAACTCAATCCCATAAGCCCAGATTCCTACCTGTGGACGGCGGCGGGCGCCTGCTACGGTCTCGGCCGTTTCGAGGCGGCGATTGGCTACATCGATAGAATGGCAGATGGCAGCCTCGCCGACCGGTTGGCGGCCGCGAGCTGGGCCATGCTCGGCCACCGCGACAAAGCACATGTATTCGTTACCAGAGTCCGAGAAACCCATCCCGACTTTGATGTCGAAAACTGGTTGTCGATCGTGCCGATTAAGGAAAAATGGCACAAAGACATCTATCGTGAAGGTCTCAAGAAGGCAGGCTTCTAGAAATTAAACCGAGCGGGGGGAATGTGCATGGCAAAACTTGCGATCTTAGGTTTCGCTGGCGAAGAGGGACTTTACATTGTTGACCTGGAGGCAGGGACCGTCGCGCCGATGACGGTGCCGGTCAAAGGCGCCCTTCAGACCGTCGTTGATCTCCAAAGGGCTGGAGGCACGGTGATCAAGGGCGTCAGCGTCGCGGTTTCCGTGACGTCGGCCGAGGACATCTCGAACGGCCGGTTCGACGGGTAAGGCGGTCCGGCCAGACGTCTTCACTGCGTTTGACGATGGTGCCCAGCGGCGGTGGCGCTTAAACGCGTGCGGCTGAGAAGCCCCATGGCATAGGGTTCTGCTGCTGCCTGGACGCAGAGCCTAAGCGAGTTCAGTGGCCCCGCCAGCAGGCGGGGCCAAAAGCTGCGACGTTACTTGTTGAGTGCGTCCTTCAGAGCCTTTGCCGGTACGAAGGACACCTTCCTTGCTGCCGCGACCTTGATGGTCGCTCCGGTTGCCGGATTGCGGGCTTCACGCTCAGGCGTGGCCTTAACCTTGAACTTGCCGAAGCCGGGCAGGGAGGTTTCGTTGCCGGAGACCGAAGCGGCGGAGATGGCTGCAAGCACGGATTCAACGACGGCTTTGCTTTGAGCCTTCGTCAGGCCATGCTCGCCGGCGATCTTTTCTGCGATTTCAGTTGTGGTGGTCAAAGGTTGTTCCTCCTCGTTTTTGACGAAAGGATACTTTGCCCGAATGGCGCCAATGTCATCGGTCTTGCGCAACAACTCCCGCCTCCTCAGGTGATTTTCCACAGATTGCCTTGGCAACATAGCCTTTCGCCCTCTTTCTGCGGGCGATTTGGAGAAGGATCGCAATGGCATCGGCCTCGGATGCGAAGTGATGGCTCATCTCCTGGCCGCGCGTACCGATGCGCCCCCAGGCGCGGATAAGGGAGATTTCGCCAAAGAGCGTCGGCTGTATCGAAAGCGCATAGTAGCGCGCCATGTTTCGGCTGGGATCTATCCGTTGAAAGTAGAGGTTGGAGCACTGCTGGGTCATGAACGCAGCATCGCGCGTCGGAGAATCCGCGTCCAATGAGAGTTTTGAATCGGTGGGGGCGAACCGATTCACGTCGTTGATGTGAAAGTTGGCGTCGCCGAGTCAAACCTCGACAGTTCCGCAAATGTCGACCTGAAAAGCGTCAAGGCCGCGCCTGCGGCAGCAGGCCGCGGCTTTGATAGTTGCTATACTAACCGCCCCGGAACGCCGGAGCTTGTGCACTCTGGAGGGATTTCATGGCTGGCCGGCAACTCACGAGGAAATCTCGTCCTCCGCAATCGGGAATGAACATTCGATGGCCGCGCCAATGAAGGCCTTGCGCGACAGCCCAAGGCTCTCCCCGCGCTCCAGCGCGGCGTGGCAGCGATTTCTGGCCCGTTCGTAGAACCATCCGCCTTGCGGCCATTCACTTAGATACTGCAGCGCATCCTCTGGTCCGTTGATACACCGCTCACCTTCTGGGCCGACCCTGACGGGGTGATCCCAATTGATACCTTGCATCTGCGTTGCCTCCGTTTCGCCGCAGAACGCTTATCTTGCAAGTTTGTTCCTTCCTCCGGCCAGGCTTTCGCGCCCCTGGCAATCGGGCATGCCTTCCATTGTCAGGTGGTCGCCCAGTCCTCAAGGCGCAAGCCAGGCACTCTTTCGAATTCCCGTCCATTGTTGGTGACCAGGATCAGTCCCTGTGAGCGGGCATGGCCAGCAATCAATTGATCGTAAGGTCCGATTGGCTTGCCGGCCCTGGCCAGCTCGGCTCGGAGTTGGCCGGTGTGTGCTGCCGCCAAGCGATCAAAGTTCAGAACGTCGAGCCTTGCCGCAAATCCTTCAACGACGTTGAGATTTCGCTCCGGCATTGCCGATTTTTCAGCGCCGAAAATCAGTTCCATAAGAGTGATCGAACTGATGCAGAGCTGCCCCTGGTGGCGGTTGAAAGCCTCGCGAACAGGCTCTGGACGATTCTTGATCGTGAAGATGCAGATGTTGGTATCGAGCATGTATTTGAGCATCAGAACGTCTCGCGCTCTTGCTGCTCGGGCTGATCACGATCCGCCATGAAGTCGGCGCTCGCCCGTTCGCCGTTGAACCAACTGTCCCAAGCTTCCCCGGCCGGGGTTATTATTCGAGTCCTTCCGACCGCCACGACATCGACTCTCTTGACATCGTCGGGTAGCGCCACGGCCTTCGGTAGACGGATCGCCTGGCTGCGATTGCTTTGAAATACGGAGCCCTGGTCCATCGATCACCTCTTGGGATATGGCTTAAGTATATCCCCATATAGGTCGTTGGCCGTGGATATGTCAAGGGGATATACTAGGCGGCGATCATGCTGACTCCCTATTGGTGGAACCCGGCTTCTCATCATCGGCGCGGCATGAGGCAAGTGCCCGGATCAACCCCGTCGTCTCTCCGCCATCAGGAGAAAGGCCAGGACACAGCACAGCAGGCCAAGGGACAATGGCAATCCCTGATGTCCGATCAGTTGCATCGCCAGTCCTGTGACGGGCGAGC
Organism: Ensifer sp. Root1252; assembly: GCF_001425885.1. NCBI lineage: Bacteria > Pseudomonadati > Pseudomonadota > Alphaproteobacteria > Hyphomicrobiales > Rhizobiaceae > Ensifer > Ensifer sp. Root1252. Next base: position 9,403 of record NZ_LMDT01000033.1, on the reverse strand, counting down.
CCACGATGCCGCCTGTACCCCATAGGATCGCGAAGGCAGCGTTGCCGGCGATCAAGGCTTGACCGGCGAAACGCTCGCCGAGTTGGATCAGCGACATGGTGTAGATCCCGAACGAGACCCCGCCGCAGACGAAAACGAGCGGCCAGATGAGCCACGAGTTGAAGAACCACGGCAGCAACAGGCAGCCGGCCAGCGATGCCACAGCACAGACCAGCATCGTCCGTCTCGAGCCAAATTGCTCTGCGACGCGCCCGAGCAAAATCTGCAACACGGCATTGCCTACGATGAAGCAGGTGATGAGCGAAGCAATGCGCTCTTCCGCGCTGCAGAGCGCTGCTCCGTAGACAGCAAACAAGGAAAGCAGGGTCTGCTCGAAAGCAGCGGCAGTGAAAACCGCGAACAATAGGAGCGGTGCCAGTGCGAAGAAGCCGCCGACCGATGTTGCCTCACCCTCATGCGGCATGTCGGGCAGGCGCGGCACGACCGCAAGCACGATTAGGCCGCAGAGAAGGAAGGCGACGATGCCGATCATGAAGGGCGGCCAGCCCTGCGTGCCAACCAGCCCGAGCGACAGGGGGCCGATGGCGAAGCCAGCCGACACGATCGATGAATAGAGGCCCATGATGCGGCCCCGGCGTGGCGCGGGCGTGATCGCGAGCAGCCAGGTTTCGCTGATCACGTAAAGCGGATTGGCGAAAAAGCCGAGCAGGAAGCGCAGTGGCATCCAGGCCCATACTTCCTGTGTCCAGCCAATCGCGATCAGGGTGAGCGCGGCCAGCATCGAACACAGGATCGCAAGCCGTGGCGCGCCCACCCGCCGGGTCAACGCGGGAATGAAAGGCGCGGATACAATGAAACCGAGCGGCGTCATCGCCGCCGACAGGCCGATCACGCCTGATGTCATTCCCTGCCGCTCCAGAATGAAGCTGAGCAGCGGATAGGTTAGCCCCTGTGCCACGGCGAACACCGTGACGGTCGCGATGATGCCTGCCATCGCGGCCCATGGGATCCGATCCTCGCGCGATATTGTCGTGCTTTCGGCAGTCATGAAGCATTCGCCTTATAAGGGGTTTGATACTTGCCAGAAGGACTTGGCGATCTCTGCCTCGAACTGCTGTCTCGTCAGACCGATGTCATCGATCAAATGAGGATCTTCCTTCAACTTTTGCTCAAGTTCCCAGCGAAAGCGTATCCGCTCACCCCAGGTAGCGATGATGCTTCGCAAGGTCGCCAGGCTGTAGTGTCGGCGCGACACTTCCGCCGGTTCCACGGGCATTGCCGGCCACGCTGCCTGAAGCAGGGTCGACGCAGAGGTGGGAATATCGTTCATGGCAACCTCCATATGGTTTGAGCGGCCAGCGGCCCTCGACCTGAAAGAGGATGGAGTCTGCCGGATACAAACGGCGTCGTAATTAAGGCCTCCCAAATAGTTCTCAAAAACTTCCAAACGGACTATAGATGCGCCGTATGCAGGGATCGCGCTTTGCTTTTGGTCCATTCGTGCTTGATCCGGATGCTGGAACGCTCCTTCGGAACGGTGATCCCGTTGCCGTTGGCCACCGCGGGCTAAAGCTGCTTGCAGCACTCGTCGGACGACCCGGCGAAATTCTTGGAAAAACCGAGTTGATGGATGCGGCGTGGCCGGGCACGGCTGTCGAGGAAGGCAATCTCACCGTCCAGATCGCGCAGCTGCGCAAGCTGCTTGGTCCCGCCGCCGACGGCGGTGAATGGATCTCGACGGTTCCGCGCGTCGGCTACCGCTTCACCAGGGCCATCGAGCAGCTGAGCGGCGCGATGCGAAAACCTTTGCCGCTGCCCGGCAAACCATCGATAGCCGTGCTGCCCTTCGTGAATATCAGCAACGACCCCGAACAGGAATCCTTCGCGGAGGGGTTGACCGAAGATCTGATCACTGACCTGTCCAGGATCTCCGGCCTTTTTGTCATCGCACGCAATTCGGCCTTTGCCTACAAGGGGAGGGCGATGGACGTGCGCGGGATCGCTGAGGATCTTGGCGTGCGTTACCTGCTGGAGGGCAGCGCTCGTCGCGCCGGCGAGCATGTGCGCATCAACGCCCAGCTGGTCGATGCGGTGAGTGGCGAACACCTATGGGCGGAACGCTTCGATCGCAGCCTGGAAGATATCTTTGCCGTTCAGGACGAGGTCACCGGCAAGATCGTGGAAGCCTTGCTCGGCCGGCTGCGCGCACCGCCGTCGCGCAACCGACCCAACAATATCGAGGCTTACGATCTCTGCGTGCGGGCGCGTAAGCTGATGGATGACACGCCGCAGTCGGCGCAGGAAGCGCATCTGATGCTCACGCGCGCAGTTTCGCTCGATCCTGATTATGCCGAGGCCTATCGCTGGCTTGCCATGAACCACTGGATGGGGTGGGTGCATTCGGGCGGACCCACCGAAGCTAGCCGTGGCACAGCGTTGGAAATGGCGCGCAAAGCCGTCGCGCTCGATCCCAACGATGCTGGCTGCCGCTGGGTGTTGGCTTACCTGCTTGCCTATGAGCGCAGCTTCGCCGAAGCCGATCGGGAATTTGCCACGGCGATCGAACTCGACCCGAACGAGGCCGACAGTTGGGCGGCACTCTCCGATGTCGCGGTCCTGGCCGGACGGGTGGAGGAGGGGCTTGAGCACATTCGCAAGGCGTTCCGGCTGAACCCGTTTCCGGCGAGTTGGTACTATCTGACGCTCGGCCAGGCCCAATACGCGGCTGGCGAGTACGAAGCCGCTGTCGAGACGCTGCGCAGGGACGAGACGTACCGTACAAGCTCGCGCCGTTTCCTGGCGGCAAGCCTTGCTCAGCTGGGCCGGCTCGACGAGGCACGCACAGAGGTCGAACTCTTCCTGGTTGGCAATCCGAGTTTCACAATCCACCACTGGGCGACGACCGAGCCATTCCGCGACGCTGCGACGCTTGCGCATTTCGTCGATGGCTACCGCAAGGCGGGGCTCCCGGAGTGACACGCGGGCGTGATCTCCCAAACCCGCCATTTACCCTTAGCGTGGAAAAAGCGGCGAGAGCCTTGCCGGTCTTTTTGCCGCTTGCTGTGGCCGTCAGACAGCCTCCATCGCCCGGTCGAAAACATCGGCGCGGTGCGGTTCTTGGCGATTACGCGCGGTCGCTGGTCAGACCGGTGGGTGAGGGTGCCGGGTGCCGCGAGGCTGGCCCGACCCCTCGATCAAGCGGGAAGACTTGCCGGCGCGAGTATTCCCGGTCCCCCGCCGTCGCTATTTTGAACCCGCTGTGGCGAGCCGGCCCAGCCGCGCCAACGAGACTCTGGCAACATTGCTGCCGACGCCTGGTGCGCTCAATACCCTGGTTATCCGCGGGGTTCCGGCTCGAAGTCCTCCAAGGCGGCATGGATCGCTTCGCGCAGTTCCTCTCCGGTAATGGGCTTGTGTAGAATACGAGCACGACTGGCGCTAACTTCCTTGAGGCGCGATGGCGAGGTATCACCGGTAACGATGATGGCCGGAACGCGGCGGCCGATGTGGTCGCAAAGGGTCTGGATCGCGTCCAGACCTGTGGCGCCATGCTGCAGGCGGTAATCGGCAACGATAAGATCGACCGGCGCGCTGCCGGCCACCAGGGCTTCGGAATGGACTCTCAGCACCTCCTCAGCAGACCGGCCGGCATAGATCCGATGCCCCTCCAGGGTCAGAAGCCGAACCATGGCGTCGGCCACCTCCTTCTCGTCCTCCACCAGTATGATACCGGCCGTGATGCCGACCGCGGGAGATGGCCGGCCGGATTGCAGGGGAGATCCTACCGAGCGAGCCCTCGGAACTGTAATCGAGAACATCGAGCCGCGCCCGGGCACGGAAACCAATCTTAAGGGATGTTGCAGCAGCTCGGCCGTGCGCCGAACGATGGCAAGACCCAAGCCCAGACCCTGTGTGCGGTCCCTTGCCGGATTCTGCAACTGCATGAATTCCTCGAAGACCATCGTTTGCTGATCGGCAGGAATGCCGGAGCCCGTATCCAGGACCTGGATTTCGACCGAATTGCCGCGCCTGCGGCAGCCAAGGAGGACGCCGCCCGCATTGGTGTAGCGAAACGCGTTCGACAACAGGTTGTTGAGGATCCGTCGGAGCATCATCGGGTCGCTGTCGATCAGCAAGTCGCTGTCGACGATCCGCCAGTCAAGGCCGCGCTGGTTTGCTTCTGCGGCGAACTCGTCGCGGAGATCGCGAAAGAGGTCGCGCAACGACACTGTCTCGTTCGCGATCGTCACGATGCCGGCGTCAAGTCGGGAGATATCGAGCAGCGCATTCAGCAGTCCGCCGAGATTGCTGACGGCGGATTTCGCCCTCGTTGCCAGATCGCGAGCATCGCCTGAGGCGACGTTTCCGCGCTGCCCCAATATTGCCAGTGTGGAAACAAGCAGGCTCAACGCATGGATCGGCTGGCGCAGGTCGTGGCTGGCGGCTGCCAGAAATCGAGTCTTGGCGCGGTCTGCTGCCTGTGCCCGATCACGTTCCTCTTGCAGGTGACCGACGAGGCTTTCGTTTTCCAGTCGCAGGCTGACGGTTTCACGCAACATCCGGTAGGTGATGCGACAGTAGTAGAAGTTGATTGCCACAAGGGAGGCGAGCAGGAACAGGAAAGCGCCGGAAATATCGCTGTCCGTCAGAATGCAGCGGACGGCGATCGGCAGGACCGTCACAAGAATTGAGCCGATGAGCGCGGGTGGAAAGGCTGAAAGAGACGGCACCGTGCCGCAGACCAGTCCAGCCAGAACGATAACCGTGAACGAAAGGACGATGGGCGCATCCGGAAGGAAGCCGACCCAGCCGAGCGTGCCCCACAGCAGACCGGACGCCCAGGTAAATGCTGCAGCGAGCCAGGCCCATCGCATGATGGACCGGGAATCCCTTGGGCGGCTGAAAAAACGGCGGGAGGCGAGCACACGCAAGATAATGAGCAGATAGAGAGCGCAAACCCATCCGGCGAGCCAACTCCCCGATACGGCATTGCGAAGGACGTACACGGCAGCGCCAGAAATGACGATGTTGGAGATCACCACGCCATAGGAGTTGCGATACAGAAGCTCGATGAGGGCCTGGCGGATCTTGTCTTCGTGCATTAGCCCTCTCCAGATGCCGGAGGGACATCATCCAGCGGCCCGTCCTAGGACGATTGATTTATCGGAAAACTGTTTCCCATACGTTGGCGGCCAAAGAATTTGCGCCGAAGCTTTCATTGAGGGTGGCCGGATGAACCACCCGCTCACGTCCCAAGAGGCGGGACTGTCGCATCTCTAACTGGCCTATATGTCGCATCTCTAAACTGCCGCTACACGATATGTGGCGGCCAGGTTGAACTGTCCGCCGTTGGGCAAAGTAGAAGTGTCCCATCCGGCGTCTTCAGCCATTTAGAAATGCGACGCTTCAGCTCGCAAGCCCCCGCCCGGAGCGGCTGGGGCGGGTTGCAAGGGAAGGGAAGAGAAGGGAACTGGCGGGTGATCTGCACCCATCTCCTTTGGCTTTGAGAGTGTGAATTCATCCGGTCATTCCGCCGCGTCGAGCGAGACAAAGCTTTCTCTCGTCGCGCAAGGACCACAGGATCATTCATGAAATCCATCTTCCAGCCAGGTTTGCGCCCCTGAGGCGTCAGGATTTCGATGGTCGTTTGAGATGGTCGTCGAAGGTCCGTAGCATGCAGGGCAGTCCTGCCACCGGCACGGCGCATTCGGCGGCGCAAGCGTCAATCCGCTGCTCGTCGGGCTTCTGACCGTCGCCTACGTCGCATTGAAGCGCTTCTCCGCCCGTTATGCGGTGGTCGGCATTCTGGGTACTCGGGCTTGCCTGCCTGCTCACGCAAGGTCGCGTCGATCTATCCGGCCTGAAGCTGGAATTCGCCGCTCCCGTCTTCACCTTGCCGGAGTTCTCGCTGAATGCGCTGATCTCGGTCGCGCTGCCGCTGTTCCTGATTACGCTGACCGGCCAACATATGCCTGGAATGCTGGTCTCGCGGAACGATGGGTTCAAGACGAGCGCCAATCCCATTGTGGCCGTGACGGGCTTCGGCTCGCTCATCTTGGCTCCGTTCGGCTCCAATGCCTTCAATATCGCGGCGATCGCCCTCGGCAAGGAAGCTCATGAAGACCGTCGAAGCGCTGGATCGCGGGCATTGCGGCTATCTCGATTCCCGCGCCAACGAAGACGTTGTTGCGGCCTTCGTCCAACGGGAAAGGCAGATCAATCCGGTGCATTTGCAGTGAACTTGAACCGCTGGCCAAGCCAGCCGGTGGGCGGCGCGCATGCCGGCATGATAGCCGACGAGGCTGAAACTCGTCTCACCGGCAATGAACGTGTCGAGCCCGACAATCGTACAGTTGTTATGTTCCGCCGGGTTTATCTTCCTTCTCGATTTGCCTTAGCGCCCCTTCAATCGTGGATTTGTACCGCACGCGAGGGGGACGCACATTGTGCGCAAACAGCATGCGGCGAGCCTGCGGAGAGGCGCCCGTGATGAAGAAGCGCACTCTGGCACGCCCAGCTTTGTGCACCGCGCCTTCAATGACACTGGCAGCAGTAGAATCGAGAAAGGAAACTGCCGAGCAATCGAGGATGAAGTTTCGCCGCTGGTCGGCGATGCGGTCGAGGATTGCGCCGACCGTCGTGGCAGCGGCGAAGAAGAATGCGCCGGAAATGCGGTAAATAACCGTGTCCGGATCGCTGGCGACTTCCGCGTGATAAGCCTCGCGCCCGCCATTTGCCTCGTCGGCGGTGTCGTCTAGCAGTGGAAGAGTGTGAGCTTCGACGGCGATCGTCTTCGACATACGGTCGATGAAGAGTACTGCTCCGAGCGCGAAACCCACGACGATGCCCTCTGTCAGGTCGCGGAAGACCACAAGCAGGAAAGTGACGAGCAGCACCAGTGCATCACCCCGCGAGGAGCGGATCAGCGCGACCACTGATTGCGTCTCGATCATGTTCCAGGCGACGACGGTGAGCAAACCGGCAAGTGCAGAGAGCGGGATGTAGCTCGCGAGCGGCGCGGCAATTAGCATAAAGCCGAGGAGGAACAAGGCATGTAGCATCCCAGAGATGGGGCCATGTGCGCCGGCTCGGACATTGGTCGCTGTGCGCGCGATTGTGCCGGTCGCACAGATGCCGCCAAACAGCGCTGAGGCTATATTGGCCAAACCCTGCGCTACAAGTTCGCAATTGGAACGGTGACGTCGTCCTGTCATGCCATCGGCAACGACGGCCGAAAGCAGCGACTCGATTGAACCGAGCAAGGCGAAGGCAACAGCATTCGGCAAAACGGCAAGTAAAAGTTCGTTGCTCATCGCGGGAATTGACGGCAGCGGTAGGCCGCGCGGAATGCCACCGAAGCGAGTTCCAATAGTGTCCACGGGCAAGGAGAAGACTGCCGCGACGAGCGAAGCGGCGGCGACGGCGAGCAGCATGCCTGGCCAGCCCGGCCGTAAACGTTTCAGGGCGAGGATGGTGCTGATCGTCAGTATTGCCACGGCAAGCGTTGAAAAATTGAACGTGGGCGCTGCGGCGGTCAGTGCGGCCAGCTTCGCCAAAAGTTCACCGGGTTCCGCGCCCGACAATCTCAGCCCGAACAGTTCTTTGATCTGGCTGGCGAAGATGATGACGGCGATACCGGCGGTAAACCCGATGGTCACCGGATAGGGGATAAATTTGATATAGGTGCCGAGCCGCATATAGCCGGCGGTCAGCATGAAGACACCCGACAGCGTCGTCGCCAGAAGCAGGCCATCCAGCCCGTGGCTGTGCACAGTCGCCGCTACGAGCACGATGAAGGCGCCTGCTGGTCCACCGATTTGGAAACGGCTGCCGCCGAGAGCGGATATCAGGAAGCCGCCGACAATCGCGGTGAAGAGGCCGCGTTCGGGGGAGACGCCCGAAGCAATGGCAATCGCCATGGAAAGCGGCAAGGCCACGATCGCCACCGTAAGCCCGGCGACCGCGTCGCTGCGAAATTGCGACCAGCCATACCCCTCGCGAAGCACGGTGACGAGTTTGGGTGTGAACAAATTCCAGAACGTTGGGGTAGAAAACTGTGCTGAGTCCGGCCTGCGGGCCGTTAATACCGTCTGCGTATGCCGCGATATCCCCATTTGTTATTCCGGCCCTTCGTTATAGGCGACGGGACGTCGACGTCACGGTCGGCGATTGCCGCCGTTGGAGAGAACTCCGCGTTTCACCTCTTCGCATCGACGGATGGACCCGGCTGGACTAGACGGACACCGCGCCCACCGCGCTCGCTCGGCTGGTTGTCGCCGATCAGCTCTACGCCGCAGGCATTGAGCGCTTCGATCACTCGCGTCAACGTTTCGATCACGCCACGCACAATACCTTCGCTGGCCTCCATGCGCTGGATCGTCGGTACTGACACGCCGGCCTTCTCTGCAAGCATCTTCTGGTCGATGCCGGCAAGGGCACGAGCGGCACGCATCTGTGCAGCTGTGATCATTCAGATTTATTCCATAGCTGTTAATCTAAACTAGTGACGCATTGAAGTTCATGTTTCAAGCCTAAATCTTGAGTCACCGACGATGCGCCGGAGATCGATCTCAACTGCTCGTTCGCTGGGTTCGCCTCCGGCGCTAAACCGCGATTTGATTTCGCGGGGTGATAGGGATAGAGGCACTTATGGGTTAGCAGCCGATGCCGAGAGCATCGCGGCGATCCGATAAAGACAAGCAGGCTACTACAGCGGAGCGAACATGAGCGACCAGAGCGATGACTACGTTTATGACGAGGCGACCGGCGAATGGCGGCCGGTTTCGGAAATCGCCGCGGAGGCCGCGCAGGCTGCGGAGGTTCGCGATGCGTCGGGTAATCCTCTTACCGACGGAGACTCTGTGGTCCTGATCAAAGACCTCAAGGTGAAGGGTGCCGGCCAGACCCTCAAACAGGGCACAGTCATCAGGTCGATCCGGCTCACCAACAACCCGGACGAGATCGACTGCCGGCACGACGCGATCAAGGGTCTGGTCCTGCGCACCGAGTTCGTCCGCAAGCGGTGACCGACAACATCAGTTGGCCGCACTTGCAGTCCTTGCGCAGTGTCCGAATTACCTCAGCCTCCGGCGTCGGTCGCGCGGGCACGCTGATGGGCCGTCTTCTAGATGGACGACTTCCCACTAGAAGCAGCTCAGAACGCTCTTCAAGAGCCACCCGTGGCTGAGCCACGGGGGCGGCGTTTTCGGCGGCCTTCCGGAAGATGCTGATAGAGCTCCAGCGCCTGATCTTCCTTGCCATAGATGAAGCGATAGATCGTCTCGGTGCAGACAGGCACGGCGCTCACGCCATCGGCGAACAGGCGACCGGCGATCTGTTCCGGTGACCACAGCGCCTCCAGCTGCTCGATGACCAGTGCGCGCAATTGCGGGTGCCGCATCAG
>NZ_LMDT01000032.1:0-40936 GCF_001425885.1 Ensifer sp. Root1252 | reverse complement strand
GGCCGAGGCGCGGGCATATTCCCCGATCACGTCGTTGGTGTCGGACGGATTGATATTGGCAACGCCATCACCGCCAACCCATTCGCCGGCAATCAGGTTTTGGTGCAATGTCATGGGCCTCAGCCTCCTTCATCTACTTTTCGCGGGCAACCGCGCCTGTCGCGGCCTGCCACTGGCATACCGCATATGTCAGAGCTGATGTATGGCGACCGGTTCGGCGGCGGCGATTGCGAGCGGATTGCGCAAGGGAAGGCCGAATTCGGCAGCCTCGATCTCGAAGACATCCCCCTCTTCCGTGCGGATACCATCGCCGAAGGAGAGCGTCGCCGTGCCGAACATGTGGACGTGGATGTCCCCCGGCTGGCGGAACAGGCCATATTTGAAATGGTGATGCTCGAGGTTGGCAAAGCTGTGCGACATGTTGGCTTCGCCCGATAGGAACGGCTTTTCCCACAGAACCTTGCCGCTCCGCAGGATACGCGAGGTGCCTCTGATATCGTCGGGTGCTGCGCCGACGCGGATTTCCGGCCCGAAGCTCGCCTGGCGCAGCTTCGAATGCGCGAGCCAGAGATAGTTGACCCGCTCGGTCTTGTGATCGGAAAACTCGTTGGCGACGGCAAAGCCGATACGGAACGGCATGCCCTTGTCAGAGATCACGTAGATGCCGGCCATCTCCGGCTCCTCCCCACCGTCTTCGGCAAAGGCCGGAGAGACGAGCGCCGAACCGGGCGCGACGGCGGAGGTGCCGTTACCCTTGTAGAACCATTCCGGCTGCACGCCGGTTTCGCCCGGTTGCGGCTTGCCGCCTTCAAGGCCCATGCGGAACATCTTCATCGAGTCGGTCAGCGTCTCCTCCGCCGCCTCGGTCGTCTTTTTGTGCATGGCGTCGCGGGTCGCGGCTGAACCAAGATGCGTCAGCCCCGTTCCGGTCAGATGCAGGTGCGCGGGGTCGGGGTGGGTGATCGGCGGCAGAAGACGGCCTTCGGCATAGGCCTTTTCGAGATCGACGGCAGCACCAAGACCCTTTGCCTCGATCGTGTCCTTGAGGCTACGCCCGGCATTGGCCGCGTCCATCGCCAGTGCATAGACGCTCGCCGCGCCGTTGACTGCGCGGGCAACCTCGCCCGGCGCGCGTACCGCGACCGTTGTCGATCCGTCTTCGTTCCTGATCTGAGAAATCAGCACGATCCTGTCCTTCCTTGCATCGTTCGGGCCTTGCTCGCGCCTGATCTCAGGCAAACCGCGGCCCCTCGGGTGGCTCTCGCCACCCAATCCTGACAGTCCGGGCTGTCACTCCCGGCAGCCGGAGCTGCCCGTTCAATGGTACTGGTTCGATCCGGGCCGTTCGGTCGCTGGTCAGCCCTTGTTCTTGTTGTAGACGTCGAAGAAGACGGCAGCGAGCAGCACCAGACCCTTGATCAGCTGCTGGTAGTCGATGCCGATGCCCATGATCGACATGCCATTGTTCATCACGCCCATGATGAAGGCCCCGATCACCGCGCCGATGATCTTGCCGACGCCGCCGGACGCTGAGGCGCCGCCGATGAAGCAGGCCGCAATCACGTCGAGTTCAAAGCCTTGGCCGGCCTTCGGCGTTGCCGAGTTGAGGCGGGCGGTGATGATCATGCCGGCAAGTGCGGCCAGAACACCCATGTTGATGAAGGTGTAGAACGTCAGCCGCTCGGTGTTGATGCCGGAGAGCTTCGCCGCCTTGACGTTGCCGCCCATGGCATAGATGCGACGGCCGATCGTCGAGCGCGTGGTGACGAAGGTATAGAGCGCGATCAGCACGCCCATGGCAATCAGCACGTTGGGCAGGCCGCGATAGGTCGAAAGCTGATAGCCGATGAACAGCGCAACGACGGCGATGACCGCCATCTGGATGGCGAAGAAGACGAAGGGCTCGTTTTCGCTACCGTGCTGCTCGTTGACCCGGCGATTGCGCACGCCCGCATAGATGGCGTAGCCGACGAGTGCCAGCACCGCCACCAGCGCCACCATGTTCTGGATGAGGTCGGGCCTCGGATTGAGGAAGTAGAGGAAATCCGGAACGAAGCCTGTCGAAAGCAGCTGAAACTCCTTCGGGAACGGACCGATCGGCCGGCCGCCGAGCACCACGTAGGTGAGCCCGCGGAAGACCAGCATGCCGGCAAGCGTGACGATGAAGGACGGGATCTTCTGATAGGCGACCCAGTAACCCTGCGCCGCCCCCATGATGCCGCCGACAACAAGACAGGCAGGAATGACGACGAAGGCCGGCAGGCCCCACTTGACCAGCATGATCGCCGATATCGCCCCGATGAAGGCGACGATCGAGCCGACCGAAAGGTCGATGTGTCCGGCGACGATGATCAGCAGCATGCCCAGCGCCATGATGACGATGAACGAGTTCTGCAGCACCAGGTTGGTGATGTTGACCGGGCGGAACAGCACGCCGTTGGTGACGAACTGGAAGAACAGCATGATGACCACGAGCGCGACCAGGAGGCCGTATTCGCGGATGTTGTTCTTGAGATAGTCCCCGATCGAGGGTTTGTTCGGTTGGGTGCTCGTATCGGCGACCATTAGTGTTTCTCCCCTGAACGCATGATGGCACGCATGATGGATTCCTGGCTCGCTTCGGCCTTTGAAAGCTCGGCGACGATGCGGCCCTCGTTCATGACGTAGATGCGGTCGCAGGTTCCAAGCAGTTCCGGCATCTCCGATGAAATCATCACGATGCCTTTGCCCTCGGCTGCAAGCTGGTTGATGATGGTGTAGATCTCATACTTCGCGCCGATATCGATACCGCGTGTCGGCTCGTCGAGGATGAGGACTTCCGGATTGGTGAACAGCCACTTCGACAGCACCACCTTCTGCTGATTGCCGCCGGAAAGATTGACCGTTTCCTGATAGATCGAGTGCGAGCGGATGCGCAGCTTCGAACGATAGTCGGAGGCGACCTTGACCTCCTTGCGATCGTCGATGACGCCGTTGGACGCCACCGCCTTCAGGTTGGAGAGCGTGGTGTTCTCCTTGATGTTGTTGATCAGCACGAGACCCAGTTGCTTGCGGTCTTCGGTGACATAGGCGAGACCAGCGTCGATGGCGCGGGGGATGGTGCTGACGTCGACCGGCTTGCCGCGCATCAGGACGTCGCCGGTGATCTTGTGCCCCCAGGACTTGCCGAAGATGCTCATCGCCGTTTCGGTTCGCCCCGCCCCCATCAGGCCGGCGATGCCGACGACTTCGCCGGCGCGCACGGTAAAATTGACGTCGTGCAGGAACTGCCGGTCGCGGTGATGCTGGTGGAAGACGTTCCAGTTCTTCACTTCCAAGAGCGTCTCGCCGATCTTGGGCTCGCGCGGCGGGTAACGATCTTCCATCGCACGACCGACCATGCCCTTGATGATCCGGTCTTCGCCGATATCCTCGGTCTGACAGTCGAGCGTTTCAACGGTTCCGCCGTCGCGCAGGATGGTGATCTGGTCGGCGACCTTGCGGATCTCGTTCAGCTTGTGCGAAATGATGATCGAAGTCATGCCCTGCGCGCGAAACTCCATCAAGAGCTTCAAGAGCGCGTCAGAATCGTTTTCGTTGAGCGAGGCGGTCGGTTCGTCGAGGATCAGCAGCCGCACCTTCTTCGACAGCGCCTTGGCGATCTCGACCAGCTGCTGCTTGCCGACGCCGATGTCAGTGATCAGCGTGGCGGGCGGCTCGCTCAGGCCCACCTTTTTCAGAAGTTCCTGCGTGCGGGCAAAGGTCTGCGGCCAATGGATCACCCCATTGGTGGCGATCTCGTTGCCGAGAAAGATGTTTTCGGCGATCGACAGCAGCGGAACCAGCGCCAGTTCCTGGTGGATGATGATGATGCCGAGATGTTCGCTGTCAGAGATGGTCGAGAAGCGGCGAGGCTCGCCGTCGTAGTAGATCTCGCCGTCATAGGTGCCGGCGGGATAGACGCCGCTCAGTACCTTCATCAGCGTCGATTTGCCGGCACCGTTTTCACCGACCAGAGCGTGGATCTCACCTTCGCGAACCTTGAAGCTGACATTGTCCAGCGCCTTGACGCCCGGAAACGTCTTGGTGATGCCACGCATTTCGAGAATGATATTGTCCATGTTCAGTCATTCCAGCGGCAGTCGGCAAGAGAGTACAGGCTCCCTCACCGGGATAAAAGGGTCCGCGATGGATCGCGGACCCTCAGGTGCGTCATCCTATCAGTTGTTGATCTGATCTTCGGTGTAGTAACCGGAGGAGACCAGCACATCCTTGATGTTGGACTTGTCGACCGCGACCGGCTTCAGCAGGTAGGACGGAACGACCTTGACGCCGTTGTCATAGGTCTTGGTGTCGTTCACTTCCGGCTCCTTGCCTTCCATGATCGCATTGACCATGCCGACCGTGACCTTGGCGAGTTCGCGCGTGTCCTTGAAGATCGACGAATACTGTTCGCCGGCAAGGATCGACTTGACCGAAGGCAGTTCGGCGTCCTGACCGGTAACGGCAGGCATCGCCATGTCGCCGGAACCATAGCCGACGCCCTTCAGCGCCGAGATGATGCCGATGGACAGGCCGTCGTAGGGCGACAGAACGCCATCGACCTTGGCATCGGTGTAGTTGGAGGACAGCAGGTTTTCCATGCGGGCCTGGGCAACGGCACCATCCCAGCGCAGCGTGCCGACCTGGTCCATGCCCTTCTGGCCGGACTTGACGACGATCTTGTTGCTGTCGATCAGCGGCTGCAGGACCGACATCGCACCGTCGTAGAAGAAGAAGGCGTTGTTATCGTCAGGCGAACCGCCGAAGAGTTCGACGTTCTTCGGCTCGGTCGCGCCGTCGAGCTTCAGGCCCTGCACCAGCGACGTTGCCTGCTGCACGCCGACCTGGAAGTTGTCGAAGGTGGCGTAGTAGTCGACATTGCCCGAATCGCGGATCAGACGGTCGTAAGCGATGACCTTGACGCCGGCGTCATGGGCCTTCTGCAGGATGTCGGAAAGCGTCGTGCCGTCGATGGCGCCGATGACGAGAACCTTGGCACCCTTGGTCACCATGTTTTCGATCTGGGCGAGCTGGTTCGGAATATCATCGTCGGCAAACTGCAGGTCCGGCGTGTAACCGGCTTCCTTGAACAGCTTCTCCATGGTCTCGCCATCGGAGATCCAGCGGGTCGAGGTCTTCGTCGGCATGGAAATGCCAACCGTGCCTTTGTCCTGTGCGAAGGCGGGCGCAGCAAACGACGCGACGGAGATCGCGGCCGCTGCGAGAAGCGAAGTAATCAATTTCATCTGGTCTCTCCCAAAAGTGTTGAAGCCGGCAGGCCCGCAGCCTCCCCGTCCTATGCGCAGCGATCCACCGGCCCGGAGATCGCGTCTCCGGCGGTGGATCCAGGTGAAGGAAGTCCTCCCCGCCCGCATGCTCCCACATGCACTGGCACATGGGGAAAAACTGGAATCAAAAGCCATAACTGTCAAATACAATATCGCTTTGCTACCATACCAATATTGATATACTACTCGAAAACAGTGTGATTTTTGAAACATCCTGAAAACTGGATTGCCCACGATGATGAAAGAAGGAAAGCCCGGCACGACAGGGATTGCCGCCGAACAGTTCGACAGCGGGCTCTTTCGCTCAGGGCTGAAGATCAATCACCTCCGGCTGATCCTGGCGATCGACGATCATCGTCGCATCAGTGCGGCCGCCGAGACGCTCGGCATCTCCCAGCCCGCCGCCTCGCGCATGCTGGCGGAGATCGAGACGATCCTGAAGGCGCCGATCTGCGAGCGAGTGGCACGCGGCGTAGAACTGACCCGCTACGGCCAGGCGTTGGCGCGGCGGGCGCGCACGATCTTTCTGGAACTGCGGGAGGCCTCGCGCGAGATCAGCGAACTGAAGACCGGCAGCGGCGGCTCGGTGTCGATCGGCTCGGTGACCGGGCCGGCGCTCAACCTCGCCGTTCCGGCAATCCGCCAGGTCATCACCGCCTATCCCGGCATCGAGATCAACATCCAGATCGAAAACAGCAATGTGCTGACGCGCGAGCTGCTCGCCGCCCGCCACGACTTCGTCGTCGGACGCATCCCAGACGATCTCAGCCCGCGGCTCTTCAACATGGTCGAGATCGGCTACGAGGAGGTCTGCCTGATCGTGCGCGACGGCCATCCGCTGCTCGACAAGCCCATTGCCGGCGCCGAAGATCTGCCCGCCTACGACTGGGTGTTCCAGCCGCCGGGAACGCTGCTGCGCCGCGCCGTCGAAGACAGCTTCATGTCCGCGGGTGTGCGCCTACCGGCGACCGTCATCAACACCTCGTCGATCATCCTGACGCTGTCGATCGTGCGCAACACCAATGCGATTGCGCCGGTGGCGCTCGATGTCGCCAACCTGATCGCCGACAACGGCACGCCGGCCGGCGAGATCCGCATCCTCAAAACCGAGATCCCGATCCGCATCAAGCCCTATGGGTTGATCACCGCCGAGGGACGCGCGCTGCCGCCGAGCGCCAAGCTGCTCTACGACCTCATTCTCAAACAGGGACGAGCATGATCAGCCAGCATTGGTTGATCAGCCTGGGCATGATCAAGTTGATCAGCCTGGGATAATCTCCATCCGGCATTTTGCGCCGGGATAGCGGAGGCTGCATGTTCGGAATGTCGGTGTTTCAGTCCGTGCTCGAGCGGCTGAAGACGGAAGAAGACGAGGAAGAGACCGCCAATGCGGAGGTTTTCGCGACGTCGCGCACGCCTCTGTTCGCAACCACGTTCGTCGCCGGCGGCGCCGACAGCGCGTCTGCTGCGCGCAGCGCCGTCGAGCGAGCCTATTTCGATGCGTCCTTCGTCGAGCCGCCGCCGATAGAGCCGATGCCGGAATTTCTCAACCGCATCAGCCTTGCCGAAGTCGCCGAGGAACTTGACCTTGGTGAAGGGGAGACATTGACGACGCTCGCTGCCAAGCGGCGAAGCTTCGCCGCCGCCAATCATCCCGATCGCCTGCCGCAGGACTACCGCGCCAATGCGACGGTCCGGATGAAACTCGCCAACATGCTCATCGACGAGGCGTCGCGCCAATTGCAGGCGGCCTGACCGCCGCTCACGCGTCGTTGTCAGCCTTGGGCGTCTCGTCTTTTGACGCCGAGCCCTCAGCACCGGCAGTCTTGTCTGTCGGCTTGTAAAACAGCAGCAGAGAGGACCCGACATAGGCGGCGATCGCCAGAGCGATGATGCTGAAGAACGGCTGGTCGTGATAGAATTCGAGCGCCGCCCAGCCGGCGCAGACTAAAAAGATCAAAACCCGCCGCCACAAGGGACGGTAAAAGGCGTGGTCCGGGTCGATGAGTTTGATCATCCTGTCCTCTGGGTGCTTGCGCTCGTGATCGGCAACGGATGTCTTGTAGGGGAAATCCACCGGCCGCCGCAAGCCCGCGACCGCATCACGCCCTTGACGGGCACCATGAAAATAGAATAAAAATTCCGAAATTGTTTTCTTCGACCATTTCATTCCGAACAGATGGCGCCGGACGCCCGCACGGAAGAAACGGTCGGGCAAGGGAGAGGAAAGCGCGCGGCATCCGCTCGGGCACCATCGCTGACAACCACCTTGCAACCCAATCGCGGAATTGCCCCTCCGCGGCGCCTTTGCGCGATGAGCGCCGATCATCACGCACCTTCCCGGTCGAGGACCGGATTTCGAGAGAGACAGAGATGACAGTGAGATTTGGTCTTCTGGGCGCCGGACGCATCGGCAAGGTTCACGCAAAGGCCGTCAGCGGCAATCCCGATGCCGTGCTCGTCGCCGTGGCCGACGCCTTTCCGGCCGCCGCCGATGCCATCGCCAAGGCCTATGGCTGCGAGGTCCGCACCATCGAGGCAATCGAAAAATCGGCCGATATCGACGCCGTTGTCATCTGCACGCCGACCGATACCCATGCCGACCTGATCGAGCGTTTCGCCCGCGCCGGCAAGGCGATCTTCTGCGAAAAGCCCATCGATCTCGATGTCGATCGCGTGCGGGCCTGCATGAAGGTGGTGGCCGAGACCAAGGGCAAGCTGATGGTCGGCTTCAACCGCCGCTTCGACCCGCATTTCATGGCCGTCAAGCAGGCAATCGACGCCGGCAAGATCGGCGACGTCGAGATGGTGACGATCACCTCGCGCGATCCCGGCGCGCCGCCGGTCGACTACATCAAGCGCTCGGGCGGAATCTTCCGCGACATGACGATCCATGACTTCGACATGGCGCGCTTCCTGCTCGGCGAAGAGCCCGTATCGGTAACGGCGACCGCCGCCGTCCTCGTCGACAAGGCAATCGGCGAAGCCGGCGACTACGACAGTGTGTCCGTCATCCTGCAGACCGCCTCCGGCAAACAGGCGATCATCTCCAACTCGCGCCGCGCCACCTACGGCTACGACCAGCGCATCGAGGTTCACGGCTCCCAGGGTGTCGTCTCGGCGGAAAACCAGCGCCCGGTGTCGATCGAGATCGCCAATGGCGAAGGCTACACCCGCCCGCCGCTGCACGATTTCTTCATGACCCGCTACACCGAAGCCTATGCCAACGAGATCGAGAGCTTCATCTCCGCGATCGAAAAGGGCACGGAAATCACCCCGTCGGGCAAGGATGGCCTGGCAGCGCTCGCGCTTGCCGACGCAGCCGTGAAGTCGGTCATCGAAAAGCGCCAGATCAGCGTCGCGTAAAGCATTTCGAGGAAAAGTGCGAAGCGGGTTTCCGTTTGGCAAAGACAAACGGCCGGGCGCGACACGCCCGGCCGTTTCGTGTTTCAGTTCATTGCCTCAGCCGTCCGCGCGCAATGGCGCATTCTCCCATCCGCCTGACTGCTCCTCCTGCCCGGTGCTCGGGGCAACGCCGGGCCTGCCAGTGAGAAAGCCCTGAACCTGGAGGCAACCCTCGTCGACCAGGATCTGCCTTTGCCGCTCCGTTTCCACGCCTTCGGTTACGACAGGCAGGTTGAGGCTGTTGCCAAGCGCAATGATCGCCCTGACGATCGCGTGCGCCGAAGGGTCCTTGTCGATCACGGCAGTGAAGCTGCAATCGATCTTCAGCTTGTCGAACGGGAACGTCTGCAGGTTGCTGAGCGAGGAATGCCCGGTGCCGAAATCATCCATGACGATGCGCACCCCATGTATCCTCAGTCGTCCGAGGGTGGCGAGAACGTCTTCGCGATTGTGCAGAAGGGCCGCCTCGGTGATCTCCAGCTCCAACCGGCGCGGCTCCAGCCCCGTTCGCCGCAGGATACCAAAGATCTGATCGAAAAGATTGGGAAGCAGGAACTGCACCGGCGAGATATTGACCGAAACCGGTAGAGGCTCGTTCCATTTCGCCGCCTCCCTGCAGGCCTGCTCCAGCACCCATTCGCCGATCTGGATGATCGAACCGCTTTGCTCGGCGATCGGGATGAAGACATCGGGGCTGATGAGGCCACGCTCCGGATGCATCCAGCGCAAGAGCGCCTCGTAGCCCAGGATCCGATCGCCGCGCAGATCGACAAGCGGTTGATATTCAAGGAAGAGCTGCCGGCGAAGCACGGCATGGCGCAGGTCGTTTTCGATCTGCCGTCGCGTGCGCACGGTCTCGTCCATTTCCGTGTCGAAGAAGCAGGCGATCCCCTTGCCCGATTGTTTGGCGCGGTAGAGAGCGGTGTCGGCATTGTTGCGCAGCCGGTCAGCCGTGTCGCCATCAGCAGGGTAGATCGCAGCACCGATGCTGACGCCGACGGCGGTCGGATCGCGGTTCGTATCCATCTCGGCGGCAAAATAAGTCAGGATGCGGTCCGACAGGTGACGCGCCGCGTCGGGCTGTTCGCCACCCACCTGAAGAATGGCAAACTCGTCGCCGCCCAGCCGGGCGACGGTATCCCCCTCGCCGACCGCCTTGCGCAGGATGTCGGCGACCTTCATGAGGATGCGGTCCCCCTCGCCATGGCCGAAAATGTCGTTGACGGCCTTGAAGCGGTCGAGGTCGAGGCAAAGGATGGCAAGCTGCTCGTTCTTCGCCGCCGCCACCGTCATGACCTGGGCCAGGCGCCGGTCGAAGAAACCACGATTGGGAAGATCGGTCAGCACATCGTGGTGGGCCAGATGCTCGATAGTGCGCTCGGCTTCCTTGCGCGCGCTGAGGTCGCGCACGAAGATCACCTCGCATTCGCGGCCGCGATACTCGACCGT
Source organism: Ensifer sp. Root1252 (assembly GCF_001425885.1). NCBI lineage: Bacteria > Pseudomonadati > Pseudomonadota > Alphaproteobacteria > Hyphomicrobiales > Rhizobiaceae > Ensifer > Ensifer sp. Root1252. The sequence continues at coordinate 30,773 of NZ_LMDT01000032.1, read as the reverse complement.
CCGGCACATGAACTCGACCGGCACGGACTGGCCGGCCACATTGATCAGATCGATTTCGCCGGGGCCGTCGCCGCGATGATGGCTCTGCAGCCCTTCCTCACCGAAGGCGAAAACCTCCGCCGGTTCTCGGCCGGTGAGCTCCGAAACCTTCCATCCCGTCAGGCGCGCAAAACGCTCGTTGGTGTCGATGATGCGGCCTTCATGCACGATGGCCATGCCTTCCAGCGATGCATTGGCAAGCCCGCGCAGGTCGGTCAGATGCCGATCGACGAACAGCGCGCCGAAGGCCAGGATGATCAGCATGGTCGAGGCAGCAATGACCCCGCCGGCAAGCCAGGCCGGATGGATGGTATCGGCTGCCGGAATATCCGGCGCCGGTACCAGCGTGATGCCACTCATCGAGGTGAAGTGCAGGACGCAGATGGCAACGACGAGCAGCAGCGTCGAGACGACAAGCCTGCGGGCGTTGCGCAGCACATGAAACGCATGCAGCGCTGCCATCGCCAGCAGGGTGCCGGCGACGATGCCGAAAACCGTGAACCTTGCATCGTAGACAATGTGTCCCGGCATCTCGAGCGCCTGCATGCCGGTAAAGTGCATGGCGGCAATGCCGCCGCCCAGGATGACACCGCTAGATGCAAGGGCGTAGTGCGAGCGAGCGCCAAGCCCGACCGTGAAAGCAACCCAGGCGGCCGCGATCGCGAGAACGATCGAAAGCGTCGTCCCCCAGGCGCCATAGGAAACCGTCATCCCGCCATCATAGGCGAGCATGGCAATGAAATGAGTGGACCAGACGCCGATGCCGCAGGCAAAACCACTGACGGCGGTCCAAAGACCGCGCTGACTGCCTTCGCTTCGCTGGGCACGCAGCAGCAACAGCATGGTTGCGACGCAACCGGCCAGGCAAACCACGGCCGCCACCAGCACCAGACGCCAATCGTGATCATCGCGTATGCATGCAATCACTGAAAACATCATCGTCTCCCGCGTCAATGTCACATTGACAAGGAGTTGCTAAATAACTGTAAATTGTATTAGCTGGTTTGTTCGCCCTTGATACAACCCCAAAAATGGTTGCCTCGCCCGTCTCGCCAAAGCGGCTGTTCCTTAGTGCGATCCGGCCGTAGCAATCTCGCTGTCGATCTTGCCCAGAGCACGCTCGAGATGGCCGTCGAACACGAGCCGCTGTTCGTCGAGCACGACCGATATCTCGGGCGCGCCCTGAAGCCTGAGCTGGAGTGACTGGGATACGCCCTCCTCCAACCCGCCGCGCAAGAGATCGAAGTAGCGCGTGCCGGGGCCGGTAACGTAGATCGGCATACGCTCGTAAAGACTGAGCATGCGCGAGACGCCGTTGCCGAGCGCGATGCCAGCTTGGCGAAAGGCATAGCCGGCCATGCGATGCCCCTGGCGCGCACTCGCTGCGATCTTGTCCATTTCGGCAATTGGCACGAATTTCGCCGGGATCGTGTCGGCCGGCACTTCGAAGGCGGCCCGCAGAATGCCGTAGAAACCGGCAGCCGCTTCGATGCAGCCATAGGCGCCGCAACGGCACAGTCCGGCCGATGGCGCATGCAGCATGTGGCCGAAATTCGGCGCCGTCACGTCGATCTCGCCGAACCTGCCCTTGCGGGCAACGCCGAGGCCGATGCTGTGGCCGAGCGAGATGGCGGCAAGCGATCGAAATCCGCCGTCCGGCGCGCGCTCCGCTTCGGCCGCCAGCGCCTGTGCCACCAGCAGGGTCTCATTGTTGAGCATCACCCTCGCTCGCCATTCCGGCGCAAGCAACGCGGCAAAGTCGAGCTGCTCGCTGCCGAACACCGGAGACCAGAGCAGCCGTGCCGCGTCCGTATCGGCGTCGACCAGCCCCTTGCTGCTGATGGAGATGGCCAGCACGCGGTCGCGCGTCAGGCGCGAGCGCTGCAGCAGGCGCTCCAGCGCCTCGACGAAGGTGCGCGCAAACGCGTCCGTGCCGCGCTGGTCGTGATTGCGGCCCTCCTCGAAGCGGTCGAGCAGCGTGCCGCCATAGTCGGTCAGCGAATACTGCACCACATCCGAAGAGATACGCACGACGACGATGTAACCGCAGTCGCGACGTGGCGTGAACAGGACGCGCGGGCGCCCTCGTCCGCCCTGCACATGCTGTTCCGCCTTGGCGATCACTCCGGCGCGCTCGAGCTCGGCCGTGATCGCCGACACCGTCGCCGAGGCGAGCCCGGTTGCGGCGGAAATTTCGGTATGCGAGAGATTGCGGGCGCGCCGGAGCGCGGCAAGGACCAGCGCACTGTTCTGCTGACGCACGAGCTCAGTGCTGGACTTGGTCAGCATCATACGTCCTTGCCGGTGGCGGGTCCTTCGAACACATGCCCTCCCAAAGCATCTGTTGCACGGCGAGGCAAGGCACTGATCGCCTTGTCGACACCTCGTCAATCTCTGCCATTGATTTTCTCGACTGTCGAGAAATAATCCACAGACCCTTTCCGGCAGCGATGAGTGGCAATGAACTTGCTCGGCGCTGAGCGAGAAGGCTGTCATCAGAGCTGAAACGCACGGCCATTGATCAAGACCGAGCGGGATCGCCGGCAAATCACGCGGCACCCGACCCGAGCTTGGCGGCCGGAACTGTTGAAATGACACAACAATCCCCTTCCCGCCTGCGTCCGTTTCACCCGGACCCTCACCGCACCCCCGGTGACGAGCCCAGGAAACCGGCGCATCGGCAGTCCATACGCAACCGGGTCGGCCGTGTTGACAGGCCGTGGATTCTCTGACATTCATTTTCTCGACTGTCGAGAAAATAAAACCGGACGATGTTTACGGTGGCATTTCGACAGCGTTGCAAGGCTGGTCGAGGATGGTGCGGGAGGTTCGCACGCTCAGCCGGCCGCCACTCGGGAGGATGAAATGAAATCCGTTTTGAAGCTGATGGCAGGGGCTGCCATCATCGCGTCGATGCATTCCGCAGCCATCGCCAAGGATCTGGTGGTCGGCGTTTCCTGGTCGAACTTCCAGGAAGAGCGTTGGAAAACCGACGAAGCCGCCATCAAGGCAGCACTTGAGGCATCCGGCGACAAGTACATTTCCGCTGACGCCCAGTCTTCCGCTGCCAAGCAGCTGACCGACGTCGAGTCGCTGATCGCCCAGGGTGCCAACGCTCTGATCGTGCTTGCACAGGATAGCGACGCCATCGGCCCGGCCATCGAAAAGGCTGCCGCCGAAGGCATTCCGGTTGTCGGCTACGACCGCCTGATCGAAAATCCGGCCGCCTTCTACATCACCTTCGACAACAAGGAAGTGGGCCGCATGCAGGCTCGCGAAGTGTTCAAGGTCAAGCCGGAAGGCAACTATGTCTTCATCAAGGGCTCGTCTGCCGACCCGAACGCCGACTTCCTGTTCTCCGGACAGATGGAAGTGCTGAAGGAAGCTGTCGACGCCGGCAAGATCAAGAGCGTCGGTGAAGCCTACACCGACGGATGGAAGCCGGAAAATGCCCAAAAGAACATGGAGCAGTTCCTGACCGCAAACGACAACAAGGTCGACGCGGTCGTCGCTTCCAACGACGGCACCGCTGGCGGTGCGATTGCAGCCCTCGATGCCCAGGGCCTCGCCGGCTCCGTTCCGGTCTCCGGCCAGGACGCCGACAAGGCAGCCCTCAACCGCGTCGCCCTCGGCACCCAGACCGTTTCGGTCTGGAAGGACTCGCGTGAACTCGGCAAGCGCGCAGCCGAAATCGCCGCCGAACTGGCGAGCGGCAAGAAGATGGAAGAAATCGCCGGCGTGACGGCCTTCAATGGCGGCCCCAAGGGCGTCGCCATGCAGTCGGTCTTCCTCGCACCGCTTCCGATCACCAAGGAGAACCTCAACGTCGTCATCGACGCCGGCTGGATCTCCAAGGACGAAGCTTGCCAGGGCGTCAAGGGCGACGTCGCTGCGTGCAAATAAGCCGCCCGGACAGAGTTGAGCTCTAACCTTCGACAAGCGCCGCAACGCAACCCGTTGCGGCGCTTGCGCAAGGTGTGACCGGGGCGGACAATGCCCGCTGCATGATCCCTTAAATCGGAAGCGATCTGAGGAGAGGATCATGAAGCATGCTTGAAGTTTTACAGCGTCCTTAGCGCGTCATATTTCACACGCGGCGCTGTAAGACCTTCAGGCACGCGTTGGCACGAACGAGAGAAGCGCTCGACAACTGTCTTCATCATCAGACTTGTCGCGTCCCATTCCGGTCTTTGGCGCCGGCGGATGCGGTGACATCAACAGAAAGTGGGGGGAAGGCACGTCCATGGCCGACATCACACAAGGCAATCAGACACAGAGCCAGGCCAACCGTGCCCGCAACGCGGACGAGAACCCGGTGAAGCGCTTCTTCCGCGCCACCGAGATCGATACCCGCTTGCTCGGCATGGTCGGCGCGCTGGCCATCATCTGGCTCGGCTTCGAGATCATGACCGGCGGCCTGTTTCTGACGCCGAGAAACCTTTGGAACCTGACGGTTCAAACCTCGTCCGTCGCCGTGATGGCGACCGGCATGGTACTGATCATCGTCACCCGCAACATCGATCTGTCGGTCGGCTCCGTGCTTGGCTTCTGCGGCATGATCATGGCGGTCATGCAGGTCAAGGTCCTGCCGCAATATCTCGGGCTCGAGCATCCCGCCATCTGGATCATCACGCTTGCCTGCGGCATCGCCGTCGGCGCCGCGATCGGCGCGCTCCAGGGCTCGATCATCGCCTTCCTCAACGTGCCGGCCTTCATCGTCACGCTCGGCGGCCTGCTCGTCTGGCGCGGTGCCACCTGGTTCGTCACCAGCGGCCAGACTGTTGCACCGATGAATTCCACCTTCCGCCTGATGGGCGGTGGCACCGAGGGGTCCATCGGGGCGACAGCCAGCTGGATTGTCGGCATCATCGCCTGTATCGCCATCGTCGGGGCCATCCTCAACTCGCGCAAGCAGCGCAAGCGCTTCGGCTTTCCGCTGCGCCCGGTCTGGGCCGAATATTTCCTCGGCATCCTCGGCTGCATCCTGGTGATGGGCGCGGTGGCGATCGCCAACCACTATTACTGGCCGGTCAACATTGCTCGCAAATATGCCGACGCCAACGGCATCGCCTGGCCGGACGGCGGCTTGCTCATCTCGCACGGTATCGCCATCCCCGTGCTGGTCGCCATCGCCGTCGGCATCGTCATGACATTCATCGCCACTCGCCTGCGCTTCGGCCGCTATGTCTTTGCGCTCGGGGGCAATCCTGAGGCAGCCGAACTGGCGGGGATCAAGACCCGCTGGGTCACCGTCAAGATCTTCATGCTGATGGGCGTGCTCTGCGCCATCGCCGCGGCGATCTCGACGGCCCGCCTCAACGCCGCAACTAACGCGCAAGGCGAGCTCGACGAGCTCTACACGATCGCAGCCGCGGTCATCGGCGGCACGTCGCTTGCCGGCGGCGTCGGCACGATCGCCGGCGCGATGATCGGCGCACTCGTCATGCAATCGCTGCAGTCGGGCATGGTGCTCTTGGGGATCGACTCGCCGTTCCAGCGCATCGTCGTCGGCGTGGTTCTTGTCGTCGCCGTCTGGCTCGACACGATCTACCGCGCCCGTGCCAAGTAAGAAGGAGTCCGACCAATGAAAGACCAACGCACTCCGCTCGTGGAAATGAAGAACATTTCCATCTCCTTCGGCGGCATCCATGCGGTCGACAACGCTTCCGTCGACCTCTACCCCGGCGAGGTCGTGGCGCTTCTCGGCCACAACGGCGCCGGCAAGTCGACGCTGATCAAGATCCTGTCGGGCGCCTACAAGCGCGACGGCGGCGAGATCCTGATCAATGGCGAAGCCGCCGACATCAGCAACCCGCGCGACGCCAAGAAATACGGCATTGAGACGATCTATCAGACGCTTGCCGTCGCCGATAACGTCGATGCGGCCGCCAACCTCTATCTCGGCCGCGAGCTGCGCACCCCCTGGGGCACGCTCGACGACGTGGCGATGGAGGCCAAGGCCCGCGAAGTCATGGGGCGTCTCAACCCCAACTTCCAGCGCTTCAAGGAACCGGTGAAGGCGCTTTCGGGCGGCCAGCGGCAGTCGGTGGCGATCGCCCGCGCGATCCTGTTCGACGCCCGCATCCTGATCATGGACGAACCGACGGCAGCCCTCGGGCCCCAGGAAACCGCCCAGGTCGGCGAGCTGATCAAGCAGCTGAAGCGCGAAGGCATCGGCATCTTCCTGATCAGCCACGACATCCACGACGTCTTCGACCTCGCCGACCGCGTCTCGGTGATGAAGAACGGCCAGGTCGTCGGCCAGGCCCGCACAGAGGATGTGACCAAGGACGAGGTGCTCGGCATGATCATCATGGGCAAGGTCCCGCCCAAGGCGATCCCCGGCCCCGGCGCCATGCAGACCGCCTAACCAACGACGCCACATGGCCCGGCAATCGCCGGGCCATGTGTTTCATCGGTTTAAGCGGAACCGAGTAGCAAGCTTCAAGGGCTTCAGCTCGCTTTACGAGTCATGTTCGACTCCGGTGCAGACCACCTCGACATCCCCACTGATCCATTCTGCATGCCCGACCTTTCCCCTCACCCGCACCGCCATGCCTGACACAAAGGGCACAGCTTGTCCCGCCCCGCCCGGCAGCCACATCAGGCCCATTCCAAAGCTCGACCATCGGCTGGCTTCCGCATCAATTTGTGAGCCGCTCGCAAATTCCCCTGCGAACTCCGTCATTTCACCATTGAAGCGACGCGCAAGCTAAGCTATGAACCGCTCACAGTCCGCTTCGGCGGCCTTGCTGCAAACGGATGCACCCGTAGCTCAGCTGGATAGAGTGTTGGATTCCGATTCCAAAGGTCACAGGTTCGAATCCTGTCGGGTGCGCCATCTTTCCACCATTCCAGAACAATGATGGTGCTAGGTCCGCGCCCGCCGCCGACCGGACGTTTTCCTTCTATCAGTTGCCCAGGGCCGTATTTCCGCCGAAGACGTCATGAACTGCCCAGCCAGTATGTCCGTGACAGGCTGACGTGGCTCGCGCGCCTTGAGCATCCTCACCCCCTCAAGAAGACGATCCTCTGCGAGCCCGCTCGTTACCGCCAGCCGCTGCCATTTGTCCTCGTGTTGTCGCCGAGTTGATACAAACGCGGTATCTGCGGCCATGGCGTGCCAAGAAGCTATCCCGCCAGAGGGGCTTCCATGAAGATGAGATGGTTGCACAGTTCAGGAGGTGCGTCGTAATAAGGCGCGATCTCCTGGAATCCGAGAGAGCGGTAGAGGCTCAGCGCCTCATCGTGGTTGCGGCCGGTATCCAGCCGCATGGTCGCGTAGCCCCGCTCAGCAGCCACGCGCACGATGTTTTCGGCGAGACGGCGGCCCAGCCCTAAGCCTCGGCCCTCGGGGCTGATGAACATGCGCTTCATCTCGCATGTGTGTTCATCGATCCGCTGCATCATAACACAACCGACCACCTTTCCGTTCAGGCGGGCAACAAGGATCTCGCCATGTGGAGCCGAGTGGATCCTCGGCAGGCTGTCCAGGAGCGCGGCCCATTCTTCTGGTGTGTAATAGCGGTCGACGAACCAAGCGTTTTCGCCGTAGCGTGACCGGCACCAGTCGATGAAGCTGTTGCACAAGGCTCGAATGGCAGGGAAGTCGTCAGGCCCGGCTGGGCCGATCTCCGAGTTCTGTTCCACCTCTGTGCCCCACTCACAAATTTTGCATCGGCAAAGCGGGCGCTCCTTCCCGAGTTCCATGGACGCCGAAAAGGAGGCCGGGATCGAGTCGGGCTCAAGCAATCGCCCGCTGGCATTTGGAAATTTTCCTGCCCAGTGGCTCCATCGAACTTCGTGGATTGTGCTCACGCTATAATCAACTGTAGTCGAAAAAGGTCTTGCTGACTATCTGCCAGCGCTTTTCGGTTGTCAGACGAAGACCGCCGAAAATTCGAGCTGTTGGTTGAAGAGTTGCGGATTGCCACAAACTAGGTTTTTGCCAGTAGCCGTTCACACGGCCACTGGCAAAACACATCTCAAGCCCGAGTTGTCTCCCAGCCGAGGTTTGCTGTTCGAAAACTCACTGAGTAGCCAGGGCCGGAAGCTGCACCTTCCTGACGGGCGGCGGATTCCATTTTCCGATCAGCGCTTCGGATTTCGGAGCGTACATGCGCATCGTCAGAGTGAACGCTCCCTTCGGTGTAGGCAGCCAGTTGGCCTCCTTATCCGGACCGGGGGACTCGTTTTGAATGTAGAGATCAAGCGAGCCATCTGCGTTGTCTTTGAACGGCATCCAGCTACTGAGTGCGAAACGTTCGAGGCTGTTGCCAACCTGAAATCCGGCTGCGTCGTACAGCGTGATCGACCAGAAAGCGTTGACGGGCGGCATGGCATTCTTTTCGAACGCTATCGTGTATTTATTCGCGCCATCGAGCGGCTGCCCTGACTCGTCGGCGAGATTGAGAGGGTAGATGGCATCTTCCGGCAGATTCGCGCCAAGGCCTTGCTGCGCAACAATGGCCCGCTTCAAATAGTAGTTGCCGTATACTCCCATCGTATCGGTATTCATCGACCAGCCGTTCTCTACCCTCGCCAACGTCGCCAGCTTCCATTCCATCAGTCTCTGGGCGACTTGCGGCGCGCTCTCCAAGGCTTTCTGTACGGTCGGATCGAGCTTGCTCATGTCAAAGCTCTTGCCGGGTTCGATGCCGATCTTCTTCATCTCCGCGAGGATCGGTTGATCGGTCAGGTGGGGCGGCTCGACCTTGAGCAGTTCGGCGGCATATGCGAAATACTTGCCAGCGTCCATCGTATCGACCTGGATCTTTGGCGGTGTCTTCATGTCGACGCTGGGATCGATTTTAACCTCAACCGGCTTCGCTGACTTGCCCCAGTCCGATAGGAGCGTAACCTTGTACCCCGCTTGGATCTTGTGTACGGCATCGTAGTCAGCCGGGCCGTCGGTCTTTGTCCGACCGATAACCCAGACATGCGTCGTCGGCGCTTCAATTCGCTGGGTGTTCTCGGGGAGCTTGAACTCCTCAATGAACTTGTCGCGCAAGTCGGGTCTCCAGCCCGGCGGCGTGACAAGGAATGTCCCTGCGGTTGTGCCCGTGGTCCGCCAACCCGGCGACGCAAAAACATCCGTCCACATGTCCAGCATCGGAAGCAGGTAATAGCGTCCGTCGGTATCCGGAGCACTGATGACTACGGGCTCCTTCGTCATGTCGAGCCACGCGGAGGAATACAGCGTGTCGAAGTTTGGGCGGACCACACCCTTGAAATCCGCCGGAGGATACTCGGGAACGTTGGTGAAGACGTTCATCGGACCCTTCCCGAATTCCTTGCCGGGTTCGACGTTGGTGAATGTCTTTCGGCTGATGTCCATGGACAACAGCGGGTAGAAATACACATAGGCGTCCACGGCAATAGAGTGCGCCTCTGCCTCGGTAAGAGCGGGCTGCGCGGCCTGAGCCATCGCTGACTGCCCTAAAACTAGTCCTAGGGACAGACCGATCACGTGCCTGTTCATGGTGTTCTCCCGTTGCTTTATTTAACGGCTCACGTGGGTGATGCCCGCCCGAGGCAGCCTTTTCGCAAAGCTCCGTAGTAGCAAGTACGTTACGGTAACTTACGGCGTTCGCCCCCTCCTTGGCGGCCCATCGTCCTGCGGGGCCGGAGTATCATGAATGCTCTGGACGACTGAGGGTGGAGCGTACTTTGGCTCAGCGACCACTGGTTAGCGTGTACGTTTTCAGGAATGCGCGAAAGAGCCCCCTCATCGTGTTAGCGCGATGTGTGTCGCCTGCGCCTTAAAGGGCTTGCCCTGTCGCGTCATGGCGGTGTTAAAACAGAGCGTTCGCCGTGGGAAAGTTCTACGAGATCTTCTTTCTGCGCGGGAGAAAGCACCGGGCATCCGACGCTTTCAGCCTAGAGGTATCATGCAGTCCAGCTTCTGGGCGATGCTGGGCGCCGCCGACGCCTTGTCCCATGCCGCAGCGACAGCAGAAATCACCGCTCAGCAGGCGCAAGACGAACTCTTTGAGATCATCGTGGCCATGGTCAGCAGGACACCAGGAAGCGCGCAACGAGTTGATTTCCAAGTAACGTTGGAAACCAAATCCCTTCTGCCGTCCCGATTACTCCGACACTGAGCCGCGCTGCACGACACCCAAGGCTATAGCGAGCCAAAACACTCAAGGGCAGAACAAATCTATCGATACGCATCGGGAGATTGGCACAGCATATCGGCTGGCGCCGAGCGACTACCCCTCTGCACCCGCCCGCGCATACCGTCCCGGCGCCTGTCCAACGTGCCGGCTGAAGGCGGTGCTGAAGGTGCTGGCCGAGCCGTAGCCGACCCGTTCGGCGACATCGGCGATTTCGGCGTTGTGGCTGCGCAGCAGGTCCTTTGCCATCGCCATGCGCCAGGCGAGCAGGTATTCCATCGGCGCCAGGCCAACATTGCGCGTGAACCTTTCGAAGAACGCCGAACGAGAGAGCCCGGCCGCCTTCGCAAGCTCGGCCACTGTCCAGGAGCGCGCCGGGTTGCCGTGCATCACCCTGATCGCTTCCGCCAGCCGTTGATCGGCGAGCCCGCGCAACAATCCCGGCGGAGCGTCCGGCCGCTGGGTCAGCCGCAGCGCCTCGATGAGCAGCACTTCGACCAGGCGCGCCAGTACCAGATCGCGACCGGCGCGCTGTTCGGCGGCTTCTTCTGTCAACAGCCGAACCAGGATCGAAAGTCGCTCGGCGCCGCGCACATGCACCTGCGCCGGCAGCAGCGACACCAGCAATCCCGCATCCTCCGTTGCAAAGACGAAGTAGCCGCCGAGCAGCCGCACGCTTGGCGGTCCATCGAGGTCGCCGTGGCGAACCTCGTCGCCCGGATCAGGTGTTGCCTTCGGGTCGATGAATTCAGGGGTAACCGGCTCGAAGCCCGACATGGTGAAGCCCGGCGTTGTCGGCAGCAGGACGAAATCGCCCGCCTCAAGCGCCAGCACGTCCTGACCGTCGACCGCCAGACGGCAGGCACCTTCGAGAACGGTGCAGAAGCCGGGATGACCGAAATCGGAATAACGCACGCCCCAGCGGCCGGCACCGCTGATGCTTTTCGTAAACACTGCGCGGGGTCGCAGCAGCGTGATGATTTCCGAGAGTGGATCGATCATTTCCGGACTATCGCAAATCAAATACGGACTTTCAATTATATATCGTCCGGTTTTCGCTCGGTATCATGACACCATCTGAACCGAACAAGGAAATTGTCATGAAAACCGTATTGATCACTGGCTGCTCGTCCGGCTACGGCCTCGAAACCGCCCGCCTCTTTCACGCCAACGGCTGGAACGTGGTCGCGACCATGCGCACGCCGCGCGAGGATATCCTGCCCCGGTCGGAGCGCATGCGTATCGTGCAGCTTGACGTCACCGACCCCGACAGCATTTCGGTGGCACTGGAGGTAAGCGGTCCGATTGATGCGCTCGTCAACAATGCCGGTATCGGCGTGGTCGGGGCTTTCGAGGCAACGCCGATGGCTCATGTGCGGAAGATCTTCGAGACCAACACGTTCGGCGTCATGGCAATGACACAGGCGGTGATCCCGCAATTGCGCCGCAGGCGGTCCGGCGTCGTGGTCAATGTGACATCAAGCGTGACGCTCGCCGCCATGCCTCTTGCCGCCGCCTATACCGCCAGCAAGACGGCAATCGAGGGGTTTACCGGGTCGCTTACCCACGAGCTTCGCGCCTTCGGCGTGCGCGCCAAACTGGTCGAGCCCGGCTACGCTCCGAGCACGCGGTTTTCGCAAAATGTCGGCGTGCGCATCGAAGATCTGATCCCTGAAACCTATGCGGCCTTCGCGCAGCCGATCTTTGCCGCTTTTGCAAACCCGGCCCTGATTACCACGGAGAGCGATGTGGCGGACGCGGTATGGCGCGCTGCAAATGATACGTCGGAACAGCTGCATTTCCCGGCGGGGGCCGACGCCGTGGCTTTGGCGCGCGCGAGCTGAAACCGAGGGCGGCGTCATCCGCCGACAGCGCCATCAGGCCAATGGCAAGCCCGCGGCATGCACGCGATCGACAAGCGCTTCGGTGATCGTCCGATCCCTAAAGAACTCCTGGGTGCGGATATAGCCGGCCGTCAGTTTTGGATCGAGCGCCTGGATCTGCGCCACCAACTGGCGCGCCCGGTCAATATCGCCGCGCGCCATCCGCGCGGCGATACGATAGATCAGCGTGCGCCGGGTCTGATAGGGAAGCGCCCGCGCCACGGCAAAAAGCTCGTCATGCCGGCCGAGCACATAGAGCGAGGCGACGCGCTCCTCTACAATCCACACCGGTAGAAACGGGTCCAGCATCTCCGCCCGGTCGAGCAGCTCGAGCGCCCGCTCCGCCTCGTTCGCATAGGTGTAGAAAGCCGCACAACGGCCCGCGATGTAGGCATCGTTGGGCGCCAGGTCTATCGCCCGCTCGTGATGATGCCGCGATGCCGCGAAGTCGCCTTCCATGCACTTGATCGCACCCATGATGCGATGGGAGTCCGGGTCGGTAGGATCGAGATCGAGCGCGTGTGCGACCTGCTGCTCGCCGGCCGAAAGGTCGAAATCGGGCAGGTTGCTCCAGGCGCACACATGCATGGCGACCGGCCGTCCGAAGGTTGGATCCGCATCCATCGAGCGCTCGAACCAGTGCATGGCTTCGCCGATATGCCGATCGGCGACACCGATCAGGCGATGGTGGTCGAGGCCAAGCAGGTAGTACTCGTAGGCCGACATGTTGTCCGGCCGCTTCAGCCGCGCGGCGACCAGCTCCGCCTGCTCTATCCGTCCTGCCACTGTTGCGGCGATGCGGGCGGTCACCTCGTCGATGATGGCAAGCAGCTCCTCGAACGGCCGCTCGATCCGGTCGGACCAGACCAGATGCCCGTGGGTCGTCTCGCACAGCGACACGTTGAGCCGCACGAGGCTACCCAGTTTGCGCACGGAGCCCGAAACGACATAGCGCACCCCCAGTGCCCTCCCCACCTCGACGGGATCACGGATGGCAAGGACCACGGAGGCCGACCGCGAGCTGACGAACAGGCTCTTCAGCCGGCCGAGCTCCAGCGTGAGGTCGTCGGTCAGCCCCTCCGTCAGGAAGGACTGGTCGTCTTGACCGGCAGCGAAGGCGACGAAGGGCGTGACGATCACCGAATTGGGCCGCATCGCGGCCGGCGGCGCCTCGCGCGTCGGCGCCGAGAGAAACCGATGCCTGTCGATCGTCGTCCCGACCCGATAGACACGCATCGGCTCGCTGACACCCTTGAAGCGACGCTCGCCGATCTCTTCGAAGGCGCAGGGCGAGACCCGCCGCACCTGCTCGTACAGAGCTTGGGAAACTTCGATTTCGCCGGCGGCAGCACTCGATTGCAGCCTGGCGGCGAGATTGACACCGTTGCCCCTGAGGTCGTCGCCGACGGCAAGCACATCGGCAAGATGCAACCCGAAGCGCATGTGGTTGGGCGTGGCATCGGGGATGGCCGCAAGCGAGCTGCGCGCCTCCATGGCTGCGCGAAGGGCGTTGACCGGGCTCGTGAACTCCGCAAGCACGGCATCGCCGGCGGTGTTGAAGACCCGGCCATCATGGCGCGCGACCGTGTCGCCCACGGCCTTCAGGCACGCAGAGACGCATTCGACGGCTTCTTCCTCATGGGATTCCATCGCCGCGGTCGACCCGACGAAATCCGCCACCATGATCGCAACCAGCTTGCGCTGCATCTCCATCGCCTCGCCGACACTCGGCCGCCAGCGCGAGAGGATAGCACAATGCAAGGGATCAGGCAGCAGACGCTATTTTAGCAATCGCTTCATATATAGGTGAATGCCTGGTCGCGCGCCGACATCTGGGCGACAGGCAACGGCCAGCCGATCGCCAGCTTCGGATCGAACGCATTGAGCCCGCCCTCCGCCTCCGGCGCATAGGGTTTGTCATGCAGGTAGATCAGTTCGCAGTCTTCGCAGAGCGTCTGAAATCCATGCGCAAATCCACCGGGGATCATCATCGATCGCGCGTTCTCTGCGCTCAGAACCTCGCCGTGCCATTGCAGGTAGGTGGGCGAACCCGGGCGCAGATCGACGGCGACATCGAAGACGGAGCCGGCGAGACAGGACACGAACTTGGCCTCGTCATGCGGCGCACGCTGAAAATGCATCCCACGGATCGTGCCCTTGAGGTGCGTCATCGTGTGGTTGATCTGGGCGATCGTGCCATCGGCGCCGAAATCGGCAAGCTCTTCGCGGCAAAAGAAGCGCGAGAGGAACCCGCGCTCGTCGCCAAAGCGCTGACGCTCGATGACCAAAAGATCGGGGATAGGTGTGGCGATACGATTGAAACGCGACATCGGCTTTCTCGTGGAACGGGTCGGTGGGCAGAACAAGGGTCGTGTTCCAGCCCGCAGATATTGACGGCCAACAAATTCTCAGGACATAAGACGCGCGGAAATGCAAGCACGGACAAGCGTAGTGTGACCCTGCAGGGTGCGACTGGTGCAGGCCGTGCACAGCGAACGGCTTGAACAATGATCGAGGCACACCTCACGGCGCGGATAAGCGACCTGGCTGATTTGGAAGCCTCCGTGCGCGGTTCGAAATACGTGATCGGCGAGAACTCGGTCATCGACAGTTTCGTGAAGTTCAAGCCGGCCGGCGGCAGTGGCGACATCGTGATCGGCCGCAACTGCACGATCAACAGTGGATGCGTTTTCTACAGCGGTCACGGCATCACCATCGGCGACAATGTCTTGATCGCCGCGAATTGTACGCTTGCACCCGTCAATCACGAATTCCGCGACAAGAGCCGCCCGATACGTGAGCAGGGCTTCCAGGAAAGCAGAGGCGGTATCGTCATCGAGGACGATGTCTGGCTTGGGGCCAATTGTGTGCTTCTCGATGGAACTATCCTGCGCAAGGGCTGCGTGATCGCGGCAGGCAGCATCGTGCGCGGCACGGTCGAGGCCTATTCGATCACCGGCGGGAATCCATTGAGAACCCTGGGATATCGATCTTGAGATTTACCCTGCTCGGCGCCCGCGGCTTTGTCGGGCGCCACCTGTTGACCTATCTGACGTCACTCGGCCACGAAGTGATCGCCCCTGCACGCGACGCCCGCCTGACCGAGGCCTGCCATGGCACGCATGTGATCTACGCCATAGGGCTTACGGCCGACTTTCGGCAGAGACCTTTCGATACGATCGAGGCGCATGTCAGCTTGGCCGCCGAACTGCTGCGAGACTGCGACTTCACGTCGTTTCTCTATTTGTCGTCGACGCGGGTCTATGCCGGCAGCACGAACACGGACGAATTGGCAGCTTTGACCGTTCGCCCCGGCAACCCATCGGATCTGTACAATCTCTCCAAGCTTTCAGGTGAGGCAATCTGCAATGCGTCCGGCAGGCCGAATGTGCGCATCGCCCGCCTGTCCAACGTCGTCGGGCCGGCATCGGCCACATCGGAGAGTTTCATCGGCGATCTCTGTCGGGAAGCAGCGGCCGGTCACATCACGCTGCGGAGCAGTATGGCGTCGGCCAAGGACTATATCTGGATCGACGACGCGGTTAAACTCTTGACGCAAATTGCCGAAAATGGACAGGAAACGATCTACAACGTGGCGAGCGGTCAACAGACCAGCAATGCTGACTGGGTGACTGGGCTCGCTCGCCACACGGGCTGCCGGGTTGACGTCGCCGACCATGCTCCGACAATCACATTCCCACCGATAGACATCGACCGCATACGGGCCGAGTTCGCGTTTAAACCAGAGCGCGTTATCGACAGAATTGCGGACATACTCTCGTTTGCCCCTTAAAACACGCTGGCGATCCTCAGCATCGACCGAAAGGACTTCGGATGGACCCGATCAAGCAATTCTCCGCAGAGCGCATGGCTGCCATTGCCGGCTACGGCACCGACGAGGCGTTCACCGCGCTGTCGTCGCAATGGCGGCAGATGTCCATGGACAAACGCTACGTCTACAATTTCGACTGGATGGGGCGCCCGATCATCCAGTATCCGCAGGACATCCAGGCGATGCAGGAACTGGTCTGGGCGACAAAGCCGGACCTGATCATCGAGACCGGTATCGCGCATGGCGGCTCGATCGTTCTGAGCGCCTCGCTGCTGGCGATGCTGGATATGTGCGATGCGATCGAAAAAGGCGTCACGATCGATCCGAAGGTCTCGAACCGCAAGGTGATCGGCATCGATATCGACATCCGCAAGCACAATCGCAAGGCCATTGAAGAGCATCCAATGGCGTCGAGAATCCAGCTGATCGAAGGTTCCTCGATCGCCAAGGACGTCGTTGACCGGGTTCAACAGGCGGCGCAGGGATACGAACGGGTAATGGTGTGCCTCGACTCCATGCACACGCACGATCACGTGCTCGCCGAACTGGAAGCCTATGCCCCCCTCGTCACCTCGGGATGCTACTGCGTGGTGTTCGATACATTCGTCGAGGACCTCCCACGGGACTTCTTCAATGACCGTCCGTGGAACGTCGGCGACAACCCCAAGACGGCCGTGCGCGCCTATCTGGCGGACCATCCCGAATTCAGCGTCAATGGCGAAATTGACGGCAAGCTTCTGGTGACCGTGGCTCCGGAGGGCTTTCTTCTCAGGGCCTAGCAGCCCGTTGGAGAACCCACTCGTCAGCGTATCGATCGAAAGTGTGCGTCAAAAAAAGCGATTTCTCGCTGCCAATAAACCGAAATTGCGTAAGCGATTGCAGATGTAGATCGGGCAAGCGGCTGCTGATATAGAGGGGCCGTCCGCGGCAGATAGCGCTATTGGAGCAATCCTTCACGGTATTATATCGTAAACTGCGTCAAGGGGCAGTCGTATGAAAGTTGTCATTCTTGCGGGTGGCTACGGGACCCGCATCTCGGAAGAGAGCCATCTGCGCCCGAAGCCGATGATCGAGATCGGCGGGCGGCCGATCCTCTGGCACATCATGAAGATCTATAGCCACTATGGCTTCTCGGACTTCGTCATCTGCCTCGGTTACCGTGGCTATATGATCAAGGAGTACTTCTCCAACTACATCCTCCACTCATCCGACGTGACCTATGACATGGCGACGGGTGAAACGCTGTTTCACTCCAACAAGGCTGAACCTTGGCGCGTGACACTGGTAGATACGGGCACGGAATCGATGACCGGTGGACGGCTGAAGCGCGTGGCGGACCACTTGGGTGATACGTTCTGCCTGACCTATGGGGACGGCGTTGCCGATGTCGATATCAAGGCGCTGACCGACTTTCATCTTCGCCACGGCAGAGAAGCAACGGTTACCAGCGTCATGCCGCCGGGGCGTTACGGTGCGCTGGCGACCCATGACGGCGAGGTGCGAAGCTTCACGGAAAAGCCGGCCGGCGACAACGGCCGCATCAATGGCGGCTTCTTCGTGCTGAACCGAAGCGTTCTCGATCGCATCGAGGGCGACAGCACGTCCTTCGAGGGCAAGCCACTGGAGGGCCTTGCCAGAGACCGGCAACTGATGGCCTTCCCCCACGATGGCTTCTGGCGACCGATGGATACCCTGCGCGACAAGACCCAACTCGAAGAGCTCTGGCAGCAGGGCTCGGCGCCGTGGAAAATCTGGGCATGAGCCGCCTGGCAAACCGGAACTTCTGGGCGGGCAAGCGCATCTTTCTAACCGGGCATACCGGGTTCAAGGGAAGCTGGGCGCAGCTGTGGCTCAGGCAAATGGGTGCCGACGTCACCGGCTATGCGCTGGCGCCGCTCGCCGAGCCGTCGTTGCACACCCTTTTGCGACAGGCTGACGGCAAGGAGCATCTCGGCGACATCCGCAACGCCGATGCGCTCGCGGCCGCGGTGCAAAAGAGCAATCCCGAGATCATCCTGCACATGGCGGCACAGCCGCTGGTGCGAGAAAGCTACAGAACCCCTGCCGAAACATTCGATGTCAATGTCATGGGCACCGTGCGCCTGCTCGAGGCAGCACGCATTGCTCCGGCATTGAAGGCAATCGTCGTGGTCACGACCGACAAGGTCTACCGCAACGACGAAAGCGGAAGGCACTTTCCCGAAGATGCGACGCTCGGCGGGCACGATCCCTATTCCGGCTCCAAGGCCGCCTGTGAACTGGTCGTCTCGACCTGGCGTGATGCCTTCCTGCGTGAGCGCGGCATCCGGGTAGCGACAGCACGCGGCGGCAACGTGCTCGGTGGCGGCGATTTTTCGACCGACCGACTGGTGCCCGACATTGTCCGCGCTGCTCTGTCCGGCAAGGCGCTCGATATTCGCAGCCCCATGGCGACGAGGCCGTGGCAGCATGTGCTTGACTGCCTCAACGGCTATTTCGTCTATGCCGAAGCGCTCTATGCCGGCGAGACTGCCGTTGATGCCCTGAACTTCGGCCCCTCGCCTGCCGAGCGTCAGATCCCCGTCCGTGACGTCGCCTCAGCGGTCCAGGCCGCGATGGGCCTGCCGCCGCAATGGCGCGATGTTTCCTCGACCGACCAGCCGCGGGAAATGCAGACGCTCGGGCTCGATCCGGCGCTTGCCGCCATGACTCTCTCTTGGGCCTCCCGACTTTCGCAAGACGAAGCGATCGCGTGGACGGCAAACTGGTACGACGGTTGGCGCAAGGGCGGCGACGCTCGCGCTCTGACGCTCGACCAGATCGACGCATTCATGAAAGGCTGACGACCCAATGTCCCACAACTGCCGCTTCTGCTCGACCCCGCTTAAGACCGTCGTCGCCGATCTGGGATCGACCCCCTGGTCCAACTCCTTCCTGGAGCCGACCGAGGAAGCGATCGCGCGTGAACGCGCCTTCCCGCTAAAGGCAATGGTCTGTTCCGAGTGCCTGCTCGTTCAGACGACGGAAACCGTGCCGGCCGATGAAATCTTCACCGATGGCTATGCCTATCTCTCCTCCTTTTCGAGCAGCTGGCTCGATCACGCCCGTCGCTACGCCGATGCCATGACCGAGCGCTTCCAGCTCGATGGAGCCTCGCAGGTGGTGGAGATCGCGTCCAATGACGGCTACCTGCTGCAATATTTCGTCGCCAAGGATATTCCGGTTCTGGGCATCGAGCCCGCAGCCAACGCGGCCAAGATCGCCGAGACCCGCAACGTTCCGACCGAGGTCGCCTTTTTCGGCCGGAAGACGGCAACGGACCTGGTTGCCCGCGGCATCCGTGCGGACCTGACTGCCGCCAACAATGTGCTGGCGCACGTGCCCGACATCGCCGATTTCGTCGCCGGCTTTGCAATTCTGCTGAAGCCGGATGGCGTCGCAACATTCGAGTTTCCGCATCTGCTGCGCCTGATGGAAGGCGTCCAGTTCGACACGATCTATCACGAACACTATTCCTATCTCTCACTGGCGGCGGTTGAACGCATTTTTGCAGCATCCGGCCTGAAGGTCTTCGATGTGGAAGAGTTGCCGACCCACGGCGGCTCGCTACGGGTTTTCGCCCAGACCGAAACCGGCACGCGCCCGGCGACGGAGCGCCTGGCATCGATACGTGCGAGCGAAGAGGCCGCTGGCCTCACGCAGATGGAGACCTACGCGAAATTCGATACGCGCATCGCCGCTGTCTGCCAGGGATTCCGTGACTTCCTCGCTCTCGCCAAATCCGAGGGCAAGACGGTCGCTGCCTATGGTGCAGCCGCGAAGGGCAATACCTTCCTCAATGTCTGCGGCGTGAAGCCCGGCGAGATCGCCTTTGCGGTCGATCGCAACGACCTCAAGCAGGGCAAGCTTTTGCCCGGCACCCACATCCCGGTGCATGCGCCGAGCCACCTGGAGGTGGCCAAGCCGGACTATCTCGTTATCCTTCCCTGGAACCTGACCGACGAGATCGTCGCTGACAATGCCACCATCCGCGCCTGGGGCGGTCGTTTCGTCGTCGCCATACCATTCGTCCGCTTGATTTAGGCCAACTCTTCATCAAAATCCGCGATAACGGCGAAGGAAACGGCATCGGGCAGGAGCACAATGTCCAGGATCGATCTTTGCATTGTCGCAACCAGGCGACCGGAGTTGCTTTCAGCAACGCTGAACAGCTTCCGTGAAAAGGTCCTATGCCGTTTTGATGTGGGGATCGCCCATCTCAATCTCGATCCCGTCTTCGGCTCGCCGGAGGATCATGCCGCCTGCGTCGACATCGTTCGCGGCCATTTCCCCGACGCGACGATCTCCGAACCGCAGCATCCGGGTTTTTGCGCCGCAGTCGCAAGAGTATGGGCCGCGACCACGTCGGACTATGTCTTCCATCTGGAAGACGACTGGGTCGCGCTGCGCGACGTGGGCGAGGATCTGCTGGCCCCCTTTGCCGATCCGTCGATCATGCAGGTGTCGTTTCACACCGCCGATCAGAACTGGGATATCCGCCGAAAAGGGCACTTCCATCAGCGAAACGAGTATGGCCGCCTGCTTGGGATCAAGATCCCGCTCTTCCGCACCTTCCCGAAATTCACGACCTCGCCATCTATCCTGCGCGGGACGTTCGCGCGCCGCTGCGCCGAGATGATGGACTTGTCGCGCGACCCGGAGAAGCAGTTCTATTCCGGCGTCAACCCGGCATTGGAAGGCTACGTCGCAGGCTACCGCAACTACATCTTCTCGCCGGAAAGAAAGCCGGTCATTCGCGACATGGGACGCGAGTGGCGCGAGCAGCGCAACATCCGCAAGGTCATTGCCAACGCCACATCGATCTGGGAGAAGGCAAGCTAACGCCTTATTTTTCTTCCAAAATCGGAATCGGTTGCGGGAGAAATCAATGCCACGTGCTTAAAGGCGCCATGGCGTCCATATGTGACGCGCGCTCCTCGTCGCGCGCTGCGCGCCTCAACGAGAGGCCCAACTATTCCAGGGTCCTTGGACCACAGTCGGGCCCTGTCAGGCCCAACTGTGCAACCCTTGAGGTCAGGCAGCGGCACCCTTGCGCTGGAAGCCCTTGCTCGCAACCATCAGGTTGCGCGTGTACTCTTCGCCGATCCGCCCGGCGACAAGATCCGCCGAGGACAGGCGTTCGACCACCCGTCCGTTCTGCATCACCGCCAGGCGGTCGCACATGTGCGTGACGACGCCGAGGTCGTGGCTGACCATGATGAAGGTGAGCTTTCGGTCGCGTCGAACCTGTTCGAGCAGGTTCAGGACCTCGGCCTGCACGGAGGCGTCGAGCGCCGAAGTCGGCTCATCGAGAAGCAGGATCGAGGGCTCGAGGATCAGCGCCCGGGCAATGGCAATGCGCTGGCGCTGGCCGCCGGACAGCTGATGCGGGTAGCGGAAGCGGAAGCCCGAGCCGAGGCCGACTTCATCGAGCGCCTTCAGAATGCGGCGTTCGCCATCGGCAACGCCGTGAATGGCGAGAGGTTCGAGCAATTGGCGGTCGATCGTCTGGCGCGGATGCAGCGAACCATAGGGGTCCTGGAACACCATCTGCACGTCGCGATAAAACGCCTTGTCCCGGCGGTTGCCGATCAGAACCCGGTCATGCACGCGGACCTTGCCTGACGTCACCGGCGCAAGGCCGGCGACCGCGCGAAGCAAGGTCGACTTGCCCGAACCGGATTCACCGACGAGCCCGAAGGATTCACCGGGCGCGACGTCGATGCTGACGTCGTCCAGCGCCTTGAACTCGTCATAGGTGACGACAAGATTTTCGACGGATACGGTGGCGGTCGTCATAGGGCCCACTCCGGTTTGCGATCAAGAACCGGCAGGGGATGGCGATCGGAACCGATGGCCGGCATGCAGTTCAACAGGCCCTGGGTATAGGGATGTTTGGCGTTTGCGAGGTCGGAAGCGGCCAGTTCCTCGACGATCTTTCCGGCATACATGACGATGACGCGGTCGCAGAACGACGACACCAGCCGCAGGTCGTGCGAAACAAAGATCAGGCCCATGCCGCGATCGGCGACCAGCTTGTCGAGGATCGACAACACTTCGAGCTGGACCGTCACGTCGA
This sequence comes from Ensifer sp. Root1252, assembly GCF_001425885.1. Taxonomy (NCBI): domain Bacteria; kingdom Pseudomonadati; phylum Pseudomonadota; class Alphaproteobacteria; order Hyphomicrobiales; family Rhizobiaceae; genus Ensifer; species Ensifer sp. Root1252. Next base: position 8,804 of record NZ_LMDT01000032.1, on the reverse strand, counting down.
GCGCCGAAGTCGGTTCGTCGGCGATCAGAAGTTCCGGGCCAGCCACCAGCATCATCGCGATCATCGCGCGCTGCCCCATGCCACCCGAGACTTCGTGCGGGTAGAGATCATAGACGCGCCCGGGATCACGGATCTGCACGGCCTCCAGCATGTCAAGCGCCCGCTCACGCGCTTCCGCGCGGCTGACGCTCTCATGGCGTTTGAGGGTCTCGACAATCTGCCGGCCGATGCTCATCACCGGGTTCAGCGAGTATTTCGGGTCCTGCAGGATCATGGCGATGCGCTTGCCGCGCAAATCCCGACGCACCTTCGGCGCGGCCGAAAGCAGGTCGATGCCTTCGAAGGAAAGCGTCTTGGCCGTGACCCGCGCATGCGCCGGCGTCAGACCCATGATCGCCCGCCCCGTCTGCGACTTGCCGGAGCCGCTCTCGCCGACAATGCCGAGGCGCTCGCGGCCGAGCGTGAACGAGACCCCGCGCACGGCCTCAACCACCCCTGTGCGGGTTGGAAACGAGACCTTCAGGTCGTCAACGGTCAGAAGCGGGTTCATTGTCCGCTCTCCCGCGGGTCGAGCGCGTCGCGCAGGCCGTCGCCAAGCAAGTTGAAGCCGAGGCTGATGATCAGGATCGCGACGCCGGGCATGGTGGCAACCCACCACTGGTCGAGGATGAAGCGGCGACCGGATGCGATCATCGCGCCCCATTCCGGCAGCGGCGGCTGTGCGCCGAGGCCGAGGAAGCCGAGGCCCGCGGCCGTCAGGATGATGCCGGCCATGTCGAGTGTGACGCGCACGATCAGCGACGACATGCACATCGGCATCACATGCCGGAAGACGATGCGGGTCGGCGACGCGCCCATCAGTTGCACCGCGGCGATGTAGTCGGAATTGCGCACCGTCAGCGTCTCGGCGCGCGCAATGCGGGCATAGGGTGGCCAGGAGGTAATGGCGATGGCGATGACGGCATTCTCGATGCCCGGGCCAAGCGCTGCCACGAAAGCGAGAGCCAGAACCAGCTTCGGAAAGGCGAGGAAGATATCGGTGATGCGCATCAGCACCGCATCGACCCATCCGCCGGCATAGCCAGCGACCGCGCCGACGATGAGGCCGACGGGTGCGGCGATGATCGCGACCAAAAGCACGACGGCAAGCGTCAGCCGCGAGCCGTGGATGAGCCGAGAGAGAATGTCTCTTCCGAGATCATCGGTGCCGAGCAGATAACCCTGGGTGCCGGGCGGCAGCAAGCGGGCATTGGCGAGGTCGCCGATATAGGGCGAATGCGGTGCCAGCACGTTGGCGAAAGCGGCGACGAACACCAATGCCAGCAGGATCAACAGGCCGAGAACGGCCAGCTTGTTGGCGGAAAAGCGCTGCCAGGTCATGTAGGCGCGGCCGAGGCGCGCCTGGGTGCGCGATTGCGGCCGGTCGGACAACAGCCATTCGCGGCGTGTCATCGGGCGTGTTTCAGTGACGGTGCTCATCGCTGGCGCGTCCTTGGGTCAAGCGTCCGATAGAGAAGATCGGACAGCAGATTGATGCCGATGAAGACCGAACCGATGACGATGGTGCCACCGAGAACGGCATTCATGTCGGCATTCTGCAGCGAATTGGTGATGTAGAGGCCAAGGCCCGGCCAGGCGAAGACGGTTTCGGTCAAGACCGAACCTTCGAGCAGCCCGGCATAGGAAAGCGCAATCACGGTCACGAGCGGCACGGCGGCATTTCGCAGCGCATGGCCCCAGATGATGCGGGATTCCGAGAGCCCCTTGGCGCGGGCGGCAACGATGTATTCCTGCTGCAACTCATTGAGCATGAAGCTGCGCGTCATGCGGCTGATATAGGCCAGCGAGAAATAACCGAGCAGCGATGCCGGCAGGATGATGTGGCGGAAGACGTCCCACAGCACATCCCACTGACGTTGCCAGAGCGCGTCGAACAGGTAGAAGCCGGTGATCGGCGTGAAGGTGTATTCGAAAACGATATCGATACGGCCGGGATAGGCGACCCACTTCAGCCGGGCGTAGAACACGAGGAGCGACAGCAGCGCCAGCCAGAAGATCGGCACGGAATAGCCGACAAGGCCGATAATGCGCACGATCTGGTCGGCGATGCTGCCGCGCTTGACGGCAGCGAGAACACCGAGCGGCACGCCGAAGATGGCGCCGAGCAGGGTGCCGAGCGTCGCAAGCTCCATGGTCGCCGGGAACACGCGGCGGATATCGGTCATCACAGGGTTGGTCGTCAGCACTGAAATACCGAAGTCGCCGGTCAGCGCCTGGCGCACATAGATCAAGAATTGTTGGTACAGGGGCAGGTTCAGCCCCATCGCCTCGCGCGTCCTTTCGACGACATGCGTCGGCGCCCGGTCGCCGAGGACGGCGAGCACCGGGTCGATCGGGATCACCCGGCCGATGAAGAAGGTCACGGCCAGAAGGCCGAGATAGGTGGTGACGACGATCACGAGGAAGCGCAACACGGCGCCCATGATCTTCGCCGGACGGGCGCGTCGGCGCCCGCCCATCCGTTCTGTTCCGCTCATGCTCAAGGGAACTATCCTTTCGGGTTATTCCTTCGAGATGCCAGCAACGAAGTTGGTGTCGAAGCTCGGGCCGAGCTTCAGGCCCTTGACGTTGCCGCGGTAGCCGGCAACTTCGGTCTGCTGGAAGATGATCACGAACGGGCTTTCGCCGAGAACGGTCTTCTGCAGTTCCTTGTAGGTTTCCGCACGCTTGGCGCTGTCACGCTCGAGCAGGGCATCCTTGGTCTTCTTCGTCAGTTCCGGAACGTCCCAGGCATTGCGCCAGGCAAGCGTCTTGTTCTTGCCTTCGTCGGAGTTGTCCGGGTTGCTGGTGAAGGTTTCGGCATTCGAGTTCGGGTCGAAATAGTCCATGCCCCACTGACCGATATACATGTCGTGGTTGCGGGCGCGGTACTTCGTCAGCGTCTGCTTGCCGTCGCCGGGGATGATCTCCAGCTTCACGCCGGCCTGGCCGAGTGTCTGCTGGAAGGATTCGGCAATGCCGGTGACCGGCTGGCCGTTGCGCACGTCCATGGTGACGGTGAAGCCGTCAGCGAGACCGGCCTTGGCCAAGAGTTCCTTCGCCTTGGCGACGTCGAACTTGTAGGGGTTCTCGTCGAGGGCACCCAGCACGCCCTTCGGCAGGAAGCTCTGGTGGATCTCGCCGATGCCCTTGATGATCGTCGAGCCGATCGCATCGTAATCGACCAGATACTTGAAGGCCTCGCGCACCTCGGGCTTGGCAAGGTTGGCATTCTTCTGGTTGAGGCTGATGTAATAGACCGTGCCCTTCGGCGCATTGGTCGTGCCGAGGTCGGCATTCTTCGCAACGGCGTCGAAATCGCCCGGCTCCAGGTTGCGCGCGATGTCGATGTCGCCGGCTTCCAGCGCCAGGCGCTGGCCCGAGCTTTCCTTCATGTGACGATAGATGACGCGGGCGAGCTTGGCCTGTTCGCCATAGTAGTTGTCGTTGCGCTCGAGAACGATGACTTCGTTGGCGCGCCATTCGCGCAGCTTGAACGGACCCGAACCGGCATAGCCGGTCTTCAGCCATTCGTTGCCGAAGTCGTTGTCGTACTTGTAGTCATCCGTTGGCGTGACCGGCTTGACGTTTTCGAGCACCAGCTTCTTGTCGAGCACGGCACCAACGGTCGCCGTCAGGCAGTTCAAGACAAAGCTCGGCGCATAGGGTTGGTCGACGGTGAAGACGAAGGTCGTATCGTCTGCGGCCTTGGCCTTTTCCGTCACGTTGTCGCCGGTAAGGCCGAACTGGGTGAGGATGAAGGCGGGGCTCTTGTCGAGCTTGACAGCGCGCTCGAACGACCAGGCGACATCAGCAGCGGTTACCGGGTTGCCGGAGGCGAACTTCAGGCCGGACTTCAGCTTGAACGTATAGGTCAGACCATCATCGGAAACCGTCCAGCTGTCGGCGAGATCGCCGACAATCTTGGTGGTGTCGTTGATGTCGAGGCGCACCAGCATGCTGTAGGTGTTGCCGGTGATTTCGGCCGCGGTCAGCTCGAAGGCTTCGCCCGGATCCATGGAAATAACGTCGTCGATCGCAAAGGCTTCGACCAGCGTGTCCTTCGGCGTTTCGGCAAAGGCCGGTGCGGTCGCGGCCATCACCATGGCCAGCGCTGCCGAAGCGGTCAGAAGACGAAGACGTCCATTGAGCTTGTGCATCATTTTTTTGCAGTTCCCTCGTTTGTGCCCTTTGGGGGCTCTTCTTCATGGATCAGGCGGCCTCGTGCCAAGCCTGCCCCAGAACTCTCAGCCAGTTCTCCCGGCATATCTTTGCCAGTTCGGCGTCACCATATCCGGCGCCACTAAGCGCGGCAACGAGCTTCTGGCTGCCCGCAGCGTCGGCGATGTCTTCCGGTATCGTCGCGCCGTCGAAGTCCGAACCGAGCCCGACGCAGTCGATGCCCATGCGCTCGACCATGTAGTCGATGTGGCGGACCATATCGGAAAGCGGTGTCGCCGCATTTTCCTGCGCGTCGGCGCGCAGCATCGTGGTTGCGTAGTTGAGGCCGACGAGCCCCTTGCTCTCGCTGACGGCATCCAGCTGCTTGTCTGTGAGATTACGCGCAACCGCCGTCAGTGCATGGGCGTTCGAATGGCTGACAACCAGCGGCTGGTCGCTCGTCTTGGCGACATCCCAGAAGCCCTTCTCGGTGATGTGGGCGAGATCGATCAGGATGCCCAAGCGGTTGCACGCCTTCACCAGTTCGAAGCCGGCCTCGGTCAGGCCAGGCGCCGTATCGGGCGACATCGGGAAGGCAAAGGGCACGCCGTGGGCAAAGACGTTGTGGCGGCTCCACACCGGTCCAAGCGAACGCAGGCCAGCGGCGTAGAAGGTTTCGAGTGCGGACAGATCGGCACCAATGGCTTCGCAGCCTTCCATGTGCAGAACGGATGCAAAAGTGCCCTGCCCGGCTGCATCGCGGATCTCCGCCGTCGACCGGCAAAGCTTCCAGGCACCGGCGCGGTCGAGACGAACCGCAATATCGGCCATCTCGACGGCAACGCCGAGCGACGGCAAATGCTCGAGCGGTGCCGAGAGCGGCGTGACATAGTGGCCGTTCTCGTCCGGCCCCGCCAGCACCAGATCGCCGGAGGGCACGTAGATGGCGCAGAGACCGCCAATGAGACCGCCGGCTTTCGAACGTGGCGCATCGATATGCCCCTTATCGGTACCCTCGACGAACTCGGCAACGGGGTCGCTTCCCTTGCGTGCGTTCTGCCACAGCCGCAGAAGCACGTCATTATGGCCATCGAAAACCGCCTGCATTCCGGATTTCCTTATGTTTTCAGGGAGATCAGATGAGGCATGCGATGCCGCACCGAAAGAAGGAAGATCGGATGCTATTGAAAGGTCAAACCCTTTTCAATGAATATCGAGGGGTTTTACCCAGGGCCGCCTGTCGCGAAATGTTGCATGTTTGCCGCACGTGCGACGCCAGAAAGGTCCCGAACAGGCCGAAAAGCTATTCCGAGGGCAGAAATCCTGCCATTTCTCAGGCAAGAGAATTGCCTGGTCCCGATGACGGATCGGCACGCCGCATGATGCGGCATTGGGGGTTTTGTTGCTGCGTTTGTTCTCTCTGGCTGGCCGACCGGGCCAAATCAGCCGCGTCGCCAGCATATTGTTCCTGGCATCCTTTCTCGCAGCCTGCGCCAGCCGGCCCGTCGGCGTGCTCGTTCCCTCGGGAACGGCCGGCGGCGCTTCGGAGGTCGACCTGCTGGTCGCCACCACCCGCGCGCCCTCTACTGAGCCGGGCGTGCTTTTCAGCGGTGAGCGCTCGGACGAACTCTCATTGACGGAAATCGTCGTCTCGATCCCGCCGGGCAAGAACCGCGAGGTCGGTCAGGTTCAATGGCCGAAGAAACTGCCGGCCAATCCCGAACGCGAGTTTTCAACGGTCAGCGTAACGCCGCTCAAGGGCAAGGATGATGCGCAGTCCTGGCTGAAGGGCAACCTGCCGAAAAGCCGGCGCGTGCTGATCTTCGTTCACGGTTTCAACAACCGTTATGAGGATGCGGTCTATCGTTATGCCCAGATCGTCCACGATTCAGGAACGGACGTCGCGCCGGTGATCTTCACCTGGCCGTCGCGCGCCAGCGTCTTCGACTACAATTACGACAAGGAAAGCACCAACTATTCCCGCGATGCGCTGGAAGATTTGCTGCGCCGCGCTTCCCGCGACCCGAAGGTCGGCGAAATCACCGTCATGGCCCACTCGATGGGATCCTGGGTCACGGTCGAGGCGCTCAGACAGATGGCAATCCGCGACGGCCGCATTGCACCGAAGATTACCGACGTCATTCTCGCCTCGCCGGATCTCGACGTCGACGTGTTCGGCAAGCAGATCCAGGCGATGGGCAAGGCACGGCCGAAATTCACGCTGTTCGTGTCACGCGACGACCGCGCGCTCAACCTCTCGCGCCGGATCTCCGGCAATATCGATCGGCTCGGGCAGATCGACCCGACGGTCGAGCCTTATCGCACCCAGCTGGAACAGGCCGGTATCACCGTTCTCGACCTGACGGCACTCAAGGGCGGCGACAAGCTGAATCATGGAAAATTCGCCGAAAGCCCTGAGGTTGTGCAACTGCTCGGCAACCGGCTGATCGCCGGGCAGACGGTGACCGATTCCGATGTCGGCCTCGGCGAACGCGTCGGCGCGGTGGCGCTGGGCACCGCCCAGACCGTCGGCAGTGCTGCCAGCATCGCGGTGTCCACGCCGATCATGATCTTCGACCCGCGTACCCGCGCCAACTACGGCAATCAGGTCCGTCGTCTTGGCCAATCAGTGGAAAATACCGTCGGCTCGACTGTTGCCCCCTGACGCCATGCCTTGTTGCACGGGCAAAGCCCGGTAGGCTATGATCTCCACGGCAACGGGAAAATGAAATGAATCTCAAGGAGTTCGCAGGCCGGCTGGGGCTATCTCAAACGACGGTCAGCCGCGCGCTCAGCGGCTATCCGGAAGTCAAGAAGGCGACGCGCGAACGGGTGCTGAAGGCGGCGGCCGAACTTGGTTACCGACCGAACACCAGCGCGCTTGGGCTTGCGACCGGACGCGTCGGCACCATCGGCATCGTCTTTCGCGGCGGCGGCGATTTCGGCCCGCACACCAGCGAGTTCATGGGTGGGCTCGGTAGCCGGCTGCAACAGGCCGACGTCGATATCCTGCTTTCAACCGTCGACAGTCGGGAAGCGGAGCTTGCGACCTATCGCCGGCTTGCAGCCAGCAAGCGCGTCGATGCGGTGATCCTGCATTCGCCCGCGGTCGACGATCCCCGCATCGCTCTGCTGACAGACCTGCGGCTGCCCTTCGTCCTGCACGGACGAACCGAGACGGCAGGCAATTTCGCCTTTCTCGACATCGACAATTACGGCGCGATCCGCCAGGCAACCGACCTACTGACCGCGCTCGGTCATCGCCGCATCGCGCTCGTCAACGGCCATCGCGGCTATACCTTTACCGAACACCGCCAGGATGGCTATGCGGCGGCGCTTGGCGCTCGCGGCATCGGCATCGATCCCAACCTGCTCGGCAACGGCGATTTCACCGACGAGATGGGCTTTCGCCTGATGCAGGGGTTTCTGGCTCAGGAGAACCGGCCGACGGCGGTGCTGGCCGGCTCGATGATGTCGGCACTCGGCGCCATGCGGGCAATCCGCAGCGCCGGAATGACGGTCGGCGAACATATCTCGCTGATCGCCCACGACGACGTCTTTCCGTATCTCAGCCCCGAGAACCTGATCCCAACGCTCACCACCACACGCTCGTCAATCCGCGCTGCGGGAACGCGGATCGCCGAAATGGTTCTGGATCTGCTTCAGGGCACGCCGGCCGCCGACCTCAACGAGGTCTGGCCGGTGGAGCTGGTCATGCGCAACTCCACCGCCCCGCCGGCCGGCTGAGGCGTTTATCAGACCGAGAGTTCGCGCCTTTCCGCCTCGGTCTCCATCGCCAGATCGAGCACCTTCTGCAGGTTTGCCGCATGGCGGAAGCCGGGCTCGACCGTCTTGGCATCCCGAACCGCGGCGACGAAGCGCTGGTAGTTGGTCGGCACCGTGCCGGCATCGACATCACGCCAGGTTGCCGTTTCAACATCCGTGCCGAGGCAGGCGCGAAGCGTCGAGCCATCGGGCGTATGAACCACTTCGAGCGCCCCCTTGTCGCCATGCAGCCGCAGCCGCANCCGTTTCAACATCCGTGCCGAGGCAGGCGCGAAGCGTCGAGCCATCGGGCGTATGAACCACTTCGAGCGCCCCCTTGTCGCCATGCAGCCGCAGCCGCAGCTCGTTGAGATGGCCGGTGGCCCAGCGGCTGGCATGGATCACGCCCATGGCGCCGTTGCCGAACTCGGCCGTCATGACGAAGCTGTCATTGGCGTCGAGGTCATATTCGCCGATGCGGTTTCCCGGCGCCTTGTCGAAGGTCTTCAGCCGCGCGAAGATCCGCTCGGCCTCGGTGCCGGCGCCATAACCGGCAAAATCGAGGATATGGATGCCGACATCGCCCAGCACACCGTTCGAGCCGTGTTTGGTCGACAGCCGCCAGAGCCATTGCGATTCCGTCGCCCAGTCGCCCCACGCCTTGGAGACGAGCCAGCTCTGCAGATAGGACGCCTCCAGATGACGCAGTTTGCCGACGTCGCCGGCCAGCACCATCGCCCGCGCCTTCTGCAGCGGCGCGACGTTGCGATAGGTCAGATTGACCATGGTCACCAGCCCCGATCGCTCCGCGGCATCGGCCATTTCCGCCGCCTTGGCGT
>NZ_LMDT01000031.1:0-73530 GCF_001425885.1 Ensifer sp. Root1252 | reverse complement strand
ATCAGCCCGTTTTCGTCGAACTCCCAGTTTTCGTTGCCGTATGCCCGGTACCAGTTCCCGGAGTCGTCGCGGTACTCGTAGGCGAAGCGCACCCCGATGCGGTCGCCGTCATGAGCCCACAGCTCCTTGATCAGCCGGTATTCGAGTTCTTTTGTCCACTTCCTCGCCAGGAACTCGACGATACGYTCGCGTCCTTGGACAAATTCCGCGCGGTTACGCCAATAGCTGTCGACGCTGTAGGCGAGGGACACGCGGTGCGGATCGCAACTGTTCCATCCGTCCTCTGCAGCTCGGACTTTGGCCGCTGCCGWTTCGCGGGTGAAAGGGGGCAGTGGTGGGCGTTGTTCAGTCATGGTCATGATCTCCAGATTTCTTTCACTGTACCGATCGGTAAACAGTGTGTCAATCGGTACATGTGACTGAGTGCAGCGTCAACGGTCAACGCTGGGCGCTGGCCGTTTTTGCCGTGCGAATTGAAAGGTTGCGCCGTAGACTGCCGGGTTCGCGTCAGCTCCCGAAAACCGGACACCTTGCAACCGTACTTTCGATCGTTAATGTGGATTGACTGTCTGTGGCGAACGCAAATGGGATAGGAATGAAGTTCCGCCTCTCCGCCGGTGCAAATTTTTTCCTGCTTGGCGAGCGAAAGACAATATTTGACGAGGCGTCGCAGCAGATTTTTCAGCTCGATGAGCTGAGCGCTTATCTTACCTGTCTTCTCACCGACCCCACGTCGCCTTGTGAATTGGAAACCGCGGTTATGGCGCGGGGCGCCAGCCGGGCTCGGGCTCATGCGTCGGTGCAAAATTACTTGGCCTATTGGTCACGACGCAATCTACTGGAGATCATTTTCGATGAGGATGAGGGTCAGCCACTAGATACCCGAAAGTTCGATTTCGCCGGTACCACCGTATCGATCGCCTTTTACGATCAAGATCTTCGCGATCTCATTCTCCCCGTTTTCGCCCACAACAGGACGAACGCCGACACGCCACACACGGCTGTCTACGACGTGGCGCGGCTTGGCGATCGCGTATGCATCAGCCGAAATCGTACCTCAGGAATGATCGTCGCCGGTTCGGAAGCTGCCCCCGCGCTTAAGGCGCTGATAACAGACGACGTTCTTGCGAATCTTGGAGCGAACGTCGCGCTACACGCCGCATTGCTCGTCAGGAACGCCAGAGGCCTGTTAGTCTGTGGCGCGCCGGGGGCTGGCAAGACCACGCTCGCCATGGCACTGCTTGCAGCAGGTTTCGCCTGCGGCGGGGATGACATCGCCCTTTTGGACGAGGATGGCCTGCTTGTGGGCGTGCCCTTCTCGCCGGCACTCAAGCAGGGTTCTTGGGGTCTGCTCGACCAAATGACGGATGCCATTCTGGCGGCACCTATCCATCGGCGGCTTGACAACAAGCGCGTCCGCTATCCGAAAGGGCTTTGCTATGCCACACAGGAACGGGTTCCGCTTGAAGCCATCGTACTGCTCCGCCGTCGGCGAAAGGGAGCGATCGTGGTTACAGACGTTGATGCCCTAAAAGTGCTTTCGGAACTGCTGGCCGGTGCTTTCACGCCTGAGCGCCGCCTCGCTTTGCCGCAGTTTCAGCGACTCCTGCAGATGGTTTCAGGGGCGCGCGCCGTCGAACTTACGTACTCTGCCCTCGACGAGGCCGTAGAAACCTTGAGCCGCCTTCATGACAGGCAATAGCAGACGCGACCTCCTTACGCTTGCCTGCTGCCTCAATGGGCAGATACCAAAAGACGCGAACTGGGACGCAATCATAGCTCTTGCGAACAGGAGCCTGACGATCACCTCTCTCGCAGCGGCGGCAAAGAAGTCCGAAACGCAAGACTTGCCTGAAGACGTGAGCAATTACCTGGCAATGATCTACGCGCGCAACGCAGAGCGGAATTGCAGACTGAAGGCGCAACTGATCGAGGCGAGCGCCCGTCTCAACGACATTGGCATAGAACCGGTCGTTATGAAGGGAACAGCGGTTCTCGTGAGTGCAGACCCTGAAGAGTTCGGCGCCCGCATCCTGACCGATTTGGATATTCTTGTCCGTCCGGAGAACATGGCCGCCGCAATAGAAACATTGCGCCATGTCGGATACGAGATCGAGCTTTCAGCCGGCGAAGGCTCCTGGCCAGGAAACACAAAATATCATCTCCCGGTCGTTCTGGTCCGTCCAACGTATGTCGGGAGCATTGACCTTCAGTGCCGACCGAGGGGGCCGTCCTCCTTCGGTAACGCAGAATGGCTCCACCGTGACAGCCGCGCGCTAGATATTGCCGGTAGTCGCGTGCGCTTACCCACGCCCCTTGCGCAGATCGTCCTCTTGCTTCTGCACGATCAGTTTCAGGACGGGGATTACTGGCGTGGGCTGATGGATCTGCGCCACCTTCTGGACATCGCGAAGCTCTCCCGCACGTCACCGATCGACTGGAATGAGTTGAGAGGGCTCTTCGCGAGCGGTTATGAGAGAAACGCTGTGGATACGCAAATCGTGACGGCCGACGCGCTGCTCGGGCTAGACCGGCCGGCTACTAGCGGGGTGGGATGGATGGCCAGGATCCAGTTTGCCCGGCGGCATTTTCAGCTCGGCCGCGACTATCTTGCGGGCCCGCTCACGCTCCTGACACTTATCTCGGAACTTGCCCACTACCGTTCCTGGGATCGCTTCGGTGGCGAGCCCTATCCTTCCTGGCGCCAGGAAATTGAGCGAAAGGTTCGCGAGTTGCGACGCATTTTTCGCCCGAAGCCGCTTGGTAAACTATAGGGCTGTTTCGAAACTGTTAGCGCGCGCTTTGGTGGAGGTAGGCGAAGTGACAAGCCGGAGTGCCCATTTTGGATGAAAGTCACCTCCGACCAGCTTAAAGGCCCAGACCTAGGCCAAAGACTTTGCTAGAATAACTCAATTTACTAATGTACTATTGATCACATTAGGCGCGGGGGGAACACGTATGTCCGAAAAAGTTGACGGCTCGCAGTCTCGAAGCAACGAAGACCGGCGCGAATTCCTGAAGGACTGCGGCCGCTTTGCAGTCGTAACCCCCCCTGTCGTGACGATGCTTCTGTCCACCAGCCTGACGTCGAAGGCGATTGCGGCATCCGGCGGAGGTGGCAGTACTAAGGGCAACAATGGTTGGGGCAATGGACCGGATCCGACAAATCCAGGAAGCAGTCACGGGGGCGGTGTGTCGAAAGGCGGCCCGGGTGCGGGCAAGTCGCAGAGCAGCACCAAGCAAAACGGGGTCCGGTAGTTCAGGCCTTGAGTGGTCACGGGTTCGCGTAAGACGTGGCGGAGTGACTTCAGTTTGCATGTTTATGTTGTAAAAATGCAGTTGGCGTTATGTATTTTCAATACTGCTTACTTCTGTCATCGGCCGAAACTATAGTCAGAAGGCCACTGGAGCTGCTCGCGGCAGCAGTGAGAGATGCCAACCGATGGCATTGACCTTCCCCAATCGTAGCCGCAGCTTCGATGAAACTAGGAATGCCGTTCTCCTCCTGGCTGACGATGGGATGTTCGAAGTAACATTCTTTATTGAATCCAGCGCCCTTGTGGAAATCGACTACCCCCGCACGAGGTCTACGGGTGAGCTTTACAATTCCGGAACATCCTGACGTCGTTTCCTGAGATCCTCGCCTTGATGGGATTCGAACCAACGGTCATTCTGTTTGGATGGGCCAAAGCCTTGAATATACAGCAAGGCTTGACAAGTTGAATGCCGAGCCGCAAGGCACTACTTCGCGAACTCACGATACAGCTCGACCGTCGGAGCGTGCCTATCGATTGCGTCGGAGACCTTGGCGGCCATCGGCAGGTTCTTCTTTTCCGCCTTCCATACCGCCCTAAAACGTTCAACCGTCTCGCGCGACGTGTCGATCACCAGCTTTTCGGAAAGCTCCGCTTTCGCAGCCAGATGCGCCAGCTCGTCCTTTGACAGTGCCGCCATCTTTTTTGTGCGGGAGAAATTGAGCGCCGCCGTATCTTCCCCCTCGATGTAAGGGATAGTCGACAACAAGTCATACGCTGGCGAGAGCGCAGGGGTGCGGCGATCAGGATAGATTAGCGACCAGTTCTTCAGGTGCATGTCGCCATTGCCGATCAGCGTGCTGAAGACTAGACGCCGGATGAATTCCGCCACGTCGGCCGTGCTGGTTTCGATCCCCAGCACGCGGCCGATCCTCCGGTAATTGCCCTTATCGTGTTTGTGGTCGGGAAAGACGCCGAAGACTTGCGCAAAATCCTCGATATGCACCGCTCCTTCCGGCGTGCGGTCAAAACGCTTGATCGCCAGCGCCTGCCCGTGCAGTTCACCCACCCCCTGCGGCAGGCCGCTCACGGCGTCGAGATCAACCAGCTGATCTCAGGCACGTTCATGCCTATCATAAATAGGGATCGAAGATGTGGGCGGGCAAAACTCTCCGATATTGCGCGAAAGCATCTGCGACGAAAGCAGCGGCGGTGCCAAGTTCCTGACACCCGGCAAGGCGCACGATATATTCAGTATCGATCATTCCGTGTCCTCTCTTGAGGTAAATTCATAAGGTTGTTTTCAGGGCTCGCGGTGCTCAACCTTCGACGCCCTTCCATCGTCCGGAGCAAATCCGGCCAGCCTTGCATATCCGCGCACGACCTGCGCGCGCTCCTCGTATGAGGCCACGTCATAGATCTCGCCAAAACCATCAGGTGCCCGTGCTTCGACGAGATCGATCACGCGCTCGGGCCCACCCCTGCGGTTCGACAGAACGATTTCCGACGTGCTCGGACGGCGCTCGCGGTCGTAGGCGCTGAGCGCGACCTCGACGGACCCATGGCTCCGCAGGTGCTCGGCCAGAGCATCGAGGATCGCCTGACTCGCCCCATTCGAACCGACCGGATACATGGGGTGGGCCGCATCTCCCAGCAGGGTGACACGCCCGAACGACCAGCGCGGCAGCGGCTCGCGATCGCAGTTGAGATATTCGTAGAACGCGCCTGTAGTCCGGATGACTTCTCCCGGATCGACATAGTCCAGTCGAAAGCGATCCCGCACGAAGGGCAAGACCTGTGCAAGGTCCCCCGGCCGGCTTCAGTCCCCGAGAGTGAACTGCCCGGCCCGCGGCTGACGGCTGCGGGCCATCACGGCCCAGTTGGTGAGACACATGTCCGGATAACATCGAAGTAGTTTGCTACTCCCACCGCTATCAACAAACAGTCAGTCCTTCGCGCGGGGGTGACGTCGGTGGCGTTCGGGAAATGCACCGCGACATATGTGATGGCGGCACGCTCTGGATGGGATACGAACCAGCGTTGGCTAGTTCGTCTTTTGTGCAGGCATGTGATATTGCAATAGATTGCGAAGTATGACAGCCGGACATCGTTTTCAGCGTTTGGAAACGCTGGACCGACACTGGAGAGCATTTATGGGTTGGAAAACGCCAAAGTTTGAATACGTGAATGGGTATAAAATCGTCGAAGTCGATGGGCCAACCTTCAAAGTTTATGACGGTGACCGTCAGTTAGGCGACCATTTCCCCTACTCGGGCGAGGCTGCTGCTTACGCAAATTCTTTGCCAAAGCGAGATCATCAGCACAAGAAGCTTGCATAATCAAAGGCGAAGCAAAATTTGACGAACTCCTGCCTCCGCTCAGCGTTGGAATTGCTTGGTTGGTCTGACTTTTTTGCGGATCAGGTAAAGCCCACTGAAGCTGACCTCGTACCCAAGCGCGTCGCGTCGGTGCACCGGGCACGCATCGAGGCGATGGGCGCCACGGGGTCAGACAGGCTAGAGCTACCAGCCCACGCCAGTACGGCTGACTTCGCGGTGGGCGACTGGGTGCTTGCCGATCCCCGGTCCCACATGCTTGTCCGCCGGCTTGACCGGAAAACCGTGTTTAAGCGACGCCCGGAAGTCGGACGTGGCCAACAACTTGTTGCTGCCAACATCGACACGCTGTTGATCGTGACGTCGTGCAACGCCGATTTCAATATTGACCGGCTAGAACGTTACCTAATCATGGCCAACGAGGCGGGCAGCAAACCGGTCATCGTGTTGACCAAGGCTGACACCGCGGACGACGTTGGCATATTTCAGGCCAAAGCCGAGGCTTTACAGCGTGACCTACCTGTGGTCGCCCTGAATGGGCGCTCTGCCGATGCAAGCTCCTTTTTGAGTTCCTGGTGCGGCTTTGGCCAAACGATCGCCCTGGTGGGATCGTCCGGAGTAGGAAAGTCGACGTTGGTAAACACGCTGACCAGACCTGCATCTGACGCAAAGCAGAAAACCGGGACTATTCGCGAACATGACGCGCAAGGCCGTCACACCACGACCGCGCGCTCGCTGCATCCTATTCCGGGCGGCGGCTGGGTCATAGACACGCCGGGAATAAGAACACTTTACGTCAGCGATATCACCGACGGGATCGACACGCTTTTTTCCGACATAAAGGAACTGGCACCGGCTTGCCGATTTCGCGATTGTACCCATGCGCATGAACCGGGCTGCGCAGTTCAGGCAGCTGTCAAAAGCGGCACTTTGGCCGCCGACCGCCTTGAACGCTGGCGAAGTCTTGTTTCTGAAAACCGTGACAGAACACCTGTCGTCAGCGGACCACGCGGCAACAAGATCGTTCGCAAAAAGAAGTACTGACGCCTTGATAGGATTCGAACCGCCGACCCATCACTCGTCCGCCCTCTGGGGCGCATTTATGGATGGCTTTCGCTTGGCAAGGACTTTTGGTGTGACGGCGATTTCCAAGCACGATCGCGGCACCGAGAGGCGCTGCGATGCAGCGGCATGGTAATTGGGCTTGCTCCGAGGCGGAGGCAGCTCCCTGATGTGATTGTGGTCTCGATGTGTTTTTTCCAATCGGCCTCGGAAAGTGTGCGTATGCGATCGGACGTTGGAGGGAGACCCTGTGCCGTCGGCGGTTCGGCGGCGCAGGGCTTCATGAATGGGCCAATTGCATCAGTAGCAGGGCGGATAGGGATAGTAGCCGCACGCCGGGGGTGGGTAATAGGGCGTAGCAGCAGCACCTACGGCTGCGCCAACAGCAGCCCCGGCAACAGCTGCCCCCGCGACGGCGCCAGCGCCATACCACGCGCCGTGATAGACCGGGGCGTGCCAGTAAGCGCCACCGTGGTAGCCGTATCCACCACCGTGCCAAACCGCGCCACCGTAGCCACCCACATGGGCGAATCCACCGCCGCCCGGTCCGCGAAACGCGAAGGCGTCAATGAAAAGAGCTGCTGGACCGCTCGCATTGTTCAGGCTGCCTTCCAGGACGGCAACGTCGAACGTGAGCGTATTTCCTTCCAGCTTCGGCGACTTGAGCGTAACCACGGCGTCGTTCACATCCGAGCCGTCGCCGCCAAGAATTGAAACCGTCGCATTTGGCGGGTCGATTGCGAAGTTGTCCTTGCCTTCATCCCACTGCATGATGAACTGCTGGGTGGTTACATGACCTGCAGCGCGAACGGGCCGGTCGGCGAACACGATCGAGTTCTTCGACACACCCGTCAGCACCAATTTGCTACCGTCAAGCGTAGCGCCATCCGAATTGATCACCGCCAGCGATGGGACCGGACCAGTCGGCGTGACATGGCCGATGGTTTTTTCCAGCGGGACGTGTGGTTTCTTGGCGACGTCTTGCGCGATCGCACCCGTCGCGATGGCAAGGCCTCCCGCAAAGGCTACTACGGTTGCGAAGCGATTGATGTTCATATTGAAATTCTCCTTAGAAATGAGAGCAAGCTTCCTTCACCACTGCTGCAGAGCTGGTATCCTTCAGCTCTCTACTGGAGATCTGCGTCCCGTCACTTGGTCACCAGTTCAACCTCGCTTGGCCTCCATTCCTTCGTGAAAAATGGTTCGAGCGGTCCGTAGAGACGCAGGCACGGGATAAACCCCTTACTGGGCACGGTCTGGATCCAGTTACCTCGAGCGACGCCTTCAGGTTGTTGCGGCGAGAACCAGACCGTCGTCGTGCCGTCGGCAGCTGCCTCGGCCGCGGGCGAAGGATAGCTCTGGCTGCCGGCGCGCGGGTAGCGCTGGGGGGTATCGAGCATCGAACGCGTCTGGTTGTCGTAGGCAATAAAGGACCAGAAATTGGCGTAAGGAATGTCCTTCGGCAGCGTCACCTTGTAGGTCTTGGCACCGTCGAAGGGCTGCTTGTCTGCATCCACGATCGTCCACAGGTACTGCGAACCAATGCCCGGCACGCGCATGGCCATCCCTGGCGTAATGCCGGTGACGCCGTAGAAGAAGGACGTTCTGGAGTCCAGCAAGCGGTATCCCGTCGCCGGGTAGGGCTTGGCGCCCTCTGGCGTAATTTCTGGAATCGGCGTTTCGAACTCGTAGCCGCTGACAAACAACTGGTTCACCCAACTCGAACCGGGGTAATAGTACCAGTCCTCAGCGCGAGGAGCCATGAACAAGGTGCGCGACGTGGCGTTGGCTAGCGCCACGGCTTCGGTGAGGATCTTCTTCATCCGCGCATCCGGCGCGAAGGGTTTGCCTTTGACGATGCCGATGGCTGCGATCGGGCCCATCAACTCGGCGTCGAGCGCCGTTGCAGGCTCCTGTTGCACGATTTCGTTGAGCCACTCGTAATACGAGTAGTCGTTGGGCGGTATCGTGTTCATCACCACACCACTGCCTTCGTGGAAAACAGTCGGTGGCGGCGGGGTGATCGGCCCGAGTTTGGTTTTACCGTCAAGGAATTCGGAAACGGGCGTGCCGTAGCCGCCGGCTTGGTACGGATAGACCTTAAGTGTTTTCTTGATCTGTTCGACCACCGGCTTTGGATCGTTGTTCTCCATGAACGCGCGAGCGAACCAGATAACGAAGTTGGTGCGGGCGCGGGCCACAAAGTAGCCCCCTTCGGGAACGTTACCCTCGTAGCCAGGTGGCAGGATGAGATACTTGCCGCCTTCACCGCGATCAGCCCCGGGCGCGCCCAAATCAATAACCCAGCGGAACCACTGGTCGTCGATAGCGCCCAACATCTTGGGTCCCACCTCAAGCACCATCGGTCCCTTGGAGAGATCGAGCATTCCCAAGGAATAGATCGTGTCCGCGTTAGCCGTCAGGAATAGAGACTTGGAATCCATCAGATCGGAGAAAATGAGGACTTCATTGTCTTTCACCCCGACGCTCTGAAAGCCTTTGTGAAGCGCCGCTATGCTGACACCCTGGAAAGTGTTCACGAACGCCTCGAACCCGTGCGTGAAGTCCAGATTGTCATAGATCTTTTCGATGGTTTCCTTGCTCGGCATGCCGTCCTTGAAGTCGAGTGTGCCGATGCGAGTCTCGACCTTGTCCGGCGTCAGGATAGATGCAGGCGGGGTTGCCGTTTGGGCGCTTGCTCCAATCGTGCAGGCGAGGAAAGTCGATGCCGCAAGGGCCATCATCAGCCCGCTGAGTCTGCTGTCGATCAATTTCATTGGTCGTTCTCTCCCTAGGTTCTTTGGGTTGTGGCGAGCGCTGCCAGTTGTCGGCGCGCCCTCCCTTGACCAGTTGGTAGGCTCAAGCTGACTCATCGGTAATCCTGAGGAAGCCTTGATGATACTGTCCTTTGGGGAAGTTGTCAGACCGCCGATGTCGGCGCAAAGGAGTTTCGTCGTACGTGTCTTTGCTCTCATGGCCGAACCTGTAAAATTGCGTTGGATCTGTGAAATAGATTTCCTCAATGCACTACTTACGCTGCGTCGCTTCCGGGCTCAGAGCAACGTAAATTACTGTAACGAGTGTGTAGTTTACTAAGCCTCGAACGCGAGGCGCCGCTTTGTTTGCGGTTGCTCAGAGGGATCAGGTGCATGCGGTTGAAGGACAGAAATCCCGCCACGTGACCCAACTGGATTGCGACTGCATGAGGATCGAAGCTGATGTTACGCGGCTACTCACGAACGTGATCAGAGCCCGAGTGGTTCCTGGCGTCGAGACGTCGACACGCAGGGCAATTTCGCCGAAATCGTCCTGCACATGGCAACAGCCCACTATAGCCGGCAGTTGCGAAATTCCTCGACAGCGCAGATTCACTACTGATCGCCAAGGCGCGTTCGATCGGCGCCACCGTGGTCACGCATAAACTGAAGAAGCGCGTCCTGATCCCGGATTTCTGCCTGGTCTTCGACGTTCTATTCGTGAACACATTCGAAGGGCTCCGCCAATTCTCCGCGAAGTTCGTTTGGTCGCCTTAACGAAGACCTGCGGCATGCCATGCTCGAACCGATGCGGAAATCCGGTTCTCTAGCACGCGTGCCGCGGTTACCGAAACGTATCTTGTGCAGACGCCCTATTTGGGAACTTTGTGCGCCCCACGCCGTTTAGCAGTACACATACCCCATCTGACGCTTCCTCCGCCGCCTGGCAAATGGCCGTTTTTGCGCCGAGATCCGACACCCGGGAGCGTTTCGATGACCAGGCATTTCAAGTATGAAAGAGAGGCCCTGCTTCGCGGCTGGGATGCAGTCTACGATCTGGAAGAATTCATTCGGGCCTATCGTTTGGCACCGCTTGCCGCGCGCGAGATCTTTGCAAAAGCCGGCCCCCGCAGGCTCGATCTAGCAAATGCCATGGATGCACGAAAGTTGCAGCAAGGCACATTAGTCGCTAATGCACTTATGTCTGACGTTTGACGGAAGTCTGTTGCCTCAGTGCAATATTGCGCGCAGGATACTTCGTCGACAGCGATTGAAGCGGGCGCTGTCGCGAACGGGTCGTCATGTACCTGTGCCCCAACCAAAGGAGGACGTCATGTCTTCCAGCCACCCAGAACACTATCTTGATGCCGACGACCTCAGCCTATTGGTCGAGGTGCTTACCGCTGCGGGTTTCTACGGAACGACAGCCAAGGCAGATCCAAGTGGACGGCTTGCTGCCACGCGTTTCCTGATGACGGCGCTCGAAAACGGTATCAATAGCCGCGAAAGGCTGACTGCAGCCCTTGTCGAACGTGGCGATGCTTCAAGCGGAGAACATCAGACGCCTCAGCAGACGAAAGCCGAGGCGATTGACCGATGGGATGACGAAGGCGGCGCTATCTACGCGAAGTCCTCTGCGTGACCGCCGGCTTGAACGGCTACCGATCGGCCGTCAGCCCTTCTTATGTTCCAAACGGGAGAATTCGATGCACACACTGCCCAGCCTGACAGGCCACCATCTCAGCCCCCGCGATCTTTCAGCAGTGCGCAGGGTTTTTGAAGCGACCTGTTTGAAGACACGGCTCGATGGGCGCGGCATACAGGCCGATCGCCTGGCGAGGTTCATCCTGGATGAATTCCGGTTCGGCAACACGGATGAAGCGTCCCTTTTGGAATGTGCTCTTTGGCACGAGACGCGACGTACTCCGCCCAAAGCGAAGAACCATTCTATCGTTGACATGCGAACGGCAAGAACGCGCGAGGGTCGTGATTCCAGCCAAGCACCCAAAACCGGCAATCCTCACGATCGAGTCGCTCGCTAGCCGTCTCACCCCATCCGACAGCTACGTCCGCCAACCCTCTGACGTCAAATACCTGGCCGCCTCATGGGCAGCCAGCACGACCAGGCGCGTCGTCGCCTGGAACATGACAGAGAACCCTCTAACCACAGGAGCCATCATGGCCAAGGAAATCAAAACACTGGACGTGCTTTTTCACGATACGTTGAAGGACGTCTATTTCGCCGAAAACAAGATCGTCGACACACTGCCGAAGATGCGCGATGCCGCCAAGAGCAAGCAGCTCAAGGATGCATTTATCAAGCATCTCGGCGAGACAAAGGTTCATGTCGAGCGACTGGACCAGGTCTTCAAGATCATCGGCAAGAAGCCGGAAAAGAGGACATGTGACGCGATCATGGGCATCACCAAGGAAGGCGCCTCGATCATGGACGAGTATGAAGGCTCGCCCGCGCTCGACGCCGGATTGCTCGCGGCTGCGCAGGCTGTCGAACACTACGAAATGTCACGCTATGGCACCTTGCGGACGTGGGCCCTGGAACTGGGCATGAAAGATGCCGCTAAGCTCCTCCAGACGACGCTCGACGAAGAGCAGGCGACAGACATAGCTCTGACCGCGATCGCCACGAAGGTCGTGAATCAGACCGCAGAAAAAGCGGCCTGAAGCATTTCCAGTAAAAGTGCGAAGCGATTTTCCGTCAGGACATGCGTGAAAGCAAAGCAAAGAGATAGAGCGCTTCCGCGGCTCTGACTCAACCGGAAAAGCTCTACGTGAATATCGGCCCGGCTTGATCCTATCAAGCCGGGCAAAGGCAGTCTCGGCCGACGCGTGCGAGAATCCGAGATGGACCATAGATTATGTCCCGCCCCGGCGCGCGACACTGTGGCCAAATCACGCGGTTATCGATTGTATTTGTCGGGAAGGAGACCACAGTGGTGTCCGGCAGATCTACACCGCCGGAATGTTCAATGTCAGAAGCGCCTGGCACCGAGCGAAGAGACGCGCCGCAGCTCAATTTCTGATCACGGCATTTCAAGGCGGCGTTCACTCCGAGGCAGCGCTCGTCACCATTCTGTTGAGCCAGATCGAGATGCTCTCCTCGCCTTTTTCGAATGACGATTTGGATCGGTGGGAAAACGAAGGTGGCGGCAAGGCGTTTGGTCGCTCCGCAACCACGAAACAATCCATTGACCGGATTGAGCACCAATTCTCGCGACAAGGCTCGGCGCCTGGTTGATGAAGCAAACCTGCTCTTGAGACGATACACAGCAAGTGAAATTCGACAACGTCAAGCGGGGCGTCAACGCCATCGATTTTATCTTAGTTGGCAAGTCAGCCCTTTGGGCCGGCTCCGATGTCCTCGGGCAGCGCGGAGCGCGACGCCGATTGCGTCCGCTCTTCGAGTTCAGCTGCGACCCACTCGAGAAACAAATTGTATGCGACGGCCAACAAGGTGGGTCCAAGAAAAAGTCCAATCAACCCAAAGGCCAGCACACCACCAACGAGCCCAAACAAGCCCAGCAACACCGGCAGGTTACTGTTTTGGTTGAGCAGGTACGGGCGAAGAAAGTTGTCAATGCTGCTGACGACAAGCAGGCCCCAGATGGCGATGAAGATCGCCCAGCCCATGGAACCCTGAGAAAGCAACCAAAGTGCAACGGGCCCCCACACGAAGGGAGGCCCCCCCGGCACAAATGACAGCGCGAAGGTCAGGCAGCCCAACAATAGAGGTTGAGGCACTCCGGCAATCCAGAAACCGATGCCGGCCAGCAGGCCCTGCGCAAGTGCGGTTCCGATCATCCCGTAGACGACACCTTTGACGGTCATACCGATGACCGCCAGCAATCTCTTGGCCCGGGGACCGGCAACGCGCTCGCTGATCTGGCGCATGAAGCCGATCATGCGGCGACCGTGCAGGAACAAAAAGAAGGTGATGAATATGCTGAGCGCGAGTTCAAGGACGACGCCACCGAAGGCGGCTCCGCCTGCAAGAGCAATATCGGTGACAGGGCCTGTTAGTTTCTTGAGTTCGACGATAAACGCTGGGGCATCATGAGCGAGGTTTTCCCAGTAGGCCGCCACGCCTTCGCCGACGATCGGCAGACCTTTAATCCAGTTGGGCGGAGCCGAAGGCCCCTCCTCCAAGACGTGCGTAATTCCCTCGGCCAGATTTTTCATGTCGTCGGCGAGCGCGGTCACAAGGAAGGCAAGCGGTGCAGCCAAAACAAAGATAACCAGCATCGTCATTATTGCTGCGGCAACTGCGCGGTATCCTCCGACCGCACGCTCGCATTGGCGGTAGAGCGGCCACGTCGAGTAACAGATCACCGCAGCCCACAATATGGCCGACAGGAAGGGCCAAAGGACCAGGGCACAAGCAACAACCAGCAGGGCAAGCGTACTGATACCGAGAACAGGCCCAATCCATCTGCGAAGATCTGACATTGCCCGATCCGCCTCCTTCTGTAGCGCCTTTCCACGACGGCTCTATACCCACTCGCCGTTCTGCGCGAACGCCGAGTGGGTATGGCAAGCCGAATTGCACGCGAACACGCGGAAATGCTGGCAGCTTAAGAACGGCCGGAGTATACGCACACGCCGTTGGTTGCACGGCGGTTGCGCTGCCGTTTCGCTTCATCGCCACGCGGCGACGTCGAAGCGTCACTCTTAGATCAGTGCCAGCCGATCGTGCAAACGACACCCCTGGTGCCGGCAATACGATGGACTGTTTGCACGGGACCGACGTGCATCGCAAACCAGAATTCGCTGCGCCGCTTTTTAAAGCAGGGAGATCTGAGTGGCCGCAACGATGTGCGCTTGCGAACCCGTATCGCGCGATGTTGGGTAATTGCCCCTTCGAGGACCTCCTCGGGATAACCGGATCGGTCCAAGAAGGGCATGGACGAGTGTCCGTCCATTGACGAATGTTCAATACCAGCGCCCGCGACCGTACCAGCCACCGCTGAGCACTAGAACGATGAGAACTATGATGAGTAGTGTGGTGATATCCATTTGGGTCTCCTGGGAGTACCCTGGTTATCGTCAATCACGATGATGGACGATGCTGTTTTCGTGCTGTACTCCGACGTAACATAACGCGCCAAACGTGTCTTCGTTCCAGCTCGAATAGAGGGCGGCCAGAAGCCGCCCATCATCGACTGGGTGCGCTATTTGGCGCGGCGCCAGACACCGTTGACGCCGTCACCCTTAACGTCTCCAGCCTGCTTGTCTTCGGCATAGGTGTAAAGCGGCTTGCCGTCGTAGGCCCACATCTCCTTGCCGGCCGTATCCTTGACAAGTGACCATTCGCCTGCCGCCTTGGATTTTGCCGCGGCGTGGAACGCGGGCCAAATCTTCAGGCAATCGGCGTCGCAGTTCGACTTGCCCTTGGTGTCCTTGTCGAACGTGTAGAGGGTCATGCCGCTATCCGTGGTCATGACCTTGCCCACCTTGGTATCGACCATCTTGGCCGGTTCAGCGGCAAAGGCCGAACATGACGTGGCGGCGGCTACGCCCAATGCAATTAGAGAGATTTTCATTATTTTTTCCCATCGGGGATGCCGGCGGAATGCCAGTAGTGCCCGAAGTCTAACGCACAGAAACGCGCAGCTTCAGTAGCAGTTCCCTGACACACCAACTGAACGGGCTCGAAGTGCGCTGCATCTGTCGGCAGATAATGACAAACCAGGCGAGCGATAGGTCGGCAGCGCTTGATGAGTCACTGGGTCAGGGCGTCGGACTGTGTTGTCTGCGCCGACCCTGTAAACATGATCGTTGCGGGTCTAAATGCCCAGACCAGCAGAATACTCGTGGTGACGATGATCAGAGAGAAAACGAGACGATTTGACATGGCGCCTTCCTCCATATTTGGAGCGCTGTGAATGCGGGCTACAGCATTCGTCGCCGTTGTCAGGTCGAACATTTCTGGCAAGGAGACGCGCGGAAGCCTTCCTTGTGGCCTCGCGGTCCGTGCGGTTCGGGAGCAGTTTGAGGGATCCGGTCGCCGCATGGCAACGGAAGCAAGTGTATCACAGTTCTTGCTTGCAAACGCGGCGGAACCGCCGCGTCAAACGATCAATTGCACGATGTGGGAGAAAGGCGTCATCGCCCACCTGCCGTTATTATCCTTGGCTGTTCTGTAAATGATGAAGTCACGGCCGATGGTGAACTTTCCATGCATGGTGATCTCGTTACCGGTTGAGAGCACGGCTCGAAGCTCGTTTGCATGGTGTTTCTCAATTTGGTCGCTGATCAAATCGGCTAGGACCAGATCCAAGATTTCCGGCTTTGAATCAGTCAATGGATCCCCCACTCTTTTTGAGACACGTTGCGGATGCGACGACCTCGGTACGGCAAACGCGACCACCCAACGTTTGCCGCAGCCAATTTTTGTGCTTAGCCAAGCGGCAAAGCAACGGGTTTTGAGATCGTGCTCGCGATTGTGCCTGAGTGGAAGCGAACGGCAACACGGCAAGGACAGACCGGAAGCTGTGAGCGGTTCCTGGGCGGCAAGACGATCCGCGCGAGGTCCGGCGCAAATTCCCCTCGTCAGCTACTGGTTTGCGGCAAAGACCTCGTTATCCGCAACCAATGCTACCGCGCGGAATCTGATGCATGGTAGCGATCTTTCAAACAGGGTCATTCCGAGTCCCCGAAGGTCAAGCTGCTGTCCTGTCGACTTCCGCAACGTGATGCCGGTGTGCAATTGAAACATGTGTGCCGGGCCTTGCATCTGCCACGGTGGCCCGTGCATCCAGCTGGTTGCTGAGCGCTTCCACGATCCCCGTGCCCAAGCCGGGCTTCACTTCAATTCCCCCTGTCGGCATACCTACGCCGTCATCGCCGACCTGGAGGGTCCAGTCTTTTCCTTTGGCGTGGTAGTCGACGGTGATTTTGCCCTCGCGGTGCTTCGGGAATGCGTGTTTGAGCGCATTGATCACCAGCTCGGTAACGATGAGACCGAGGCTTATCGAGGTGTTTGCCTCGATAAAGGTCTTGTCCACGTCGACTTCGATCGAGAGCTGTTCGGGGTCGTAGATCATCGAAGCTCCGAGACTTCTGCAAAGCTGCTCGAAATAGCAGCGGAGTTCGACCTCACCGACACTGGATGTGGCGAGCTGCTGTTGGACCGCAGCGATGGACATGACCCTGCTGTGCGCGGACTTCAAATGGTTGCGGGTCTCTTCGGACTGAACCTTGCGAGCGCTCTGCAAAAGTATGCTCGCAATGATCTGCAAGCTGTTGGCGACACGGTGCTGGACCTCTTGCAGAAGGATCGCCTTTTCTCGCAGCAGGTCGTCCTTCACCTTCTCGGCGACCCGCGCATCGGTGACGTCGGTAACCGTCAAAAGCAGGCGGAGTTGCGATGTATGGGCATAGTCAAGCAATTGAGCGTCAAGGACCAGCCGCCGGGTATCATGGTCCGGGCGTTTCAGATCCATCTCATAACCACGCACATCGGCAACTCCTGCCGCAGTTGCCTCAAGCAACACCGATAATTGGGCGAGGTTCCACTCTCCATCGCCCAGTTGGGTGAAGCGCTTTGCCGTGGCCGTAGAGGCGTCGATCCGAAAGGCCCTGTAGAAGGAGGTGCTGGCCGCGACCACGCGGAGATCGCCATCGAGAAGCACGATCGGCGCGCTCGAGGATGCAATGACCGCAAGCGCAAGGCTGAGCGAGGTTTCGGGATGGAGAGGCGTGTCCCTGGTCATTGTCGTGTCCTTGCGGCCAGAGGCTCGCGGTGCAAGAGCCATCCCCAGCATGGACGTAGACGGGTTATGATTGGGAGGGGAACTGATCCGAACGCATACTACCACGAATATCGAGAGCAGGTTCACTTAATCGATCGAAACTACCGCGATGGCTGGAACACCACTGAGCGCGGGAACGGTCATAGCTGCCACAGGATAAATGCCCGACCAGCAACTAAGACGCGGAACGGGTCAACAGGTCCTGACCCTAGTCTTTATCTTCCGGTGGTCGGCGCCAAATTTGGATGAGGCCCCTGCGCATGGCGTCTTTCAGATTGAGAATATCAAGAAGATCGTCCGCTTCATCGCGCGGCAAATGCGAGATTAGATAACCGTCTAAAACAACCGGCTGTCCGGTGAAGACATCGATCACCGTCCACACATTGTTGGCTTCGATCTTCAGATCATACCGTTGCTCTCCTTCATCGAAGGCGACCAGCGACGGTCGGGAGCCCGCATGGTCAGATTATCAATCGCGGGCAAGAAACCGCAGAAGCGCCTTTTGCAACGTCTCGGCAGCCGTTCGGTTCAGGGCCACTTCGATCGGGCCCTCGTCGCATTCCAGGCAGAGCGTGCCGATCAGCGGCGCCTTATGGAGGGTGATGATGTCGCTTTCGTAGAGCTTGTTCGGCTCGGACATGGCAGTCCCCAATTCCAAACAAGGAGCTTACCACATTCGCGCGGATACGGGAGCTTTATCCCCGCACGATGGCACCTGGCGATCGCTCGGTGGGACAGGAGCCGCAAGAGAAACATCGATGAAGCTGGACGAATAGGAGAGTTCAGGCCGACAGGCACAACCGCCTCAATTGAAACTCAATCGACGCGCTATGCTATAGGTAAGTTGATTTGGCCGATGTGGCTTTCGCGGTATTCGAACCGCCCCAATCCCCTAAATTCTCGACAGACAGGCAGGCTCGGCGTCAGTGCTTGCGGCCAACGCGTCTCGAAACAGATCTCGAGCCGTCTGTTCGTCCGAGCCAGTGCAACGCGCATCATTGATCCGGCGACAGCCGGCGCGAAAACCGCGAAACGGCTGTTGCAGCCGAATTACTCTTACCAACGCTTGAGGAGGACCGAGGCCACTATGAACGCTCTATCTTTCACGAAACGTATCATCCGCGGCCCGCGCGACACGTCACCGATCCACCGCTTCCATGTTGGCCAACTTGTCCGCTCCAAGGGCGCGCTGACGAGAGAGTCAACATCTGGAGAAACGTATCGCATCGTTGCGACGCTGCCGATCCGCGACAATGCGCTCCAGTATCGCATCCGCAGCAGCCGCGAAACCCATGAGCGTGTGACGGATGAAGGCAATCTCGAAKTGATTGTCAGTGCCGGCAAGGATGGGATGGCATTGGCCGAGCGAGCCTTCAGAACGGCACATATCCTATAACGACCATGCCAAACCGGCCAAACAGATNTGATTGTCAGTGCCGGCAAGGATGGGATGGCATTGGCCGAGCGAGCCTTCAGAACGGCACATATCCTATAACGACCATGCCAAACCGGCCAAACAGATCAGCCACGGGAGGCGATCATGAAMTACCACATACCGGCTCAGATCTATCTCTTCGACTATCGCSGTCTGTTTGCCTGGATTGCTCTTTCGGTCGCGGTCTTTGTGGTCATCACCACGATCCTCTTCGGCCGGATCTTGTGATGGCGCGGCACGGAGCCAAACGCCCNGTCTGTTTGCCTGGATTGCTCTTTCGGTCGCGGTCTTTGTGGTCATCACCACGATCCTCTTCGGCCGGATCTTGTGATGGCGCGGCACGGAGCCAAACGCCCTCCTCACTCGTGCGCCCGGCTGAATGCTAGATATCAGACAAGGCTCGTTCGGGATCTGCAAGGTCCAACAGAGCAATCAATGATCCCGTCTTCGTCAAAAGCATAACGCTCGACAGGCAGGACCGCGCCGCCGCGCATACGCCGGCGTCGGAAGGAGACATCATGTTCAATCGAACCAACCATCGATCCATCCACTTCAATCGGCCCTTCCAGTTGCCCGACACCGAGGAAACGTTCGCGGCCGGCGACTACGACGTGGACGAAGACGAGGTCCTCATCGAAGGCTTCTCCTGGCTTGCCTCCCGACGCGTTGCGACCTTTATCAAAGTGCCGGCAACGATAGAAAATCAGTATCGCATGCGCTTGATCGCGATCGAACCCGACGAACTTGAACGCATCATCACATTGGATGGTGCCGGGAACATTCCTCACTCGCAGCCACACGCTTGAAGGTACCGCTGGGTGTAACCGAGCGGTATCACGGCGATACGAAGAACGGGAGAACGACGATGCCCCACCGAGAGCATGCACGCACGATTATACGCTGGAAGAACGAGGGCCACGCGCCACACCAAATTCACGGCCGCTATCAATTCGGCCGACGTGTTGAAGTGGACGGATCCTGGACGATCTACCACGTCTTTAGCGGCAAGCCTGCGCAGGTCGATGCGTGGAGAATGACTGGCCTCAATCGTGAGAATGCAGACCAAGCCCTCGACGTTCTCAATACATACTGAGCGCGACGCGAAGCCCGCTGCCCAGGTTTGGTGCAGAGATCCGGACTTGAGCGGATGGGCATCTTTGAAATGGCATACTATGCTGTGGCTGCCTTGCGGACGGATTTCGGGCGTGCGCCCGGCAAGCTTTCGGTTGAAGACTGCGCAGCCGATGGCGACTTCGGTCTGCTGAACGGGAAGCGACCGGGCCGCAAACGCCGCCCGACGATCGATTGTATCGTCCGATGGCGGTCTCGACAGCGAGCGTTTGCCGTAACCGTTGGAGGCCTGCCAATTCATCCGGCAGTATCTGCTGATTACGGCGATATGCTGGTGCCGTTGGCCGGGTTCGTCACCCTCAACTTCATCTTCTCAAGATGATGGCGGCGGCAGGAGTTGTGTTTAAAAGGCATGGCTGCACTACAATTGCTACATCGGAAGCCAACCCACACCAACAAACGAACCGCGCACCAACGCCGTTCAGACTGTTCTCAGTATCCCATCCCGCCCATGCCGCCGTTGCCGGCCGGCCGGGCAGATTGTATTGAGGGAATGTCGGCGATCATCGCTTCGGCAGTGATCAAAAGTGCCGCGATTGAGCCGGCGTCCTGCAAAGCGGTCCGCACAACCTTCGCAGGGTCGATGATGCCGGCTTTGATCATATCGACATAGGTCTCCGTCTGCGCGTCAAAGCCCTGGTTGTGATCCCTGCTGTCGGTGAGTTTTCCCACGACGATCGAGCCTTCGACACCGGCGTTCTCGGCGATCTGCCGGATCGGAGCTTCCAGCGCCCTGAGCACGATCGAGATGCCCGCCGTGGCGTCCGCATTCGCTCCGGTCAGTCCCACCAGGACCGACCTCGCGCGCAACAGGGCAACACCACCGCCAGGAACGATGCCTTCCTCAGCCGCTGCGCGCGTGGCGTTCAGCGCATCGTCGATACGGTCCTTCTTTTCCTTGACCTCGATTTCGGTCGCGCCGCCGACGCGGATTACCGCGACGCCGCCGGTGAGTTTCGCCAGGCGTTCCTGGAGTTTTTCCTTGTCATAGTCGGAGGTCGTCTCCTCGATCTGTGCCTTGATCTGCTGGATGCGCGCCTGGATTGTCGCTTTATCGCCGGAGCCGTCGATAATCGTGGTGGTGTCCTTCTCGATCAGCACGCGCTTGGCGTGGCCGAGCATGTCGAGCGTGACGTTCTCGAGCTTGATGCCGAGATCCTCGGAGATCATCTGACCGGCCGTGAGGACGGCAATGTCTTCCAGTATGGCCCTGCGGCGATCGCCGAAGCCCGGGGCCTTGACGGCCGCGACCTTCAGGCCACCGCGCAACTTGTTTACAACCAGCGTCGCCAGAACCTCGCCCTCGACATCCTCGGAGAGGATCAGCAGCGGTTTGCCGCTCTGCACGGCCGCCTCGAGTATTGGCAGCATAGCTTGTAAATTGCCAAGCTTCTTTTCGTGGATGAGGATGTAGGGGTCCTCCAGCTCCACGCGCATCTTCTCGGCATTGGTGACGAAATAGGGCGAGAGATAGCCGCGGTCGAATTGCATGCCCTCGACAACGTCGAGCTCGGTCTCGGCCGTCTTGGCTTCCTCGACGGTGATTACGCCTTCATTACCGACCTTGTCCATCGCCTTGGCGATCATCTCGCCGACCGTCGCGTCGCCATTGGCGGCAATGGTTCCGACTTGCGCAATCTCGCCCGAAGACTCTACCTTCTTGGCGCGCGCCTGGATTTCCTTGACGACAGCAGCGACACCAAGGTCAATGCCACGCTTGAGATCCATGGGATTCATGCCGGCGGCGACGAGTTTGACGCCTTCGCGCAGGATGGAGGCAGCGAGCACAGTCGCCGTCGTGGTGCCGTCACCGGCGAGGTCGTTGGTCTTAGAGGCCACCTCGCGCACCATCTGCGCGCCCATGTTCTCGAACTTGTCGGCCAGCTCGATTTCCCTGGCAACTGCGACCCCGTCCTTGGTGATGCGCGGCGCGCCATAGGCCCTGTCGATGACAACATTGCGGCCCTTGGGGCCCAGCGTCACCTTGACGGCGTTGTTGAGCAACTCGACACCGCGCAGCATGCGATCGCGCGCATCAGTGGAGAATTTGATTTCCTTGGCAGACATTGTGTTCGTCCAGTTCGGTCTTGAGATTGCGGTCGGAAATCGACGGCCAGGCAGCTTTCTTGGCCGCGACGGTCTTTTCGACAACGTCCATGATGTCGGGCTCGTTCTTGATCAGGGGTGCCTCACCGTCGATCCTGAAATCGGTACCGGACCGCTTGCCGAGCAAGATCCTATCACCGAACGTGGCGTCGAGCGGAATCAGCTTGCCGCATTCATTACGGGTGCCTCGACAGCCGGCGATCACTTCGCCTTCCTGCGGCTTTTCCTTGGCAATGTCGCGAGTGATGATCCCGCCCTTGGATTTGAGATAGCCTTGCGCGCGCCGGATGACGGCGCGGTCATGCAGTGGACGGATTTTCATAGGGATTCTTTCTGCGGCCTGCACATAGGGCGGCTGCAATCCTTACATAGCACCTTTGGCACTCGATAGATAGGAGTGCCAAAATACATATTCCGCCGACATCGTCTCCTACCAATAGGGCTCCTCACCGATCGAGAGCGACCTCAACGCGCCAACGGAGAGGCCAGACGCGGCCGTCGGTTTTTCTCCTTTGCCCCAATGCGAGGCGGCAGCCACGTTGACTGTGGGCAGCAGCGTGGGATTTGGCTCCGCCGTCAAACTCGCGGTTTCGCACGCCAAAGAGAAGGATACCCGGTTGTTGCCGAGGAAATTCGAGACGGATCCGTCGGGATCAAACATCCTTGTCGAGTTCGGTGGCGTTTCGAAGAGCCTCTTGCATCCTTGAGCGCCAATGGGCACCGGATAACTTGAACCAGTCGACCACGTCGGTATCGACGTTGAGGGTGAGTTTCGTCGTGGAACCGTCGGAGGGCAACACTTTCTTCTTGAGCGCTCGCGGACGTTCCAGAACCTGCTGCACCAAGTCGCTGGTAGCTCGTGTGGAATTAGCTTTAACCATCTGCCAGCCTCATGCCTTTCTGATGCCATTTCTCGCCCCGAGCTGGCACGTGTTAGGAAGTGCAAGGATTCCCAAAGTAGCGTTTGTATGCTTCATACATGGACGCCTTGTGGCAAGGGCTTTATGGGGGATTGAGTGATCGGTTGCTTTTCAGGTGAGCGAAGCAGGCCTCTCATTAGAGCAGGCTTAGGGCTCATACCGCCTCCAGCCGGAACTGACCTCTCAAAGCTGGAACAGCTGGGAACACATTCGAGCCGTCGCGGAAGTGAAAGGAGAGTTCAATGTCTGGTGAAGCACGGTCTCCTCGTCTCGCCGTCCTGATCGATGCCGACAATGCTTCGGCTAAAATTGCCGATGGCCTGTTTGAGGAAATCGCCAAGATCGGAGAGGCCAGCGTCAGGCGCATCTACGGAGATTTCGCCAGTGGACGATCGAAAGCATGGATCGAAGTGCTGTCGCGTCACGCAATCATACCGCAGCAGCAGTTTGCGTATACCACCGGAAAGAACGCGTCTGATATCACCCTCGTGATCGACGCAATGGATCTGTTGCACAGCGGTCGCTTCGATGGCTTCTGTCTGGTCTCGTCCGATAGTGATTTCACACGTCTGGCGTCGCGGATCCGCGAGCAAGGCACCGATGTTTTCGGCTTCGGCGAGCAAAAGACGCCGGAAAGCTTCCGTCAGGCATGCCGCAGATTCATTTACACGGAAAACCTCCTACCGATCGTCGCGTCAAATGGTGCGGAATCGGCTCAGACGCCCACTCCGCTTCAGCAGCCGAAGGCCGCGACCCCCATCATCAAGAAGGTCATCTCCCAGATGGAAAGCGAAGACGGATGGGTCCCGCTTGGGTCCATCGGCACGCAATTGGCGAACCTGGCATCGGACTTCGATCCGCGAACCTACGGCTTTCGCAAGCTCAGCGATCTCGTGCGCAAGACAAACGCCTTCGATATCGAGCAAATGGAAGGCAAGCCGCTACGGATCCGCGTTAAACAACAAGCATCTAAAAAAAAGGCCTGAGTCCCCGCCATTCGAACTCCCGGAAGGTGTCGCCCTGTGCGTGACCGCCAAATGCGAGCCCCTTGCTAAGATCGCCTCTTGCCGAAGCCTGCTCGCAAGCTGGAGCATAGTGTAGCTGTCGTCGATAATCGTGTTTAGCCGCGCTTACAATCTCTGGACTCTCATCGTCGACATAGGCTGCAATGATCTTTCGACGCGGATCGATAGCACAGCTCTGTGTGTCGGGAGTGGCGCAAGACATTGCGAGCACCATCAGACCTTGTTTTGCTCAATGAGCGCTTCAATGGCATGAACCGCTGTGGGATAGCCTGTAGCCCCCAGACCCGCTATTACCGCAGTAGCACGCATCGAGACGTAGGAGCGGTGATAGATCGGTTCACGCCTGTGAACATTGCTGATGTGAAATTCGATGATCGGGCCTGGAAACATCTTTAACGCATCCAGCAAAGCAAGCGATGTGAACGTGAACGCGGCTGGATTGATGATGATGCCTGCAGCGTCCTCATCGATCGCTTCGTGCACCCATTCGATAAGCCGTTCCTCGCTGTTCGTCTGGCGAAATTCCACCGGCCGCTTTCCAGCCGCCTGCTTGCACCACGTTTCGATTTCGCCGAGTGTCGTGTAGCCGTAAATCTCCGGCTCGCGTTTTCCAAGCCGGTTGAGGTTTGGTCCGTTGAGAATGAAGAGGGGTTTGGGGTCTGTCATGATCGCTTTACCTGTTACCCCTGGTAGCCCGTGAGGCGCGGCAACCAGAGTACGAGGTCGGGAAAGAAGGTGATGAGCGCCAGGCAGAGCACCATCCAGCCAAGAAACGGCAACGCGTCGCGAATGATGTCGCGCACCGGCGCACCGGAAATGTTGGTCATGATAAAAAGCAACAGCCCGTAGGGTGGCGTAACCAGCCCCAACATGATGTTGACGACCACCATGACCCCGAAATGCACCATATCTATACCAAGCGCTTGCGCGGTCGGGATGAATACGGGAACGATAATCAGCAGGATTGCTGTCCCCTCCAGCACGCAGCCTAGCAGGAGCAGAAGGACGTTGACGAGGATCAGGAAGCCAATTGGTGACAGATCCCAACCCGTCAAAAGCACACGCAGTGTCTCCGGGATGTTCTCGATCGTGACAACGTAGTTGAAGACCAGCGAGCCGGCGATCAGCATGCCGATCGATGCTGTTGTCTTGGAGCTGGTCTTCAATGCGTCGTAGAAGGCCACCAAGGAAATACTGCGATAGATCACGACGGAAATGGCCAGCGCGTAGGCCGCCGCAAGAGCTGCAGCCTCAGTCGGTGTCGTGATGCCGGAATAGATGCAGCCAAGCAGAACAACCGGCATCATGAGCGCCGGAAGCGCCTGCCAGGTGATCTTCGGGATCTTGCGAAGCGGTACGGGGTCCTCCACCGGAAAGTTCTTGCGCCGCGCGGTGATTGCAACCTGCACCATCTGCAGAAGTGCCATCAACAGTCCAGGGATCATGCCGCCGATAAAGAGATAGCCGATCGATGCGTCCGAAACGAGCGCGTAGATTACCATTGGAATGGAAGGAGGAATGATCGGGCCGATGACGGAGGTCACCGCCGTTAGCGCGGCGGCATAGCTTGGCGTATAACGCCCGTCTCGGGTCATCATGTTTTGCATCATGCGCCCGCTGCCCGCCGCATCCGCGATCGCAGAGCCGGACATGCCCGCAAATACGATGCTCTGCACCACGTTCACCTGCGCAAGGCCGCCGCGGAACCGACCAACGAGAACATTACAGAAGTTGAGAAGCCGCTCCGTCATCGAGCCGATGTTCATGAATTCGGCAGCGAGCACAAACAGCGGCACTGCAAGAATGATATAGTTGGAATACATGCCGTTCAGAAATTGCTCGGCCACCGTTCCCATATCGGCTCCGACAAGAAACAGGTACAGGATCGAACCAACGATCATCGACAGCCCTATCGGCAAGCCCAAAAAGGCAAGAGCCGTGATGAGGACAATGGTAAGCGAAAAAGGACTGGTGAAATTCATACGCCGGAGCTCGCTTTCGTGGGATCGAAAGCGTCCGGCGCCTTGCCGAAGGCTGCCTGCCATGCAAGCCAGATGTAGCGCACGATCATTGCTACCGCAAAGACGACGTAGATCGAGTAGAGATAGTCGAAGCGGATCTTGAGATAGGCTGTCTTCTCGACCTTCATGAACATGACGTAGTCTATGACGGCCGGCAGCGAGACGCCGAAGGCGACGACAAGAGCCACGGCAAAAATCAGCGTCATGATGCGGCGGGCACGGTCGGACGCGCTGGCCCAGAAGAAATCGAACCGGATCTCTTCACTCTCGCCGATCACGAAAGCGGACCCGAAGAGCACAATCCAGATCCAGAGAGCAACGCTGACTTCGTGCGTCCAGCCAATGGAGAGATTGAGGACATAGCGGAACAGGATCTGCAACAGAAACACGACGAACATGCCCAACAGCATGAGGGCCAGAATGTTTTCAGCACGCCGGCGCAGCCACCGGCCAAAGGCAAGCAGTCTCTCGGACACGAAATTCCTCCTCACCTCACCCAATCGGCCGGGTCGAACCCGGCCGACATCTTCTTGTCGCTGATACGACTACAGGGCTGCTATCTTCTCGAGGATGCCTTCGGGCCACGATTTTGCGAGATCAGAGGAGAGATACTTCTCCTGTGCATGCTTCCGGAATGCGGCAATGTCCGGTTCATAGATTTTGAGGCCGGCTGCCTTGAACTCGTCGACCAGAGCCTTTTCCTGCGCCAGGTGCTGTTCCTGGCTCCAGGCCATCGCCCTATCCGCCGCCGCCTGGAACGCTGTCTGCTGTTCCGGCGACATGTCGGCCCACACCTTGCTGGATACAGTCAGCAGATCGTAACCGATCAGATGCGAGGTCAGCACGATCTGCGACATCACTTCATAGAACTTCATGTTCTTGACGTTCGGAAGCGGATTGTCCTGTCCGTCGATCGCGCCGGTCTGCAGACCGGTATAGACTTCGGCATAGGCCATAGGGGTCGGATTTGCGCCGAGCGCAGCCCCCAGGAACTGCCAGGCGTCGCCACCCGGCATCCGAAGCTTGATACCGGCCATGTCGGCAGGTGTTGCAATCTTCTTTTCCGGTTTAAGTCCCACCTGACGTGCACCGAAATAGGTCGGACCCAGAATATGCACGCCGAGCTGATCTTCCGCCATTTTCTTGAATTCCGCGCCGGTATCGCTGTCGAAGAACGCCTTGAGATGGGCGGCATCGCGGAACAGATAGGCTGAGGTCAGCACCGACCATTCGGGAATCTGGTTTGAGATATCCTGTGGGGCGATATTGCCCATCTGCAGGTTGCCGCGCTGGAGAGCTACCAGTTCCGTGCCCTGCTTGAAGAGCGTTCCGCCATAAAACGGCTCCAGCGTGAAGCTGTCCTTGATGGCATCCTTGAAGGATTTCATCATCTCGGCGCGGATGTCCTGCTCGGAGAACACCGCCGAAAACTTCAGCACGGGTTTGTCCTGTGCAAATGCTGGGAAAGCAAAAGCCGCGGTCGCCGCCGCGGAAACGCCAAGAAAGCGGCGTCGGTCGATTTCAAAAACCATTGATTTTCCTCCCGTTAGCCGACCGTCGAGTGGCCGGTCTCTTTCCCACTTTCACTCTTCCCTCCTCGGAAGAGCACCTGTTCATGCACGGACCAGTTAGTTAAAAAAGGCGCGGACAAGCGGCCAGCTATAGCCGGAGTTTCTGATGTTCAATATCTCATGTCAAATAATTTTTATCATAGCTTTTTCATTTCATAGGATATAATTCGAGCAAGGGAGGAAACATGATCGTCCAAAATATACCATCGGAAACTGCGAGCGAGATGGCGTTTCGCCAAATCCGGAGCGATATCATCGCGGGCACATTATCTCCGCGTCAGAAGCTGAAACTCGACGACCTACGTGATCGATACTCAGTAAGCATCTCCACCCTCAGAGAAACCTTATCGCGGCTTGCCACCGAAAACCTTGTGATTGCCGAAGGGCAGCGCGGCTTCCATGTCGCACCGGTTTCCGCGAAGGAGCTGCGGGATCTCGGTGACATGCGCCTTCTGCTCGAGAGTCATGCTCTTGCTCTGTCTCTCGCCGCGGGTGACCTTGAATGGGAAGCGCGCGTTGTGGCAGCCAGACACAAGCTTGCCGCGGTGGAGCAGCGTTTGCTAACCGGCGACGTCGACCGAACGCCGGATTGGGTGCGCTACGACTGGGAGTTCCATCAGGCGCTCGCGTCGGCTTGCGGCTCTACGGTGCTGATGGAAACGCTGGCAACGACGTTCGATCGATTTCTACGCTACCACTTGCTTGCGCGCAGCTTCCGGGGGAAACCGGTTGCGGACGATCATCGCAAACTCTTCGACCTTGCCATGGCCCGCGACGTGGAAGGCGCAAGGTCTATGCTGCGCCAACACGTGGAGCACGGCATCGATCACGTGCTACGCACGGGTCGGTTTGACTGAATGCTTCAACGGAGACGGGAGATTGGAAAAGCGAGAACAGGTATCGCGCAAAAATGACCCCGAAAGAACGCGAGAGAACATTCTGGCCGTCGCGACGGAGGAATTCGCCGCTCATGGGTTAGCAGGCGCCCGGGTCGACGCGATCGCGGAGCGAACGCGCACATCCAAGCGCATGATCTACTACTATTTCATCAGCAAGGAAGACCTCTATCTCGCTGTCCTTGAGAAGGCCTACCGCAAGATCCGCTCACGCGAGGCCGATCTCCAGCTTACCGAAATGCAGCCAGTCGCGGCGCTGCGGACGCTGATCTCAAACACCTTCGACTACGACGAAAACCATCCGGACTTCGTCAGACTGGTGAGCGGCGAGAACATTCTCCTGGCCGCGCACATGCGTCGCTCCACCGAGATTGCCGACCTCAACGTCTCGATCATTCGAACGCTGACGGACATTCTGGAGCGCGGCAAAGCGGATGGAAGTTTTCAGCGTGAGATCGACGCAATCGATCTGCATTTGCTGATCAGCGCCTTCTGCTTCTTCCGGGTCTCCAACGCCCATACCTTCAGTACGATTTTCCAGCGCAATCTTTCGGAAACTTCCACGTACGAACGGCATAAGAAAATGATAGCGGACGCTGTGATCACTTACCTGCGTCTAGCAATATAAATTATCGCTCTCGAACGGATTCGAACCAGCTTCTATTGCTCTATCGCTAATTAAGCGAATGCGTTAATTAACAAAAATGCCGTTTCGCTTATTAAGACGTAGTGCTGTTTAACTTCAGCACAACAATCGACTTGGGAAGCCATGGTCAACAAAGACCCCAACACCAACGGGCGACTAGGTCGCTTCGTGGAAACCGCCCTAGATGGCGAACTAGACAGGCGTTTGTGCCGCCTCTTTTCCCTCCGGTTCCGCCCATCGCGATTACTGGCTTGCTCACTCGTCTTAGAGCGGCCGATGAGCCCTAACAAGGCAAGGCTGACATTCGACAAATCGGGCGGGACCTGAAAGTTGGCTATGTTCTTTAGGTTCAATCCAACGCCAAGGCCCGCGCATTCGCGTATACGCGCGGCTTGTGCAACTTCAGGGATCCGCGTCTGGTCGGAGCGCTGGGATCGGCCCGTCAAAGACTTGTTTGCTGTTCAGAGTGAGATCGCCGACCAGTGTTCGGCCAGTTCCAGCGAGAACGACCAGCGCAAGGTTCGGCAGTCAAGGCTTCATCATGACGACCATCGTATCGGCCGGATACCATCACCAGTGCGGGTATCGCCGCCATCACCATGACGAGGGGATAGCCGATCGCCAGAACGGAACGAGCGGCCGCCTTCCCATAACTAGGTAGCCAAACTCTCCGGTTGCGGGGCTGGCAGATGCGCGCAAGCACGGCAAGCCGGCCCGAGAGGTTCTTTTTCGATGATGATGTAAACTACACTGCTTGCGAAGACTTCGGCCAATGGCGGCTTTCGGACCGTCGCATCAGGTGACTTGGCGTGATGCCGAACTGCCGGCGGAAGGCCGTCGCGAAGTTGGCCGCGGAAGAATAGCCCGCAACAAGACTGGCCTCCAGGACAGTGGCTTCGCCGTTGCTCAAGGCCGCGAAGGCCTGTGCCAGTCTCAGTTTGCGCACATATTCGAGCACGCTCTGGTTCTCCGCGATTCGGAAAAGACGCTGCAG
This sequence comes from Ensifer sp. Root1252, assembly GCF_001425885.1. Classification (NCBI taxonomy): domain Bacteria; kingdom Pseudomonadati; phylum Pseudomonadota; class Alphaproteobacteria; order Hyphomicrobiales; family Rhizobiaceae; genus Ensifer; species Ensifer sp. Root1252. Next base: position 43,608 of record NZ_LMDT01000031.1, on the reverse strand, counting down.
GCCGCTCGCGCTGATACCGGCGGCACGCGAGATCACTTCAACATTGAGCGGGTTGGCCCATCGCGCTGCGACGTAATTCTTGGCGCGATCGAGGCAAATGGCGTCCTGCCGCGTCAGAATCATGCCGGTCGGATCACGCCGGCTCGCCTGCAATGCCGCTGCCATCGTTTCTGCCACGAGTTCCACGGCGCGGCTTTCGAGATAGAGGTCGCGCATTGCGGGCAAAAGCGGTGGGGGCGCGAAGATCTGGCGAACGATCTCTATCAGGCGAGGAGTGACGGTCCAGCGATGTTCGAAGAGGTGTTCGCGGAGAAGCCTTTCGCCGCCCTTGGTGTCGGCGACTTCATCGAGCGCGTCGAGATGCAGCCATTCCGGCGTCGCTGGCAAAAGACGCGACGCGAAAGAGCGTGCACGCACGTTCGCTGCGCACGGCAAAGAGACCCTTTTTGCCTCGACATTTGCTGGCGTCATCGGTCTCGCGGCACCTGTGTTGGCACAGGATGCGGCCCCGGGAACCCGGCTCGCGGCGATCACCGTAACTGCTTCTAAGGACAACCCAAGGGGGCCGGACAATGGGATTGTCGCCAAGCGAAGCCTCAGCGCGTCAAAGACCGATACTTCTCTCCTCGAGACGCCACAGGCCATCAGCGTCGTCACGCGTGCCCAGATGGAGGAGCAAGGGGTGAACACCGTTTCGGAGGCGCTGCGATACACTCCGGGTGTGTTGACTGAGAGCAACGGCTACGACATCCGTTACGACTGGCTCTATATCCGCGGCTTCAACACCTACGGTACGATGTGGCTCGACGGACTGGTGCTTCCGGGCGACCCCAACAACTATGCCACTCCGGCCGTGAACCCCTACGCACTTGAGCGCATCGACGTCATCAAGGGGCCGGCGTCGGTTCTCTACGGCCGGGCGGTCCCAGGGGGGCTCGTCAACCAGGTCAGCAAGCGGCCGCAACCGGAGCGCCATAACGAGGTAGGCATCCAGACCTCGTCTTTCGGTGGCATCGAAGGGATGTTCGACTTCACAGGACCGGTCAGCGAAGGAAGCGACTGGACCTACAGGCTTACCGGACTCGGAAAGAACATGGGCAGCCAGATCGATCGAGAGCAAGAACGCCAGCTCATGCTTGCGCCGAGCCTGACCTGGGCACCGACCGACCAGACACAACTCACTCTTTATGGCTACTATCAGAAGGATCGCCCGAAGGACTTCAACCCTCGTTTCTACCCGGCGATCGGGACACTGATCGACAATTCATTCGGACAGATCCCACGGGAGCTCTATCTCGGCGATCCCAACGCCAGCATCTTTGAACGCGATTTCTATACGCTCGGATACGAATTTTCCCACGAGTTCAACGACACCTGGAGCGTGCGTCAGAACCTGCGCTACGGCCGCGCGAGCCAGAACATGTTCCTCGCCCTCGTCAACCCGGCCTTCGCCTATCGGCCCGACGGCCATACCCTCAATCGGGCTTCGGCAGTGTCGGATGATTGGCTGACAAGCTTCAACGTCGACACCCAACTGGAAGCCCGTTTCGATACCGGTGCCCTCGATCACACGGCTCTCTTCGGCATCGACGTCCTCCGGGCCGATTCGTCGACCAATTTCGGCAACGGCACTGTCGGAGTACCGCCCCTCGACTATCTCGACCCGGTCTACGGCACCGCACCGATACCAGTCCCGGCCATCCAGCGCTCTGGCCTGCAGAAGCAACGGCAGGTCGGCTTCTATGCCCAGGACCAGATCCGCTACGACAACTGGGTAGGGACGGTCGGCCTGCGCTACGATCTCTCGGACATTGATACCCAAAACCGCCTGGCTCCGGGTCGGCCGACCGTCTCCAACGATGATCGCGAAGTGACGTGGCGGGCCGGCCTCTCCTATCTCTTCGACAACGGTATCGCTCCCTACGTCAGCTATTCCACCGCCTTCTTGCCGGCCCTGGGTGCCAGCCGATCCGGAATGCCCTTTGAGGCACAACGGGCCGAACACTGCGACAGCGCGATCGCTTCCAACTCGGCTCTTATCCCAATGAGACCTCGCCGGGAGAGTTCGGCCAGATCGTCCTGGCCGGAACCGCGCTTCCTTCTAGCACCAGCTCTTGCAACAGACTGCGAGTACATCCATATACCATCCAGTTGGATGGCGAGTGGATGGCATGAAAGACAATTTCTTACGCGACAGAGGTGGTGAATCTGAGAAGATCACCATAAATCTCGGTTATGTCGATCTCGGTCGCATCGACGTTCTCGTGCAGGAAGGATGCTATTCCAATCGCAGCGATTTCATCCGAACAGCGATCCGCAACCAGCTCACGGCCGAGGCCGAGGCCGTCAAGCAGTCGATCGTTCGGCACAGGCTGGAACTGGGTTTGCGCGATTACAGCAGAGCGGAATTGGAATCGTTGAAGGCGGCCGGCGAAAGAGTTCACATCAGGGTGGTCGGGCTTGCCCGCATCGCGTCCGACGTCACACCAGAACTTGCTCTGGCAACAATTGAATCCATCACCGTGCTCGGCGCCCTCCAGGCCAGCACCGAGTTGAAATTAGCGCTGGCCGAACGCATCCGGTAAAACTGCGGCCCGACCAAGAAGGACAACGCCATGAATGACGATTTTGAAACGGCCATGCGCCGTGCGCTACGGTCCACGCGCGCCTTGAACGTCGCCGAGGCGACACGCGTGATCCAGGATGCGCTGGCCGGCCGATCGGTCTCCGATACTCGCATCTCGTCATCGGACATCACGCCACCGCGGCCAATTCAGCGTTCCGCCCCCTTCCCGGTCGATCCGGATGCCGAGATCATCGAGCCACCGACACGGTCTGATGCCGAAGAGCCCGCCCAAAAGGTTGGCAATGGCACCTCGTCGCCGAGGTTGCGGAAGCCCTTGCGAGAAACGGTACGGATTTTGAGCGAGAGTCGGCTGGCGCGGGGCGTCTTCGGATCGCTACACGACGTCGGCCTGCCGGGCACGGCAAGACAGGTCCGAGAACCCGTCATCTCGGATGGGGCACAGTTCTTGGCACGATCCTTCACCTGCCCCGCGGGTTCGCGAAGCTACAGGCTCTACGTTCCCGCGTCCGCACCCGATCGGCCGCGCGGCCTTGTCGTCATGCTCCATGGCTGTAAGCAGGATCCCGAAGATTTTGCTGCAGGAACGGACATGAACGCGGTTGCCGAGGCGCACGGTCTCATGGTCGCGTATCCCCGTCAAAGCGGTGCTGACAATGCGTCGTCCTGCTGGAATTGGTTCAGGCCCACCGACCAAATGCGCGACGGGGGAGAACCCTCGATCATTGCCGGAATCACCAAGGAGATCATGTCGGAATTCGGCCTCGATCGCAGCCGGGTCTTCGTGGCAGGCTTATCGGCAGGGGGAGCAATGGCGGCGGTCATGGGCGAGACCTATCCCGATCTCTATTCGGCCGCGGGGATCCATTCCGGCCTGGCCTACGGATCGGCCACCGACGTCATTTCAGCCTTCTCCGCGATGCGCGGCGACGGCGGTCTTGCATCCGATCCGAAGCGGCTCGCTAATGGTCACCGTCTCCGGACGATCGTCTTCCAGGGAGGTGCTGATCGGACGGTCCATCCCTCCAACGCCGATCGGATCGTCGCCGAGGCAGCGCCTACCGACGCGCGATGCGCGGTCCGTAAGGAATCCGGCCGCTCCGCGAGCGGGCGGATCTATACAAGAACCATCGTAGCAGATTCCGGTGGAAGCCCGGCGGTCGAATACTGGCTGGTAGAGGGCGCCGGTCATGCCTGGTCCGGCGGCAATCCCTCGGGAACGTATACGGACCCGCATGGTCCGGATGCCTCTTGTCAAATGGTGCGCTTCTTCCTCGATGGGAAGGAATGAAGGCACTCGGCCGCCGGAGGAATGCACACGTGCCGGCATGCTGGTCCGTCAGTCATAAGCGCTTGCGAGGACCAATGGTATGTTCCGTGCCCGCAACGGGCGGCAAGAGATACTGTTCGGCAGGCGCAAGAACAGGTTCGCACGGCAGCTTCAATGCTTTAAGCCTCGTCTACGGCAACTTTAACTGCGTCCTTTAGCTTTCCTTTGGCTTGCTGGGCACCGCGCCTTGCCTCTTGTGCCGCGCCTGCGGCTTGCTTGGCCTTACCACCGAGCTTATTGGCCTTGCCCCCAACTTTGTCCTTTGCACTGTCCATGCGGGTCTCCCGATTTGGAGGACGCGACTTGCGCCCCAGTTGTTCGAACGGGCGGCCCGGCAAGGCTCTGGCCTTCATTGCTCGTCGTAGGCGACCATATCAACGACAGCGTCTTGAGTGTCCGAGCCGGCGCGGCTCATCAAGTGAACTGATGAGGAAAAGGCGCTGAACGCCGCATTCTGACATTGCGGAACGAGGTCTACTCATTCCGACGGGTCGGCCTATTCCTTTCTGCCATGGCAATCCGAAGGCTTGACCACGGGCCCACGCCAGCGGCCCAACGCGACCCGCAGAATTCAAGGTGGAGCCACGCCGCACTTTATTGCCACACATCACTGTGGGGGCTGTAGTGCCACTGGCAGCATTCCACCCAATTCCAAACGTCTCACGCGAGTGTTTTCAGGTACACTTCACCTGACGGATTATTCCGCTCCTGGCTCTTCGGCTTGCGAACTGACGGGCATCCTGACCTCGAAAGTGGTTTTCTCGTTCAACGACGAGACTGTAACCGTTCCGCCGTGGGCTTTTGCGATCTCGGAAGCGATGTCCAGTCCAAGACCCAACCCCTGCTCGTGACGTCCCCCGGGGTCTTCGCCATGGAAGAAGGGTTGGAAGATCGGGCGGAATGGGAACGCAACCTTTTGAGACGGAAATAATCACGGATTCTTCGACCACTTGCGCAGATAGCTCAACGGGCTTGTCTTCCGCTCCATGAGACAGGGCGTTTCCGAGCAGATTGGAGACCAACTGTCCAACACGCCCGGCATCCACGAACAATGGCTCAGGCGGCAGATCGATCGCGACGTCGATGTGCTTTCCGCTAACGCTCGACAGTTCTGCGACTACCTGCTCCAGATAAAGACGAAGCTTGTCCTCCCTCCTCCGCGATATTGGAAGGCCGCTTCCCATTCGACGTTCGGAACGATCCTGCCCAGCTTCAAACCCGCGCGGTATAGAGTGAAGGGCGCATGTCCGCAGGCTCGCCAAGCGCAGGCCAGCCGCTCCTGAACCGACCATAACCCTTTTGGCCAGTGCACAGCGACCATGTGAACCCATTACTTCCATCGCGTCATGTTCTCGCCTGATAGGTCGCGGACCGGAACTTTATCAGGTCTCGAGGATTCACTGAGCGGACAGCCATGTCGAGGGAGGTTCGAAGTTGAAGACAATCGTACGAACGACGGGAGCAACTTCGGATCGAACGGACCCATGCCGAACCCAAACGCCGAAGGCTAATTGCACCGCGCGTCGCCGAGGCGGGTGATGGTCCGCCTTGGAAAACCTGGGACATCGGGTCGGAGGAAAAGGCGATGCATTTGATCCAGATATTTTTGCCGCTTGTCGGCAACAAACGCGATTCTTCGAAGAGATTCGCGGAGGTCCGCGACCAGCTGACAACTCGTTTTGGCGGAGCCACGCTCTACCGTAACGCCCCTGCGGAGGGTTTGTGGGAAGACGAAGGGGCGGTGGAAAAGGACGTTATTATAATTGCGGAGGTGATGGCCGTCGAGCTGGACCAGAATTGGTGGGCCGACTACCGCAAGGAACTCGAGCGCCGCTTCAAGCAAGACGAGATCGTCGTCCGCGCGGTGTCGATGACACGCCTGTGATATTCACCAAGATCAACGCTGTCGCCCACTTGCCAGTCCGCGTCTGTCGTCTGGGTTACATCTACCCAGTTTCTATTGAACCTCCTGGGCGTGGGCATCGGCGTGGCGCACAGGGCTTGTGAGAACAGATCCGCTGGCCCTTTCCTGCCTTTCCGCCGCAAAGCCTGAACGGGATTCCTGATCGCTTTTGACTGTCGCCAGCGGCATAGCGGATGGCCGCTTTGCGCGCCCACGCTAATCGTTGAGGTCGATTGGGCTTCGCCCCGAAAACAGCCAGTCAACCATTGCATAATCAACCAAGGCAGCCCCAGGCTCCGGAGCCCAGCGAAAGCTGGGTCAGTAAGTGGAACGTGTGGGCAATGTCGTCACGCTCGGCGGCTCGCAGTGGAGCGACCGTCGAACGCAATTCATTGATAAGGCTTCGCCCCGTGTTTTAACGGTCGAGACCCCAAACGTCCGGGTTCCGTTTGAAGTACTCGGTCAGCATTTCGGTAAGCACACGCACTTTCCGCGTGGGATGCTGACCCGGCGGGCGGACGACATACGCCGCCCCCGGAGGGACCGGATAGCGGGTCATGATCGGGACCAGAGCGCCGGAGGCCACATATCCATATGTGATGCAATCGGGGAGCCAGGCGATGCCGAGACCTGCCGCCGCCGCAGCGGCAAGCGCCGTGGCGCTGTCGGCCTTGAACCTGCCCTGCGGCTGAACCGTGACGATCTTGTCGCCATCCATGAACTGCCAGGCTTCCGTTCCCTGCATGAGGGCCTGATGGGTGACGAGTTCGTCCGGGGTCTCGGGTGACCCGTGCGCTTTGATGTAATCCGGGCTGGCGACAAGCTTGCCATGGATCGGCCCAACGCGCTTCGCGATCAGGTTTGAGTCTTGGAGGTAGGCACTCCGAATCGCGCAATCAAAACCTTCTGCGATGAGATCGACGAAGCGATCGCTGTACGAGGTATGGATGTGAAGCTGCGGGTGCTGGCGCGCCATGTCCGCAAGCACGGGGGCGAAGTGGGTCGGGCCGAACGTAAGCGGCATGGCAACCCTCAGGCGGCCGCGCAACTCACCGGTGGGGAGGATTGTTTCCTTGGCGGTGTCGATCTCGGCGCTGGCTCTGGCCGCATGGTCCCTGAACGTGATTCCCGCTTCCGTGAGCGCGGCGCCGCGGGTCGTTCGTGCAAGAAGCTGGACGCCAAGCTCCGCTTCGACCCGGAAGAGTCGCCGACTGACGATCGATTTGGAGACGCCAAGCCGGCGCGCGGCGGCCGATACGCCCCCGGCATCGGCCACTGCGACGAATGTCTGTAGGTCTTCGATGTCCATTCCGGCGTTCCTTATTTCGCGACACAGCTTGCCCGACTATGGCACTACCGCGCCACCAAAAGGAACAGCAAATTGCGTCCAGGCAACGTCACCCGCTGGCGCATGTCTCCCGTGAACCCATCGCCGTCCATAGCGGCAGAGAAAGGAAGTCTTGATGCCCCCTCGTAACGGCCTCGATTCGCTTCTTCGTCCCGAAGATTCCGTCCTCGTTCTGATCGATCACCAACCTTATCAACTCGCGAACCTGAACAGCCACGATCCGCATATGGTGGTCAACAACACGACCGCGCTGGCGAAGCTGGCAAGAGCCTTCAATGTTCCGACCATTCTCACCAGCGTGATCGCGGCGCGCGGTGGACTTCTCTTTAAGCAGATCACCGACGTGTTCCCTGGACAGGAAGTCATCGATCGCACCTGGGTGAACACCTGGCAGGACGAGAATGTGGTGAACGTCGTCAAGGCGACCGGCCGCAAGCAACTGATCATCGCCGGACTGTGGACCGAGGTCTGCGTTGCCATGCCTGTCATCCACGCCGCCGGCGAAGGCTGGGACGTCACCGTGATCACCGACGCGTCGGGCGGGATTTCGAAGGAGTCTCACGAAGTCGCCATCCAGCGAATGATCGCGGCCGGCGCGAACGTGATGACCGTGATGGCGCTCGCTGGCGAATGGCAACGCGATTGGGCGCGCACCGAGCATGTCGAGGAGCTGACCGAGATTCTCATCCAGCACTTCGGCGGCAGCGGCATCGCGTATCTTTGGGAGCAGCAGCTTCTCAACACGCCGGTGCCGAGCGAAGGCTGACCCGGGCCGGGTGGCCAAAGCCGTCCTCGTCGCCGCCATTCCGCCGCTGATGCTGAAGACCGACGACAAGCCCGAAGGCCGCCCATGGAGGTCTTCGACGGCTTCCGGACGGCACTGGCCTGCAACCGTTCACAGTCTCCTTCCGCGACGTCCCGTCAGGCCCGTTCTACGGCTTCAACCGCGAGGGCGCGGCGGTCCATGAAGGCGTGCTCCAGAACTGGTGGCGGCAGGGCATGATGGGAGCGCCAAGGCGCACTACGATGGCATCAAGGCCTTCTCGGAAACCGACCAGACCGATGACCTCAAGGCGATCACCGTGCCGACGCTGGTGCGGCACGGTGATCACGACCCGGTCGTTCCGATCGCCGCCGAACGGTTCGTTGAAGACCTATCCCGGTGTCTCGCACGGGATGCTGACAGTAAACGCTGATGTGCTGAACGCCGACCTTCTGGAGTTCAGCAAGAACAGCAGGGGCTGGGGGCGCGGCTCCCGGCCCCGTCCCGTAGTTCGAGTCGATGCTTAAAAAGGTGTGCGTGCGTCGGTAGAGCACAAGAACTCCATCTCGCACGACAGAAGCGCTGCGCTCATAGTGGCCTCGCTGCGCGTTTGTCAGCTAATCTTATTACTGGGACCGAAACCAGACGGTCTGCCGTCGGCCCCAATTGAGACGCAGGGATCACGCTGGCCAAGACTACGCTCCTAACGCTTCCTCGGCGTTCAGAGCAAAGGCAGTAACGCGAATGCACTCCACCCGACTTAGTCGGCCGGAAGCCGGCAACATATCGCCCCGTCCGGGTGCGTCCCTCGCCTTGATGGGATCAGAACCAATGACCCAGTTTTTTACCATTTCCCTCTGTTACAAGTTCATTGGGCAAGATATGAACTTGGCCGGGCTGGAATGACTGATTTATGGCCGATCGCTACCCAATTGCTTGGGCAGCCCGCCCGGAACGGCGGCGGGGTCAAAACTTGGGTGTCAGGCCATTGAAGGTGATCCGGCCGTCCAAATGCGACCTGTCTGGCGTCAATGGAAGCTTCATGAAGCCGAGAACTTCACCGTCACGCCGCGCTGGCGAAAGTAGGCCTGCATAAACTTCCTGCCAGAACGATTATTTTGCATGAGCTTAGCAGGGTCGAACACGGCCTCTTTCAAACCTGCCCGCACCAACGCTTCCTTGAGGGTCGCGATATGCACATCGATGTCGGCATTGTCCGCCTGGAGCGATTCATAAATGCGGTTTGTTGCATCTGCTACGGTCGGCTCACTCACGATTATTTTCCCTTTGGCTGGCGCTTACCACGTTTTCTTGCTTGATCCTATGTTGGGGAAAAATGCCCACGTCAAGGCGAAGGCCGTCGCGCCGCTTCAGCACCGTTTAGTGCATCGGATTCCCGTTGGGGTCCCTCTGCCCCGGGCGCCTCCCTCGGGACAGCGCCAGTGACCGCAAACCGGGGCGGGTCGCGCTGGTCTGCGTCCAGTGCCATATGTCTTCGCATGCGGACCGGAAGGTTCCAACCCATCGTCTTCCGTTGGCCGTCGACGCTCAACGTCCCCAACTTGGCCTCGCTCGGTGGTGGTGGTCCGCTAACCTGAGCGAGAATAATTGATGCGATTGAAGTCCGCGCTCCAAATGGGCCTTACCGCAGACTGTGCCTTGCCCGATATCCGGCCCTCTTCGTTTAGAACGCCACTCTCGACCTCACCCTCTGTTCCACTGAATTGAACCTGATTGATGAAGTCGAGGTAGCTACCCGGTTCGATGAGTGCGAGATGCATGCTCGATGCCTTCGGGTCCGGGATGACCTCGGTCACCTTGGCAACACCAAAGTAACCGCGGGTCGCGGCGACCTTGCGCGGCTCGTAGTAGATGATCCAATCGCCTACAGGCCACGCACCCGTCCAAGATCTTGGCTCGGAAACTGGCGCAAGACACAGGCCGAGCTTGATGCCGAGATCGTGACCGGCGCCAGACCGCCGTCGCGCAGCGCATATCCGTTGATCAAGTCCTCGAACGCGTCCGGATTGTCCCCACCCGCTGTCACATCTCGGGCAGGCCAGCCTTTCGGAAGCCGTCGACAAAATGGTCTCGTACAGATGCATCGCGCAGCGGCTGGGAGCTGAGCCAATGGCCGATCGTGAAATGAGGGTGGGCAATCAGGAACAATTCTGCTTCTCGCCGCGCCTCCTCACGCTGGCCCAACTGCGCAAGCGCAGCAGCCAGGAATTTGCGTGAGTTGGTACGATACGTGTCTTTCCTGCGGAGTGTAGCGGTTGCCGCCTCATAGTCACGCGCGGCGTATTGCGCCTGCCCAAGATGACATAGATACCAGCAGGTTGGATAGGGATTGAGCCGCAGAGCTTTTTCGATCTGCGCTAGTCCGTCGGCAACCCTGCCGTCCAGCACGGACATGTCCGACATGGCGGCCCAGGTGTCGGCGTGGTTGGGGTCCAGCTCCAGGGCCTTGGCGAAGGCGGCTTCCGATTCCTCCCATCGCCGCTCATAAGCCAAAATGGTCCCCAGAACGTAACGGCAGCCGGCATCGTTGGGATCCAGGTCGACCGCCTTGTGCGCGAACGTCGCCGCCATCCGACGGTTAGGGACTTCGGGCTCGCCGAAATGAGTCCAGGCAAGCCAACGGTTATAGGCGAGCAGACCGTGCGCCTCGGCATATGATGGCTCAAGCTTAACCGCGCGTTGGAGCAGCATATAGGCCTCACGCTCAGTTTGTGGCGACTCTTCCGTCAGGAGGCGGGCGCGCACACACAGATCGTACGCCTCAAAGTTCTTCGGCCGATTGCGTTGCGTCGGGATGGTCAGCCGGCCGACGAGGGCTTCAACAATCTTGGCGTTAACTTCATCCTGTAATTCGAAAACATCTTCCACGGTCCTGTCAAACCGGTCGGCCCACAAGTGCTGGCCGCCAAGCGCGTCGATCAATTGGGCATTGATGCGGACACGGCCCATTGCGCGTCTGGCGCTCCCCTCGAGGACGTAGCGGACGCCGAGTTCCTGGGCGACCAGCCGTACGTCGACCGGCTTGCCCTTGTAGCCGTACACGGAATTGCGCGCGATGACGAACAGGCCAGCCGTACGGGAAAGGTCGGTGATCAGGTCTTCGGTCAAGCCGTCGACGAAGGGCGCGTCCGCTTCATCCCCACTCATATTTGTGAACGGCAATACAGCGATCGAGGGACATTCCGGCAGCGGCAAGATGCTCTGCAGCGCATCCGGCCAATGCCACACGTGGACCGGGCGCGTCAGGTTCTTCAGGTAGCGTTCGCCTGCATCAAAGAACCGGTCGCCGATCTTGCCGACGATCTCGCCGTGAACTTTGGCTGAAATGCAGATACCTCCCGGTGCGGCCTGCGTCTCGAGGCGCGCCGCGACATTGACGCCGTCGCCGAGGACGTCTGAACCGTCGTCAATGACATCTCCCAGATTGACGCCTACACGCAAAAGCAGGCGCCGGTCTCCGGAAGCCTCAACAGCAGTGGTGGCCCGTTGCATTTCCAACGCTGCTGCGACCGCGTCCACCGCGCTACCGAATTCGATTAAGAATCCGTCGCCCATGACCTTGAAGATGCGACCGTTGTGGCGCATCACAGCCGGCTCGATAACGCCAGAACGGAGTTCCCTGAGTTTCGCCAGCGTTGCGACTTCATCAGCCTCCATCAGGCGTGAATATCCCACCACATCGGCAACGACGATGGCGGCAAGGCGACGCTGAAGAGATTGATCCGTCATGTGAGGACAAGCCTAACGACCGAGTTCGCAAGTTATTGTTCAACCGCGGGTGAGTCAACAAGTGGCAGCTAATGTCCAGGCGATCTCCACCTCCATCGAGCCGTCATCCTTCTTTGTGACTGACGGCGTCGAAGTGGGCTACACGGAAATGAGTATCCACGGAAAGCGAGGATCCTGCCGCTTTGGGCCGACCGGCATGGAACGTCGGCCGAAAGGTCGGCGTCAAGAAGTCTCTGAAACAGCGTCAGATTTGGGCAATCCGCTTCTTCCTGGACCGGGAGGAGCGTATGAGAGATCGCGCGCTGTTTGATCTCGCAATCGACAGTCAGGTCGAGAGATTCGAACCCGCGCTATGGTCGTTCAGCAAAAGACCGGCCGTCCGGTTCAGTTCGAAATCACGGCGGACGTGAGGGCAAGTTTGCTTGCGTGGCTTGAGCGGCGAGGCGGAACAGTAGACGACTACGCCTTTCCCAGTCGGGTTGACCATACCGATCATCTGTGTACTCGCCAGTACGCTCGATTGGTAGATGAATGGGTGACCGCGATCGGGTTGCGATGCGAAGACTACGGCACGCATTCGCTCCGGCGCACGAAGGCCGCAATGATCTACAAAGCGATAGGCAATCTTCGCGCTATTCAAATCCTATTGGGCCATACCAAGATCGAAAATACCGTCAGGTATTTGGGTGTGGACATCGAAGATGCGCTGGAATTGGCGGAGCACACCTAAATCTAAGAAGCGTGGGGCTCCGCTGTGAGCGTGGCCGCATTTGCGGACTGACATGCCACAATCGTGACGTTTCAACGGGCTACTACGCGCGCCCATTTCGGTCGTAGGCCCGCGGTGGCGTCTTCCCGAAAGCAGACGTCGATCAAGCCAAGCTTTGACGGCATCAATGCGCCATGAGCGATCGTCGCTTAGATCGCTCCAACTTCGGCAAGTCGCTGTTTCGCGTATTCGTCATCCCAACAGACGGCGGCTTCCCATGCGGCCGATGCTTGCGCGGCGATGTCATACGCCCCGGTTTCCAGATTGGCAGCATTATGGGGCAAGACGAGGTCAAGGTCGGGGACGTCGATATGCGACTCATCCCAGTCGATCAGTGCGACGCGGTCCGTGGTCATGCGGATGTTGGCAGGGTTGTTGGGATTGCCGTGGACGACGCTTGTCTTACGTCCGATAAGCCGTGCCCATGCCGCGCGGCATCGAGCGACGCCATCTGGCGGCATCGCGGCAAGATCGATCCTCGTCCCCGTCTCGGCATGCAGGAGGTCAGTCGAGGATTGCCACCCTGGGCGCTGCGGCCAGCCTTGCGTCAAACGATGCAGTTCGCGCAGGGTCTCGGCTACGCGACGCCAGTCGCCCTCAGTCTCGGGTGGTCCGCCATGCATGTATTTCATAACCATCAGGCCATCCGCGAATAGCCGGCCGTCGTCCGCCGGGATCGGCACCGGCACGCTCAGACCTTCACTGTCAAGGTGCCGGAGGAGTTCAACCTCCCACGCCAGATCAGCGTTGCTCCTGGTACCCAGACGACCGACTGCAAGTTGCCCGTGGATGTGCACGCTCCAGACGTCATTGGCAACCCCGCCAGCGAGCCGTTCTATGCGAACCGCGTCTTTCCCCCACAGCTCTAATGCTTCCCATCCCACTCGCAGCATCCTTGATCAACCCGATTGAGACCTGGGTAAACCAAGCGCAGGAACGGGACAACGTGGATCAGCTCGGCTACGATAACGCGCTGTTAAGCTTGTGCGCACTAGTCGCGGATCGAACGGCAGCCCGGGTCACCAGCGTCCGAATTGGCCCGGTAGCATTGCGCCCCCATTTCAGTCTTAGAGATAGCTTTGGCCCTTTCCTTGAAGACGACATGTTAGGCGCTTAGGGAAGGACAACCGCATCTTGCAGCATTCGCACCGGTGCGCCCCACTGCCATCAACGGTGGTGCGCGTGAGCGGGACGCTAGTAGGCCAGCTGCGTGCGTAGGCTTGGGACGATCCAGTCGAGGAAGCACCGCACCTTCAGCGGCAGAGGATCCACTGGTCCATGGATAACGTTCACAGGTAGCGGTTCCGGTGCAAAGTCCGTCAGCAATTCGTGCAGAGCACCGGAGCGCAACTGATCGGAGATCTGGTAAGACAGCACGCGGATAATGCCTATACCGGCTATTGCGGCCTGAATGGCAGCCTCCGTCGTATTAACCGCGAATTTGGGGCGCGGCTCGATGGTAAAGGCCGCGCCGTCCCGGCGGTAGCGCCATTCCGGCGCGGTCGCAAAGCCCTGAAAGCTTATTCCGTCATGCTGGCTGAGGTCTTCCGGCTGACGCGGAACGCCTTGTCGGGCAAGATAGTCGGGGCTCGCGCAGATCACCCGTCGTACGGCGCCGACGCGCGTTGCGATAAGCGCGCTGTCGGCCAAGTGTCCGATCCGCAGGGCCACGTCGACGTGCTCATCTGCCAGACTTAGCTGCCGATCGGCGAGGGTCAGGCGCAGGTTGATATCGGGTTGCTCCTTCAGGAACTCCAGAGCTATTGGCAGCAGATGGCGCTCGCCGAAGGCAATCGGTGCGGTCACGTGCAGCCCTCCACGCAGCGCGCCATAGTCGCCGCTGGCCTGCCGTTCTGCCGCGTCCAGTTCCTCCAGAATACGACGTGACGCGGCGACGAAGCTGCGGCCCTCATCCGTCAAGGTGAGGCCGCGGCGGGTGCGCCGGACCAGGTGCACGCCAAGGTGCTTTTCCAGATCCGCGACTCTGCGGCTGACCGTGGCGAGCGGTGCATGCAATCGCCGCGCTCCAGCCGAGAGGCTGCCGGCGTCCACCACCGCCAGCAGCACCGACATCGCTTCAAACCGATCCATCGTATCCTTCCGGAAATTGAGAGGAAAGTTCCTGAAATGGCAGGATACCCTATTGGTTTCGGACATCCTAGCTTTTGTGGCGTTCCAGGGGGCGCCGGCCGGCTCCCCGTATTGCCAATGATCAGGAGAAAGACGTCATGCCTCAACTCTCACGTCGTGCCTTTGCCAGCGCTCTTCCTCTCGGCTTCCTCGGGGGAGGACTGATCAGTGGCGCACCGGCCCTTGCCGCAGCGCAGAATACCACCAAAACGCCGGTCAGCATTACGCCACTGGCGCAGATCCGCATCGGTCGCTTCACGGTGACGGCACTGACAGACGGGTATGCCGATATGCCCTTCGACTATTTTCCGGGACGCGCCCCGGCCGCGGTGGAGCAGGCGGCAGTCGCTCAGTTCACCGCCCGGCCGAGTGGGGTGCGGTTCCTCTTCAACCAGTATCTCATCGATGATGGCGAGCGCCGCATCCTGATCGATGCCGGTGCAGCGGGCTCGATCGGGCAGACCGGCAAACTGCCGCAGGCGCTCGGTGCGCTTGGCCTGCAGCTTGACCAGATCGACGCGGTGATCGTGACGCATATGCATCAGGACCACATGGGCGGTCTGATCGCCGGAGGCAAGAACAACTACCCCAAGGCGGAGCTCTACATCGATCGTCGCGACGTCAAGCATTGGACCGACCCGGCCAAGCGCAGCGGCGCGCCCGATTATCTGCAGACCAGCTTTAAGATGGCGCAGGAGGTGGTGCGCCTCTACCCGAAACTCCAGGCGATTGACGGAGAGCGTGAAATTGTGCGCGGCGTCTCGATCGTCGACCTGACCGGTCATACACCCGGCCATATCGGCGTGCGGGTTGAAGATGAAGGGAAGAGCCTCATCATGGTGTCGGACATGATCTTTCCGGTCGTGCATCCGGGAGCGACCGATGTGTTCTTCCTGTTCGAGCAGGACCGTGCAGCCGCCAAAGCGATGCGCGACCGCTTTTTCCCCCGCGCAGCCTCGGAAGGCGCGCTGATCGCCGCCACGCACATGCCCTTCCCAGGGCTCGGCCGTGTCGTCGCCGACCGTGGGCAGATGCGCTGGGAGGTGGCGGACTGGGCCTTGCAGGATTGAAGTTAGCTCCGGCGGGCTAGAAGGTTAGGAACGGAATGAGCAGCAAATATCTCAGTATCGCCACGACGCCCTCGGTAGCGGCCGCACAGGAGCACTAATGCAGCGCGGGGCAGTGGGCGCGGATCGGCGCGCGCGCTCACGCAGACGAAACTGCGCAGAGCCAGCGCCTCGGTCCGGCAGAAACGGCCTTCATCGGCGCGTGCGACGGTTTTTATCTTGCCAGTGTCTCGGAGACCGGCTGGCCCTACGTCCAGTACCGTGGTGGGCCTGCAGGCTTTCTCACCACGGTTGACGCATCGATGCTGGGCTTTGCGGATTTTCGCGGTAACCGCCAATACATCACAACAGGCAGTGTCAGCGCCAATGACCGCGTCTCACTGTTTCTGATGGACTACGCGCAACGGCGGCGCCTGAAAATCTATGGTCACATGCGCGTCATCGATGCAGAAGACGATCCGGTGCTGGCGAAAAAGCTGACCGTGCCCGACTATCCCGCTCGGGTGGAGCGTCTCGTCCTCATCGCGGTGGAGGCGTTCGACTGGAACTGCCCGCAGCACATCACGCCGCGCTTCACTCTGGCTGAGCTGGAGCGTTGGCGATTGGAGTAACCAGAAGTTGTTTTTCCTCGGTAAAGGCTTCCAGGCCGTTGACCAGCCGGATGGTCCAGTGGCCGCCGATAACACATTCCGCATAGTGGAAATCTCTGCTCCGTAGCGATGCGGAGGACCGCCTGAAAGGACTTATTCCCTATGGAGCGGATCAAGACCTTCGAGGAAATTCGCCACACGATCTTAAATCACGTCTGAAGCCGAGCGCGTTCTATGTGTCTCCCGCCTGCCCTCGTCGCTCGTCGCGACAAGGGCCTCTACTTCAGCAAGCAAACGTGGAGGTTAATGGACAATCTGCTGGAGAAAGCGTCTCGTCCTCTCGTTTGCCGGCGCATCGAAGAAGGCATCCGGCACGTTGCTTTCGACAATCATCCCCTGGTCCATGAACACCACTCGATTGGCCACCCGCCGAGCGAAACCCATTTCGTGAGTCACCACGATCATAGTCATGCCTTCTTCGGCGAGAGACACCATGGTGTCGAGCACCTCCTTGACCATTTCCGGATCAAGCGCCGATGTCGGTTCGTCGAACAACATTACCTTGGGCGCCATGCACAGTGCGCGGGCGATCGCCACGCGTTGCTGCTGACCACCTGAGAGCTGACCTGGAAATTTACGTGCCTGCTCCGGAATGCGCACGCGTTCCAGGAACTGCATCGCGCGCTCTTCCGCATCCTTGCGGGGCGTCCGGCGCGACAGTATCTGCGGGAGTGCGCAATTTTCCAGGACCGACAAGTGCGGAAACAGGTTGAAGTGCTGGAACACCATTCCGACATCGCGCCGGATCGTGTCGATGTTCTTCAAACTCTCGTTGAGCGCGGTACCATTGACGATGATTTCGCCCCGCTGATGCTCCTCAAGATGGTTGACGCAGCGGATAAGAGTAGATTTTCCAGACCCAGATGGACCGCAGATCACGATCCTTTCGCGCGACTGGACAGAGAGGTCTACGTTGCGCAGGACATGGTAGTTTCCGTACCACTTGTCCAAGTTTCGAATGACGATCGCGGGTTGATCGACGTCCCGCTCTTCATGGATAGACATTAGCGATAATCCTTTGCCTTTACCCGGATCTCGAGCCAACGGGCGTAATAGGAGATACCGACGCAGATCGCGAAGTAGATCAGGCCGACGAACAGATAGGCCTCAGTGTAAGGAGCCGGCCAAACCGGGTCCATGGCCGCCGAGCGGCCCGCACTTAGCATATCGAACACACCGACGATCATGACGAGGCTGGTGTTTTTCACCATGACGATGGCGGTATTGGTCAACGGCGGGATGACCTTTTGGATCGCCTGCGGCAGAACAATGTGCTGGATCGCCTTCCAATGCGGGATCCCAAGCGCCTTGGCGGCTTCTATCTGCCCAGGCGGGATTGCCTGCAGTCCTCCCCGGATGACCTCCGCAAGATAGGCGGCGGAGAATATCGTAAGGGCAGCGAGCGTCCGGCCAAGCTTGTCGATGTCGAAGCCCGGAGGTAGGAGCAGAGGCAGCAGGATCGAAGCGACGAACAGGAGACCGACTAACGGAAGTCCGCGTACCGTTTCTATCAGGCCAATCGAAAGAAGGCGCGGTATCGGCAGCGTCGATCGGCGGCCCAATGCCAGGAAGATCGCAAAGGGAAAGCCAAGCCCGAGAGACAACAGTGCAAGAAGAAGCGTCACTGGCAGCCCGCCCCAATTTGCGGTGGAGACGTGCGGAAGCCCTGCAAAGCCACCCCACATGAGAGCAAGCATCGCACAGACGGCGCCTGTCCAGGCCAGTGCGAGCTTTCTTCCCCAGAGCGCAGGAGTAAGCGAGACGAGGATCATGAGAAGGATGAGTGACATCACCACGACAGGTCGCCACTGTTGATCGGGTGGATAAAGACCGAACATGATGAAGCGAAGTTTGGCCCCAATGAACGCCCAGCAGGCTCCGCCCGACCTGCAAACGGAAGCATCATCGGTCGCCCAGATGGCATCGGTTACGGCCCATCGGAAGGCCGGAAGCAGCGAAACGATCACCCCGACCGCGCCGAGTGAAAGGAGGGCGCTCATCATGTCGCCAAACAGAAGCTTCAGGATCGGCATGCGCTTGGCAGGCGGTGCTTTCTGCGGCGCCGTCAGCTCGGTCGCAGCCATGGCGTAGTTCATTGTCGCAAGGCTCGTCATCGGGTCACCAATGCTACATGTGAGTTGTACCAATTCATGAACAGCGATACTGCGATGCTGATCGTGAGGAAGACGGCCAACAGGATGGCGATGCTTTCGATGGCCTGGCCCGTCTGATTGATCACGGTCCCCACCACGAGGCCGAGTTCCGGATACCCAACGGCGAGTGCCAGCGTCGTGTTTTTTACGGTCGAGAGGTACTGAGAGGTCATCGGGGGGATGATGATGCGGAGCGCCTGGGGAATGATGATCCGGAACACCGTCTGCCGCTCTGACAAACCCAAGGCTCGGCCGGCCTCCCATTGACCGCGGGAGACGGCCTCGATCCCACCGCGGATTACCTCGCTGATGAAGACTGATGTGTAAATGACGAGGCCGACCATCAGCGCCGCAAATTCCGGCGAGAGCCGCATACCGCCGACGAAGTTGAAACCCTTGAGTTCCGGAAAGCTGACCGAGGGCTCTATGACGATTGTCCCCAATATGATCGCTGCCACGAGAACGCCGCCAAGTGTGATTCTTCTCTCGAGCGGGGAGCGGCCCCTCATCAAACACCAGAGAACCATCGTGATTGCCACGAAGGCAAGGACCAAAGCGACGCCGTACGGTCCGAGAGAAAGCGACGGGAGGTAAAGTCCGCGCAGCGACAGATAGATGCCCGAGATTGGATTAAACGCAAGTCTCGGGGACGGAAGAAGCGTGGTCGCGAGTGCGTACCAGAACAGCAGTTGAACGATCAGCGGCATGTTGCGCACACCACCGACAAAAACGACGGCCATTTTGGAGGAGATCGGATTGTTGGCCAGGCGAACCAGGGCAATTAAGAGACCAAAAATGGTCGAGGCGACGATGGCAAGGACCGCGATAGCGGCTGTATTTGCCAGGCCCACGAGGTAGGCCCAGCCGAAGGTGTCGGATGGATCGTATGGCAGAATGCCTTCCGAGATGGGGAAGTTCGCCTGCCGATCCAGGTAATCGAATCCTACGCGAATGCCGCGTTCAGCCAGGTTGCTCGCGGTATTCGACCACAGCCAGTAAAGAAGACTGGCAAAGCCCACGAGCAACAGGACCTGGAGAGCGGTGCTTCGAGCATGGCGATTGTCCAACAGTGTCGAGAGCATGGCCAGCCTCCAAGGTTACTGGAACGCCAACGGGAACATCAACCCGCCATCGCTAAAGAGCCGGTTGGCACCGCGATCCAGCTTCAGCGGACTGTCCTTGCCGAGGTTGCGATCGAACATCTCCCCGTAGTTGCCCAGCTTCGCGATGATGTTGCCGGCAAACTTTTCGTCGAGACCGATGGCGGCGCCATTTCCGGGCTCGACGCCGAGGAAGCGCTTGACGCGCGGATCTTCCGACTTTTCCATCTCAGCGACATTTTTCTGCGTAATCCCAAGCTGTTCACCGGTGATCAGGGCCTGGATAGACCAATTGACAATGTCGAGCCACTGGTCGTCGCCGTGACGGACCGCCGGCGTGAGCGCGTCCATGAACTTGGTAGCGGGAAAGATCACATAGTCGTCGGCATTTTCGGCCTTTGTGGCCCTGATCGATGCGAGCGCTGCGGCATCGGTGATAAGCGCGTCACACCTGCCGGAGAAGAAGGCTTGGCTCAATGCGGAACTGTTTTCGAACACGACCGGCGTAAGACCAAGATTGTGCTCTTTCGAGACGTCGTTTGCGACGACCTCTGTCGTCGATCCGGTCTGGACGCACACCGAGGCGCCCTCCATCTCCTCGACTTTCGTCACCCCGAGCGACTTCGGCATCATGAAGCCGGTGAACTCATAGTAGTTCGGGGTCGTGAAGTTGAGTCCGTTCGCATCGCGGCGCAGAGTCCAGGTAAACGTCCGCGGAAGGATGTCGATTTCCCCGGTTTGCAGAGCAGGCACCCGTTGCTGGCCACTCAGGGGCACGAACTCCACCTTGTCCTTGTCGTTGAAGACTGCGACCGCCACCGCTCTGCAGGTGTCAACGTCAAGGCCGCGCCAATAACCCTTTTCATCGGGAGCTCCGAAGCCAACAGTACCTTGGCTAGCGGCGCATTTCAGAAAGCCGCGCGCCTTGACGCTGGCAAGTGTCGTTTGCGCGGACGCCGAAGGTGACCCGACGATTAGACTAGAGACGAAGATCGCGGTCATGCTCATTAGTTTCAGTATCATTTTGGTTCCCCATTTTTTTGGTTGTGAGAATTTTGGAAGACGTCTTCAGCTCGCCTTGGAGACCTTCGCTGGCGCAGATCGTTCGGCGATGTCGGCGAGGAATGCTTCGATGTCGGCTTTGAGGTCATCCAGATCTTCCAAGCCGATGCTGACCCTCAGAACCAGATCCTCCCCATGCCATTGGCTGGCACTACGATTCTGTTTGACCGGCATGGGTGCGATGAGGCTGCGCGTTCCTCCCCATGACGCACCAATGGCAAAGGTGCGCAGGACGTCGAGGGCCGCAGCAGCGTGTTTGCTCGCTTCAGGCTTCAGCACCACGCTGAAGACCCCGCTCACGCCGAGGAAGTCACGCTTCCAGATGTCATGCCCCGGAAAATCCAGCAGCGAGGGGTAAAGTACCTGTTCGACCAAGGGATGATGCTGAATCAGGGCAATGATCTCGGCAGCTCCTTCCGCGGCATGCCTGAGGCGCACCCCAAGTGTTTCCATTCCTCGCAGTACAAGCGTTGCATCATCGGGCGAAACACCGATGCCGAGGCGACCGAGAGTCGCGCGAAGGGGAACGATGTGCTCCTCTGCGCGCACCGTAATCGAGCCCATCAACACATCGGAGTGGCCAGAGACGTATTTGGTTAGGGCCTCGGTGACGATGTCGGCGCCGAGCGTGAGGGGTTTGTAGTTGAGCGGCGTTGCCCAGGTATTGTCGCAGCCGACGAGTGCGCCATGGCGATGGGCAATTTGCGCGATCCTCGGAAGGTCCTGGATTTCCATCGTCGTGGAGCCAGGGGACTCGCACCAGACAATCTTGGTGCGGCCATCGATTTGCCGCTCGAGATCGTCGATCGCCACCGGATCATAGTAGGCGACCTCAATTCCGAAGCGTGCGAGGTCGCGGTTGGCGAAGTCGCGAACCGGAGGATAAGAGTTGTCGGCAATCAGGATCCTATCGCCAGTACTCAAGAACGACAGCATGGCGACCGAGTTCGAAGCTTGCCCGGATGGGACCAGGAACGTTCGCACGCCCATCTCGAGCGCCGTCAGTTTTGCTTCCAGGGTCCGCGTCGTGGGTGTGCCATACAGACCATAGGTGTAGCCCTGATGCCCCCGCTCGCCGCGCGTCCTGTAGGCTTCAGCGTTCTTGAACACGATCGTGGAGCCGCGATAGGTCGCCGCGCCAAGCGTTTCAAAACCGTCCATATCAACGTCCGGCGTGATCACGCACTGGGTGAGATCTTTCATCTTGCCTTCTTCCCGAGAGATTTCTTTGATCGGATTAAACATGGGCATTCCCATTCCGTCCAATATCAATACAGTGATACCTTATTCTTCCTGGTTATAAGGTTGCGTACGATGAACATCCGACAGATCGAGGTCTTTTACGCAGTGATGACCAACGGCACCGCGTCACGCGCAGCCGAAGTGCTTCGCATCTCGCAGCCTGCGGTCAGCAAGGCGATCCAGGAGCTCGAGCGCGATATAGGTTTTGCTCTTTTTCGCCGGGAGAAAGGCAGGATGTTTCCCACCTCCGAAGGACAGATGTTCTTCCGAGAGGTGGAAGGCTCGTTCTCAGGCCTGGTCCACCTCAAGAGTGCAGCGGCCCGTATCCGCGATTTCGGATCCGGTGAAATCCGGGTGGCCAGCCTTTCGGCTCTGAGCACCAACGTGCTGCCACGCGCGTTGAGCGGTTTCCAAAAAAAACACCCGAACGTCGCAATTACGTTCCAGGCACAGATGTCTTCCGTGGTGAAAGACCTCGTTGCGAGCGGTCAGTTCGATGTCGGGCTTGCGGCAGATGAGATCGATATTGCAGGCGTCGACGTACGCCCCTTTGCGCGCTATCGGGTATCGATCGCCGTGCCTTCAGGGCATCGGCTGGAGTCAGCCGACGTCATTCGACCCCAAGATATCGATGGCGAAGCGTTCATAGCGCTGTCGCCAGAAGACACGACACGGCGATCGGCAGAGACAATTTTCTTCAACGAAAACATCAAGCCGAAGATGGTTCTTGAGACGCCCTACTCGACCACGATCTGCGCAATGGTCCAGGCTGGGATGGGAATTGGAATGGTCAATCCCATGACCGCCGAGCCCTATGTGGGTCGCGGCCTTTCCTTGCGTCCCTTCGAGCCTGCGGTCTATTTCAGGACGTTGCTACTCTTGCCACCCAATCGGCAACCCTCTCGTATCGTTTCCGATTTCGTAGAGGAAGTCATGCGCCACTCGGTGTTTCAGGATTGAATGTGCTGTCTGCAGAGTGTCAGGAACCAGAACCAATCCCTCACCCGACCTGACCAACGACCGGGCGATATCGAGGATGTCGTCGCGAGCGGCTGTCGGATCTTCCTTGCTCCCGGCGACCCCAGGCCCGATGCGGAAGTCGACACCGCTCACCTTCCTGAGGTCCAAATTGCGGTTGGGTAGATCCAGCGTCCGGCGCACAGCCGATGCCAAGACCGGCCGAGACCAGCGACAGCGCCTCCATCGTTCTGCGGTCTTCACAGTTGCTCTTCCAACGGGTACCCGTCGTCGCGCGTGTCAATCGTTTGCGGCACGACCCACGAGGACAGATCGCCGAGGGTAGATCCTTCCGTGACTTTTCTGCCGCGAGCGCCTGGCGGACGGCAGGTCCGTACGATCCGAACTAGAGCGAGGTGAGGACTGGCGATAGGCCTTGACGGCCATCCAACCCGCGGGTTGGCCTTTCGAGCCCATTGCCGGATCGACTGCCGTCCTGGCGTGAAGCCAGATGGATGCGTGTGGCGCTTCCTCTGTTCTCAGCAAGCTTAACGGCTGGCTGGCGCACGACCATAGAGCAGAAGCATGAGTATGATCATCACGCCGTAGATGATCTGGCGCCCGGCCTCTGGCATCTGCGTGACGGAGAGGATTGACTGCAGGAGTGTGATGAGGATTACGCCGGCGACAGTGCCGAGATAGGATCCCCGGCCGCCCAGGATCGAGGTTCCGCCAAGAACAACAGCCGCTATGGCAGGAAGCAGATAGGCATCGCCCATCGATTGCGAGGCCTTGGAAGCATAGCCTGCCAGCAGGACGCCGCCGAAGGCCGAGAGCCCGCCCGAGGCGGCGAAGGCGGTCATCACGATGCGGCGGGTATTGATCCCTGAAAGATAGGCCGCCCGTTCGCGATTGCCTATGCCGTAGACGGCCCGCCCGAAGCCCGTCCGGCGCAGCAGGAAGACCATCGCCGTGCCGACCAGCCCCCAGATGAAGACGACATTCGGGATGCCGGGGATCAAGGCGCCGGTGGAGAGATAGCGCATGGCCGCGGTGGCGGAATCCTGCGGCGAGAACCCGCCTGTGTAGACCACCATCACCCCTTGAGCGACGGCATTCGTCGCCAGCGTCACGATCATCGAGGGTATGCGCAGATATGCCACCCCGACGCCGTTGACGAGCCCGATGCCGATCCCGCAAAGGATTCCGAAAGGGATGGCAAGAGCAGTGCCGACCGGACCGTAGGCGGCAGCCGCGCAGGCCATCATGGCGCCCGTTGCAACGGTCCACGGTACGGAAAGGTCGATCTGCCCGAGCAGGATGACAAGCATCATGCCGGTGGCGATGATGCCGAGGAAGGATGCCACCTTCAATTGCTGCAGCAGATACTCCGGTGACAGGAAACTGCGCGAATAGAAGCTGCCAAGGACAAGCAGCAGCAGGATGCAGCCGAACGCGGTGACCACCGCCGGATCGAGTTTGCGCAGGAAGTTCGGCTTGCGTCCGTTTACGTGCGTCATCGCCGTCTCGCTCACAGGAACCACTCCAATCTATTGCGCACCCGGAAAAGGGCCAGAGCGCCGAGGCTGATGGCCGCAAGCAGGATCAGTCCCTGGAAAAGCGGTTGCCAGAGCGGGTCGAGATCGAAAACGAACAAAAGGTCGCCGATCGTGCGGAACGCCAGCGCACCAAAGACGGCACCGATGGCGCTGCCCTTGCCGCCGAACAGCGAAACGCCCCCCAGCACCACTGCGGCAATCGAGAACAGCGTGTAGGCGTTACCGCTGGCGAAAGCCGCGTCACCGGTATACGTGAAAAAAGTGAGAAACAGCCCGCCGAGGGCGGCCACCAGGCCCGAAAGCGTATAGGCAAGCAGCTTGCCGCGCCGGATCGGCATGCCAGACATGTAGGCCGCCGTTTCGGATGAACCTACGGCATAGGCGGCCCGGCCATAGACCGACCGGCTGAAGGGCACCCATATCAGCACAACCACCGCCGCGAGTGCCGCGAGGCTCGCCGGGACGACTCCGAATATCCGTCCCGTCAGGGCGTCCGCCAGACCCTCGTTAACGGAACCTCCCGGAAATGGTCGCAGCAACAGGGCGACACCGAAATAGATCGCCCCCGTCGCAATCGTCGCCACGATCGGCTGCAGCCGCCCATATATGACGATGGCTCCATTGATCGCGCCGCACACAGCCCCGACGGCCAGGACGATAACGACGCCGAAGGTCGTTTCGAGCGGCGAGCCCACAACCAACCATGAGGCCAGGCAGTTGGTGAGAAGGAAGATCATGCCCACGGAGAGGTCAATGCCCGCGGTTATCACCACCATGGTTTGGGCCATCGCGACAAAGGCGAGCAGCACCCCCTTGTTGGCAGCCGTATGAATAACGTTGGCTGTGAAACCAGCCGGATGGTTCGCCGTGTAGATGATGAACATCACCACGAAGATCGCAACCGCAGTCAGCGTGCCCCGGTGCTCGGCCAGTCGATACTGCCAGTCGTTCATTGCGCGGGCTCCTGATGGAATGGTTCCGCGGACGGGATGTTAAGCGCGCTCGCGATCAGGGCGCGCTCCGTTATCTCAGCTCCCACCAGTTCCCGCTTCACCGCCCCGTCATAAAGCACGAGGACCCGGTCGCAGCAGCCGATGAGCTCGGCATAGTCGGTCGAATAGAACAGGATGCCCGCGCCCGCGTCAGCAAGGCGCCGCAAGAGCAGATAGATCTCCTGCTTGGTTCCAACGTCGATGCCGCGTGTCGGATCGTTGAGGAGGACGATGCGTGGCTGCCGCATCAGCCATTTCGCGATGACGACCTTCTGCTGGTTGCCGCCCGAAAGTGCTCCAACGGGCGCATCAATATTCCCCGCCTTGATGGCGAGCAGCGTCATCATCTGATTGATGGCGCTCTCCTCTTTCGCGCTGTCGATGATCCCGCCGCGCGTCAGCCGGTCGAGCGACGCAAGCGAGAGATTGTCGCGCACCGTCATCGGCAGCATCAGCCCCTCGGTCTTACGGTCCTCCGGGATGAGCGCCATGCCGATACCGTGCCGGCGCGCCTGCGCGGGGCTGCTGATGCTGATCGGGCTGCCGTCGACGAGGACCGTGCCGCGCAGCCCGCGCAGGACCCCGAACAGCGCTAGAAGGAGATCACGCTGCCCCTGCCCGTCCAACCCGCCAAGACCGACGATTTCGCCCGAGCGGAGCGAAAACGAGATGTCGTGGAGCCGGTCCGCCCAGGACAGATTTCGTGTTTCAAGCACTGGCGCAGTTTGTGCAAGCCGGCCCGGTTTAGGAGGGTAGACGCTGTGATACTCACGGCCGATCATCATCTCGATGACTTCGCCGTCACTCTTGGAGCCCGCCGCGTAGCTCGCGACCTTGCTGCCGTTGCGAAACACCGTGCAGTCGTCCGCAAGTTCCGCAATCTCGTTCATTCGATGCGAGATGTAGACAAGCGCCAGCCCTTCCGCACGCAATCGCTTCAGCACTGCAAAAACCTTCGAAACGTCGGCCGCAGTCAGCGCCGATGTCGCCTCGTCGAGGATGAGGATGCGCGGCTTGCGCGCTAGCGCCTTGGCAATCTCGACGATCTGCTTGCGCGACAGCGGCAGATCCTTGACCAGAGCCAGAGGATGGATGTCGACGGCACCGGCGCGCGCCAGCGCCTCCTCTGCCAGGCGCCTCTGGGCCTTGCGGTCGATCATGCCGAACCGCGTCGGCGGATTGGAAATGACGATATTGTCGGCAACGCTGAGTTCTGGGATCAACGACAACTCCTGGAAAACGCAGACGATCCCGGCGGCGTTGGCGGCAGCCGGCGAAGCGAATTTCACCGGCTGTCCATCGAGCGTCATCTGGCCCTCGTCCGCAGCCACGACGCCGGCCATGATCTTGATGAGCGTCGACTTTCCGGCGCCGTTCTCGCCGAGTACGGCGTGGATGGCCCCTGCCCTGACCGACAGCGCGGCATTTTCAAGCGCGCGAACCCCACCATAGCGCTTCGATATCCCCTCCATGCAAAAGAGCGGTCCGCCATTTTCCATTGCGCTCTCCGGGAAACCGTTACGGACGACGGGCACCACACGGCTGACTGTGCGGTGCCCGTTCCTGATCGACCTACTTGTTTTCCTTGCTCTGCTTCATGATCTCCTGGGCGGAGAAATTAATGCCGCAGGTAGGGAAGGAATTACCGACGAAGAAATTGTCGGATTCGGACTGGAAGTAATCCTGGCCCTCCTTGAAATTTGGATCTTCGACAATGGCCAACGGCAACTTGACCGACTGCGGCACCACCTGTCCCTCGAGCGCGGCGATCGCCGTCTTGATGGCAACGGCCACCTGTGCGGGGCCGGTTCCAGCCGACGAGCATTTCAGGCCGTCGGCGGCATGTGCTGCGCAGAACTTGCGAAACCCGTTTTCGGTTTCGCCGCCAAACGGCACGAACGGATGTTTGGCGTCGATCATCGCCTGGACGATGCCGGTATCGCCACCCTGACCGGTAATGCCGTCAAAGGGACCGCTGGTGGCGATCGCATCCGCCGTCACCTTTTGGGCCACCGCGTCATCCCACTTTCCCATGACCTCGACGACTTCGAATTTCTTGCCCGATGCCTGGAGTTTCTCATGGATCCCATCGTGCCGGTCGGTGTCGACCGAAGTTCCGGCCACACCGCGCACCTCGAGTACCTTGCCGCCATTCGGCAGATGTTTGACGAGCCATTCGCCCCACAGTCCGCCGAGCCCCTTCTGGTCGACGTTCACGTTGATCGCGTCCTCGGTGTCGAGGATGTTATCGAAGGCAACCAGCACCACGCCGGCTTCCTTCGCCCGCTTGATGACGGGCGCGAATGCCGTCGGGTTCTGGGCGTTGACGACGATGGCGTCATAGCCGGAATCGATGAAGTTGTTGATCGCCGAGATTTGGGCGGGCACGTCCTCACCCGTCGATACGACCTTGAACTCCTTCAGCTTGGCCGCGACGTCGGGCTGAGCGGCATAGGCCTTGGCTGTCTGCACCATCTGGATACGCCAGGTGTTGGCAATGTAGCCGTTCGCAAGAGCGATGCGGTATGGGCCGTGCTTTTTCGGAAACTTGAAGAATTTGGTGTCTGCCGACCAGGGCGCGAAACATTCCGGCTCCGCCGCGGGCCCTGAAACCACTTCCGGCTCTGCATAGGCGGCCGATCCCAACATGAAAAAGGCAGTGGCAGCAACGATGCCGCCAGCGAGTGACTTCACCATCGACATTTCCTCCCATTGGCGCGCCACTGATTTTGTTCTCCGGTTCGAGAGGGAACTCTTCCCCCGGAACGGCACGAACTTCTCTGGCACCGGCACGCTGGATGCCTGCTTTCACCATTGACGAGGCGCTCTGGTCTCCTCCCGAAAACACCGCTGTCTCTTAATTAGGTAGCGCTACCACAAAAAATTGTAAAGTAACATTTGCGGATTACCGAGAACCGAACTTCCCAATTTTCAGTTGAATTTCGGCGACGATCGACACCGATGCAGGAAGGCTATTCACTTCCGTGATGTTAGCGCTATCATGCCGCGGTCAGAGTGCGATCGTTGCCGCATGAGGGTACCCATGGCCGAGGATTTCGAGATCGTAGACCAGCGCTTTGCCAGCCTGGTCAATCACAGCGCCCGAGTGGAACAGCTCTACACGGGGTGTCGCTGGGCCGAAGGGCCGGCCTATTTCGCCGCCGGGCGCTATCTGGTGTGGTCGGATATCCCCAATGACCGGATGCTGCGTTATGACGAAACCGACGGGCATGTCAGCATCTTTCGCCAACCGTCGAACTTTGCGAACGGCAATACCACCGACCGGCATGGCCGTCTGGTGACCTGTGAGCACGGTGGCCGCCGTGTCAGCCGCACCGAACATGACGGGAGCATCACCACCGTCGCCGATCGCTGGAACGGCAAGCGGCTCAACTCGCCGAACGACGTCGTCGTGCGATCAGACGGGTCGATCTGGTTCACCGATCCCGCCTACGGCATCGAGTCCGATTACGAGGGCCACAAGGCCGAAAGTGAAATCGGCGCCTGCCACGTCTATCGTGTCGACCCGAAAACGGGCGCGGTTGCGGCCGTCATTACCGACATGGTGCGGCCGAATGGCCTCGCCTTTTCGCTTGACGAAAAAGAGCTCTACGTCGTCGACACCGGCCGGACGCATGGGCCCGACCTTCCTGCGCATATGCGCGTCTTCGATGTGAACGAGCCGGGCGCGATATCGGGCGGGCGGGTCTTTGCCGATTGCACCGTAGGCCTCTTTGACGGGTTCCGCCTGGACGACGAAGGGCGGATCTGGACAAGCGCCCGCGACGGCATCCATTGCTACCACCCGGACGGCACCTTGCTCGGCAAGGTGAGAGTGCCGGAAAACACCGCCAATTGCGTGTTCGGCGGGCCTAAGCGAAATATCCTCTACATCTGCGCGACCAGCTCGCTTTATGCCGTTCGACTGATGGTCAACGGCGCAAGACTCGACTGAGGCAGGAGGCCAGCCATGCCGTTCGTGCGGATCACCATCGTGCGCGAGACCCTCGCCGACGATCCTGCGGCCAAGAAGGCGGCAATCAGCAGCCAGGTCATTGTGGCGATTGCCGAGGCAACCGGATTATCCGAGCGCGAAATCTCCGTCGTCTTCGATGAGGTGGACGCAGGGAACTGGTATGTCGGCCGCATCGATGTCGGGACCCTGCGCTCACGCAGCCAGCAGGAGTCGACGTGAAGGACGACATCACTTCCAAAGACCAGAGCCGGAAGGCAAGCCGACGCGGCAGTGGGAGGCCAACCATAGCCGACGTCGCAAAGCTGGCAGGGGTTGCCGCGATTACCGTGTCGCGCGCGCTACGCGATCCGTCGCTGGTTTCGGCCGAACTGCGCGCGGAGATCGATACGGCGGTGGTCCAGCTCGGCTATGCGCCCGACCCCAATGCGCGCGCGCTTGCCTCCTCCCGAGCCGATGTGATCGGTGTTCTCGTGCCGTCACTGACAAACATCGTCTTCGCCGACACGGTGAGAGGCATCTATGACGAGCTCGGCGACGGTCCGTTGCAGATACAGATGGGCAATACCCACTATTCGCCCCGGGAAGAGGAACGGCTGATGCGGATGTTTTTGAGCCAGCGGCCATCGGCGCTGATCGTGTCCGGCATCGACCAGACCGAAACGACCCGCAAACTGCTCGAGAGCGCGGATTGCCCTATCGTGCAGATCATGGAGTATGGCGACGATCCGGTCGATATGCTGGTCGGGTTCTCCCACTTCGATGGCGGCAAGGCGGCGACCAACCATCTGATCGAGGCTGGATATCGCCGAATAGGCTTCATCGGAGCGCGAATGGATCCTCGCTCGCAGCGTCGCCTCGCCGGTTACCGCTCGGCTCTGGAGACCGCTCAGCTCTTTGATCCCAAGCTGGTAACCACCACGCTGACGCCTTCACGCGTATCGCTCGGTGCGCCGCTCCTGGCCGATGCGCTTGCCAAGGTCGCCGATCTTGATGCGGTCTTCTGCAACAATGATGACCTTGCCATGGGCGTGCTGTTCGAATGCCAGCGGGCGGGTATCGCCGTGCCGCACAGCATGGCAATCTGCGGCTTCAACGATCTCGACATGATGCACGTCGCCTATCCGTCGCTCACCAGCGTACGCACGCCGCGCTATGAAATCGGCCGGCGCTCGGTGCGGATGGTGCTGGATCGACTTGCCGGCCGGCCAATTGAATCGCCGATCGTCGACTTGGGCTTCGAGCTTCAGGTTCGCGAAAGTACGGCGCGATGAAACGGCACATTCTCAAGGATCGGCCGCAGTGCACAATCCAGATGATACATTATGCGATTTTCGAGGCGCATAGCGGCAACATCGGCTGCGCGGAGACCTCTCGCTGCCACTAGCAGACCGTTGAAGAAGTCCCTGGTTTGGCCTTTAGAATGGCCTCGTCGCCATTGTCGTAAGCGAACACGATCTCGATTGCGCCATCGTCCGGAAATTCGGCGTGGCCGTCACCAGTGACTTCGTCCATTTCTTCAAATCCAGACCGTGTGAAGGAAACCGCAGATTGGCCGTAGCCGAGATTGAGCGTCGCATATTCGCCACTACGCGGGGTTCGAGTAACGGCTGTCCAACAGCTTCTATCATCGGAGTGGTCTTCCATTCTCATCCACATTGAGATAAGAAGCAGACCAATAGCAGGCTCTTCCTGCGTGCGGGCGTACGGTCGCCCCCCCAAATTCCCCCATTCGACTTTGCTCCGGTGCTATGTTTGCGACCGCAAACACTCGCGCGCCGGTTACCTCTCAACACGACATTGATGGAGGATATTCGTGCCCTCACGAATTCTCTTGCATATTCTTGCTCTCGCCGTCTTTTTCGTCGGAGCGACCGAGTTCATGCTGTCTGCCATGCTTGCGCCACTCGCGCAGGCTTTCGACATAACGCCCGCAAACGCATCCTGGCTCGTGTCCAGTTACGCGTTGTCCTATGCTATCGCGGCTCCAATCTTCGGATTTCTGTCTGATCGCATGGACCGTCGCCGTCTCCTTTTAGGGTCCGGACTCACAACCACCAGATGACGGCGGCTGCGAGTGCGATTGCCCCCATGAAGTTTTTGATGTTGCGGTCGAAGCGGGTCGCGAGGCGACGCCAGTCCTTGAGGCGACAGGATGCTTCGTCAGGTCTGCNTAGGGTCCGGACTCACAACCACCAGATGACGGCGGCTGCGAGTGCGATTGCCCCCATGAAGTTTTTGATGTTGCGGTCGAAGCGGGTCGCGAGGCGACGCCAGTCCTTGAGGCGACAGAACATGCGCTCGATGACGTTGCGCTGCTTGTAGATGGCCTTGTCGTATTCATATTGGATTTTGCGGTTCTTGCGCGGCGGGATGACGGCTTGGGTACCACGCTCGTCGAGCCACTCGCGCAGAGCCTGGCTGTCATAGCCTTTGTCGGCGACGAGTTCGGCGGAGGGTGGCAGAGCTTCGATACAGAGCCTCGCCACCTTGCAATCGTGGACGTTGCCGGGCGTCAGGAGCAGGACGTGAGGGCGGCCTTTGGCATCGCAGACAGCATGGAGCTTGGTGTTCCGTCCACCTTTGGTGCGGCCGATACCATGAGCCAAGGCCC
This sequence comes from Ensifer sp. Root1252, assembly GCF_001425885.1. Lineage (NCBI taxonomy): Bacteria > Pseudomonadati > Pseudomonadota > Alphaproteobacteria > Hyphomicrobiales > Rhizobiaceae > Ensifer > Ensifer sp. Root1252. The sequence goes on along the minus strand of NZ_LMDT01000031.1, from coordinate 11,662 downwards.
CCCTTTTCCTCCACCCGCACAGCGGTGGACCTTGATGCAACTGCTGTCGATGAACAGTCGATCCGGCGCATCATCGGCCCCTGCGAGCGCACTGAAGATGCCTTCCCAGATGCCGCGTTCGGACCAGCGGACGAAGCGGTTGTAGAGTGTCTTCTTCGGTCCATAGACATCTGCGCAATCCGCCCAGCGGCCACCACAGCGCAGCGCATGGACGATCCCGCTCAAGACCCGGCGGTCATCCACGCGCGGCTTGCCTCGCACATCTGTCGGCAAAAGCGGCTCTATCCGCTCCCACTGCGCGTCGGAAAACCAAAAGAAATCAGACATGCAACCGCCTCCTCGCTGAGGCGAGTGAATCACGTCGCAGTGCGCAAGGAAACCCACTTATTGGGTCCGGACCCTAGTCCAGTTGATGGCTTAGCGTTGACGATTGCTCCAAGTTTTGGCGCAGCCATCGCGCTGCGGATGTTTGGGGGGGTGGCATCGGCGGCGCTCATTCCGACAGCCTTCGCGTTGGTGTCTGATATCGTCCCGGCTCACCGGCAATCTGCCGCCATGGGAGTCGTCATGATCGGCATGACCTTCGGAATAGTAGCTGGTCCGGTGTTTGCCGGCATCCTGACGGACGCCTTCGACTGGCGCGCACCCTTTCATGTTACCGCGACTGGATACCTAGTGGCCTTCATCATCGCGCAGCGTGTGATCCCCTCTCAACTGTCCCGCCGTCCAGCAAAAAAGCCGAAGCGGCTTGCCTGGATTGTTCGAGGAAGTATCACTCGTCCGCTGTTTGCAAAAGGTCTATGGAATGGAACGGCAGTGGCTGGTTTCCTTCTTGCCGGCGAAGTGCTTCGATTACGTCACGGCCTAAGTGTTGGCGCAGTCGGAGTTTCGGTGTCGGCGTTCGGCCTCGGGCTTGCAATTGGTAATCTCGGTATCGGCCCCGTCAGCCGCCTTTGCCGAAAAGACGACGTGACGCTCGTTGTAGCCCTCGCACTTCTTATTTTGGCGGTCAGCACATTCATGCTCGCGCCCCTTCCCTTAACAGGAGGGCTTGTCTGTCTTGTCATTTGGGGATTTGCGCTTGGCCTCGCCGCGCCAGCGAGCACGTCCATGCTCGCCACCCGCAGCGACGCTGACAAAGGTCAGGTTCTGGCAGTTTCTGAAAGCCTCAACAATCTGGCTATCCTGGTTGTTTTGCCCATCGCGGCAACGCAGCTGGAAGTGGCTGGCACCGCTAGCGCCATGATCGTTCTCGGTATCAGTTTGGCAGCTTCACTTGCCCTGACCATGGTCGACCGGCGGTTTTTGCGGCTCCAAGGATCCTAAAGCTTGTTACGTTGCAAGAGTTCGGCGTTAAAGTCGCACGAACTCCTGTGAGCGCATTTCATCACATTTTCTTCGGCTTCTTTCTTCATCATGGGAATCGTGCCCGCGTGGGTAGCTTTCCACGTCGGCGGCTCCCGCTTGATGGGGGTGGTGTGTTGCTTCATTCAGCGTGGCGAGCTTGTTGCTTACGCCGCTCGATAGACCGCGATAGAAATGCCTCGATCTTCGACGCGAGTGAGACCGCTCGAAACCGGAACTAAAAGATCGCCCTGCTGTGTTCAACGAAGGGCATGTATGCTGCTGACGTCACCGCCATGCGCACCAAGACCCGGAGCCAGAATGATCGAGCGCGGCAGAAGCATTCGCAGCCGTCTTCCTTCGTGCGGAACCGTTCCTCCGGCGGGCTGATTGCATTGTGTCATCGTCGAAGGGCGGATGAGTGGCAGTCAGAAGCGAATCATGATGCGCAGCCCACCACTGTCGATGTTTTGAATGTCTATCAAGAGAACATAAACATCGACGATGTCATTGACGATGGCCAGGCGGCGCCCATCTTTCACTGTTGATTGTCAAACTCGTGTCACCTCCGCGAATTGGCGAATATGCAGCTGCTGTATCCGTCGATTGGCTCGATGAAAGGCAGCGCGATATCGTCAGACTTGAGACATGTGTGGAAAAGGCAAAAGCGATCCTGGATCAGACGGGAATACCCTTCGACGTCGCCACGATGTACGCAGAAATTGCCTGGGCAGACGACGAAATCGGAGACAGGGCGCGCTATTGCGATCTCACGCTTGTCGGCGATGGGCTGATGGCCGATCCGGAACTACGCTCCCGCACGCTCGATGGAGCGTTGTTTCGTTCCGCATGTCCGATACTGATCGTGCCCAGAGGCAAAACCGCGACACTTACTCCGAAAAAAGTCGTGCTGGCTTGGGATTCGGGTTTCGAGGCGGCTCGGGCGCGAGGCAAAGGGCATTCTGGCAGGCGCAGATCACGTGCAGGTCACGATGGTCGATCCGCGCGCCAGCTACGGTCGCAATGGCGAAGAACCCGGCGCCGACATCGCGGCATACCTTGTTCGCCATGGCGTCTCGGTCGCCGTCGAGCGGTGCCAAGCGAGGGACGCAGCATTGACGAAGGGCTGAACCGATACGCGCGGGACGCCTCGGCAGAGCTGATGGTGATGGGCGCCTATGGCCATTCGCGAATGCGCGAGCGGGTTTTTGGCAGGTTAACCCGCCCGATGCTCGAGACCGCGTCAGTGCCGGTTCTCATGGTACATTGAACAACTGCTTCGAAGCCTGCTGCTTGGTGGGACGCTTGGCCTGCTGTTCGGCATCGAGCGGTCAACCGGGGGCTGCCGCGCCGGTACTCTATTGCGGCACAATCGCCTGAGCCTCGGAATGGACAGCGGGAGGTGCGGATTGCATGAGAGCGGGTTTCTTCCACCTTGCATTTCTGGCGGTCGCTCTAACCGGCATGCTTGCCGGCTTACTGGTAAAATACGTCGGCTGGCCGCTGGCACCCGACCTCATTTGGAGCGCCGCGACAGTTCCGGTCGTCGCAGCGCTTGCAATCACGATTGTGCGCGATTTCCTGGTCGGACGGATGGGTGTGGACGCCATAGCGCTCGTTGCGATGCTAGCTTCGATCGCCATGGGGCAGCCACTCGCAGGTGTGGTGGTCGCCATGATGTATACTGGCGGCAACCTGCTGGAAGATTACGCACGCGGCAAAGCCGAACGCGACCTGAGGTCGCTTCGTGATCGAACGCCCCGCATTGCCCACAAGGTCGCTGAGGGCGAAGTAACGGACATTGCGGCTGGAGAGATCGTCGTAGGTGACGACTTGCTGGTAAGAGCCGGCGAGCTGTTGCCCGTAGACGGGCACCTTCTTAATGAACAGGCCAAGCTTGACGAGTCCGCCGTGACCGGCGAGCCTTTACCGGAAATTCGGCGGAAGGGTGAACACCTTAGAAGCGGCACCGTCAATGCCGGCGAGGCGTTCCACTATCGAGCGTCTGCCCCAGCCAGTAAGAGCACCTATGCCGGCATTGTCCGTATGGTCGAAGAGGCACAGACCGCCAAGGCACCGTTCATCCGAATAGCCGATCGTTTCGCCCTGCTGCTTTTGCCAGCGACGCTTCTCGTTGCAGGTCTTGCGTGGTGGCTATCGGGTGATCGCATCAGGGCACTCGCCGTGCTCGTTGTCGCCACTCCCTGCCCGCTCATTCTCGCCGCACCCGTTGCCTTCATCGGCGGCGTCTCGCGCGCCGCACGCGCGGGCGTCCTGATGAAGGGAAGCTCCGCGCTCGAGGCGCTTGCCCTTGTCCGCACTGTCATTTTCGACAAGACGGGGACATTGACTGAAGGCGGGGCACGCATAACTTTCTTCGAAACGGCGCCAAATAGCGACGCCGAAGAAATCTTGCGCCTTCTCGCATCCCTCGAGCAGGCCTCACACCATGTTCTGGCCGAGACCATCGTTGCCTTGGCGCGAGCGAAGGGAATGCCACTGTCATCGCCGACAAATGTCCGGGAGTTTCGCGGCTCCGGATTGGAGGGCATTGTCGAGGGTAGGCATGTGCGCGCCGGGTCGCGTGCCCTTGTCCTTGCAGATGGAGAGGTACCGGCATGGGCCTGTTCGGTTGCATCAGCTAGGGAAGGCAGTTCGGGACTCGCAATCTATGTGTCCGTGGACGGTCGGATCGCTGCATTCCTCGTTTTGGCGGACGCAATCCGCCTTGAGGCGCCGGCCGCATTGGCTCAGCTTCATGCAGCCGGCATTTCGCGTATCATCATGGTCACCGGCGATGACGCCGAGACCGCCAGCATCGTCGGATCTTCCCTTGGGATCGACGAGGTCTATGCCGATCGTAGTCCGGCCGAAAAGCTTGCAGCCGTTGCGGCCGAACAACGTCGCCAGCCGACGATGATGGTGGGTGACGGGATCAATGATGCGCCGGCACTGGCTGCGGCTGATATTGGCATCGCCCTGGGTGCCCGCGGGGCGACCGCCTCGTCAGAAGCTGCGGATGTCGTGATCCTGGTCGATCGGATTGATCGCGTACCTCATGCTGTCATGATCGCACGGCGTACAAGGCGAATCGCCTTGCAAAGCATCGTTGTCGGTCTGGCTTTGTCGGGGATCGCGATGGTCTTTGCGGCCTTTGGATACATAACTCCGGTCGCCGGCGCCCTTTTGCAGGAAGGGATAGACATCGCAGCGATCGTTAACGCTTTGCGAGCCTTGAGTGGGCCGTCAAACATTTCCTCCACCGAAGGATCGGCCTCGCCTGCCCCGGCAAATTCGTAAGTGCATATCTTCCAGAGGGTAGCGAGGGCCGCCAATGGAGCTTCGGTCTTTCCTCAAACCTAATCACCACACGCCGACCACCACCGGCCCTTATCGTGCAGCCGATCGAAATAGACAAGCGCCATCGGGTGTATCTGGATGGAGTTGGTGATCACAAATTCCATGCATGCAAGGCCGACACCGTCTGCGAACAACCTCCACCAGCGCGACGCGGCGAACCGTGCGTTGTTTGCTGATGCTGATTTCCACGAAAAGTTCACTATCAATCGATTGGAAGCACATCCCTCAAGCAAGCGGCATCGCTCGTTGACAAACGACGAGATTGAGATCGGTTTGGGCCGCGCATTTTGACGCGCATCAATGCGCGTTTCTCTGGATGTGGCGTCATAGATTGATAGCCGAGTGACCACCCGCTTGAAGCGCTGGTGCAGCGGGTGTCACGTCGTGGCACCCGAGCAACGTCAAGGTTCGGACACTGTTCCAACATTCGCACAGATCGCCGAAGCTGAGCGCTTCGATGAGGCCACCCTTGCAACGTTCCTGGCGGCACCGCACCATTCCCGAATGCCCAACCTTTCGCTCACTCGCTCCTATATCGCGGCGCGACGACATTGACTCAGCCATTGCTCATCTCGGCGACTGTCGATCTATCGGTTAGTCCGTCCTGGGTAGCGCGCGGTCGCCTTGTCGGCATGTTGACTTACAGCACGGTCATCACGCAATATCTGGCCCACCTCGGTTTCGCAGGTTCATTGACCGGTGTCCTGCTGGCGCGCGCCTCGCGCGCCATGTAGTGCAATACCGGACCTCGGGTCTGAACCCTCGTCATTGCGGACGTAGCAAGCTCCTCGCAGATAACGATGCTGAAGCCGACTGGGCCGACGCCGACCTCGACATTCTCGTCGTCGGGCAGCCTGATCCAGCTCACCAGCCACCGTTGCGTCGCGCGGATCATTTCGAAGTCACGGTAGGCGAGCCGCGCTCTGGCCCTCCGGTGGCGGCGCGGAGGGCGAATTGGCCGCATGTGATGGCTTGAAATCGCCTTCTGTGGGCCTACCTACCATCGCGTTGCCTACCTTGAAGGAGCGCAGCCATGGAACTCACCGTGGTGCCCATCGTCAAGCCGGACGCCGCCAACTTCATTTTTGGCCAGTCGCATTTCATCAAGACCGTGGAAGATCTCCACGAGGCATTGGTGGGCGCGGTTCCAGGCATCCGCTTCGGGCTGGCCTTCTGCGAGGCCTCCGGTAAGCGGCTGGTGCGTTGGTCGGGTAATGACGAAGCCGAGCTTGCCCTGGCACGTGACAACGCATTGGCCATTGGCGCCGGCCACACTTTCCTGATCTTCCTCGGCGACGGATTCTTTCCCATCAACGTGCTGGCTGCGGTGCGTGCGGTGCCAGAGGTCTGTCGCATCTATTGTGCGACTGCCAACCCGACACAGGTGATCGTCGCGCAAACTGAACTGGGCCGCGGCGTGCTCGGCGTGGTGGATGGCGCCTCACCGCTGGGCTTCGAAACCGATGCGGACATCGCGTGGCGGAAAGACCTGCTCCGAAAGATCGGCTACAAGCTGTAGTGGCTGGACAAAGCCGGCGCCTGCGGTGCCAAGGGAATTCGAGACTGGCCGGATGCGGAGGGCGACAAACCGCCGGGAATGAAGTTCAATTTACGACCCTGCATCAGAATGCCAACTCGATATTGGAAACCGTATTATCGATTGCAAAAACAAGGGGCTGGTTGTCACCACGGCCCTCGTTTTTTGAGCGCAACGACAAACGGTGAGCAATTGTTTTCACTACGATGCAGGCATTGCGCCAGCTACACAGGCGCGGCGGAGCCGCGTGTGGGGACGTTTGCGAACGGACGGAACCGGCTCTCCAGACCTTTTTATGGTCCGCATGCCGGCGAAAAAGCCGGTTTCAAGGCCTCATTGATCGCGCATGAAGGCCTGCATCTCCTCGGGCGTCACCTTGCCGTCCTTGTTCGCATCGACCGTCTCGAAGATCCTCTTGTGGATCGTTGTGACTTCGTCGAACGACAGGGCGCCGTCGCCATCAACATCGGCAACGGCAAACATGATCTTCATCATGTGGCCTTGCATCATGTTTTGGCGCATGCCACCCATCATGCCGCGCTGCCTCCCCCCCATCATCTCGCCAGGCATCATCTCAGAGTAACCCGGCCGCGCATCTTGTTTCTCGGCGGGGGCTGTTTGAGCCAAGGATGGCGTGGGGCTGTTTGCTAGGAGCGTGGCGCCAATCGCCACATATGCAAGTTTTGCTGTAGTCATGTTCGTTCTCCTTTCGAGAAGCAGGAGATCCGAGGCAAGGCACGGGTTTGCGTCCGCGCTTTGGCGCTCAAGTGCAGTCGTATGAACATGCGACAAACTACCAATAGTGCGGACCGGTTTCCTTGCGCCACGTCAATTGGAGCACGACATTTATCCGATGGGCATGATCGCAGGTTCAAGGATGAAAATTCGCAGACCGCCCCTCCACTCCGACGCAAAGCCGATGCCAAGACCGGCCGACACCAGTGACACCAGCGAGAAGGTGTCGTCACAGGTGTTAAATGACGTCCTATGAAAGATAGCGCTCCTCGAAGTTCTCGGCGCAATAGCGCTCGGCTGTTTAATCGCATTCCGTTCGTCAATGGCGCGCATCAAGGGGCCCGATCGAACGGCCCATAAATGGGCGCTCAGCGAGGCTTGAAACGTCGATGGTGAGGTTGAGAGCTATAATGAGAACGGACATCGATAACTTTGTGGACAGCGTAAGGGGTTCCAACCTCACACGCGACACGGAGCACAGTGCTGACACCGCCGCCTGCGCCCTCCCCCGCAGCGTACCAAGCTGAGGCTCGCCTGAGATTTTTTGGTGCAGAAGAATAGAAATTATGCCCGGCTGTCGGTCGCAAGTATCGTAAAACTAGTTTGCGGAAATCGATCCGGAACGCGACCAGAGAGCCTACATTGATCGGCATCAAGAATGCCGATGCCAAGTCTGCGTGGCCGCAGCCGCGCTGTCCGTATTATCCGGCGCCTTGGCGCTCGCCGCGACGTCAGCCCAGGTTTCGAAGTACGCTTGCAGTCCTTTGACCAGTATCAATACATTCCGCCTCAGTTGTGGGAGACTTGCTGAACCGGAGGGACGATGATGATCAAACACGTTCTTGTTGCAACAGACGGCTCCGATACGGCTTGGAAGGCCGTGGAGATGGCAGCCAACATCGCAAGGGGTCCGGGCGCGCGCGTTACTATCCTTCACGTCATATTGAACGCCGTGAGGGCCGAGGAAGCAAGCCAACTTGCACGAGCCGAGCATATGGTGCGGCGTGTCTCGGCGATCACGATGCCTGGGCAAGAGCGCGCCCTCTCCTCGAGGCACGATTTATTCAAAAGTTCGCAAGGCGGCATTGGCGAGACGAGGTCGGTGCTCGGAGAACGCATTGTCGAGAATGCGGCGGAACGTGCACGAACTCTTGGCGTCAACGACGTGCACACGCGGGTCGAACCTGGCGACTATGCTGAGACCATTCTCGCCGTAGCGAACGAGATTGGTGCAGACATGATCGTCGTCGGCAGCCGTGGGCTGGGAAGGTTAGCCGGGATGCTGCTTGGAAGCGTCTCGCAGAAGGTCGCACAACAGGCGCTTTGCTCGGTCACGATAGTGCGGTGAACTCACCCGCCAGCGTGAGATCAGCCGTGGACAACACAAGTCGCCCTACGGATGTATAGACCTTTGAAGTGTGCTGTCGAAGTCGTGTTTGGACCGGTCGATGACGACGTATTTGCGGGACCTGACCCTCGAGGTTGTTTCATATTACGCTGATTCATGCCGACGAACCCCGGCGGCGGGTCAATGGCCGATCGCCCCGCAGATCCCCGCTCTGGGGATGAGTCTAGCCTTCTTGCCGGTGCAATGGTTTGCGCAATCGTCGCTCGCCGCGGAGATGCCGGAGGTAGAGTTCGGCGCGCGAAAGATATTCTTCATGCATTTTCTGATGCGTGGCCCGATTAAGGTCCTGGTGCCTATCGTCATCATCGCAAATGACTGTGACCCGCGCTTTCGACGTCGGATCGCCAGGTGAGCGATCCTTTTCTCGGCCGCCGCACTGGCGATAGCCGGTTTGCTTGGGCGGAGCACGCTGGTGAATTCGAGATCCCATTACCCGTCCTAGCGATGACTACGCGTACGCAACGCGCTCGAAGTCCGTACCCAGCAATTCGACAGAATGACAGGAAACCGACAGGACCAGGCCCTTAGGTTCCGGTGCCTTTCAGCATCCCTCTAGACCTCAAAGCTGCCCATTCAAAAAGGAGAACTCCGCATGCGATACCTCCAGAACACATTTGCCGTCTTTGCCATTGTCTGTCTTGCAACGCCTGCATTCGCCGCAACCATCGTCAAGGTCACAGAGGGTGGCGAAGCTGGTGGTCCGATGACCCTGACTCTCGACCAGTCCACGATCAAGGCCGGCGAGGCGACATTTCTCGTCCACAACGACGCCATTACGGAAGAACATGAGGTAGTACTTGTGAAGCTGAAGTCGGCCGATCAGCAAATTGTGGTTGTTGCCGCCAAAGGGCGGGTCGACGAGAAGAAGCTCAAAAGCATGGGCGAAGTTTCCGAGCTGAAGCCAGGTGCCGATGGTCAGTTAAAAGCGAAACTTGCGCCGGGCTCCTACGTACTCCTCTGCAACATCAAGAGCCATTATGAAGCCGGCATGCACGCCATGTTGACGGTGACTAAATAGGACGGTCCCAAGAGCCTCGGGCCGATATCGGGAACGAGACGGCGACGGCCATGGGCCGAGAAAACCGCGCGGGCGCGAACATATCGCCCGTCAGTTCGGTTTTCCGTGAAGGCGGGACGCTTCCGATGCCGTGGTCAGAATGCGCAAGGACGCGGACCGGACCAGCGTCTCGACATTCCGATCGGAACATTGAAGAGTATCGAGAAACAAGCAGGACTTAAGCTGAGGTAATGAACATGCGCAATTATATCGGATTGATCCATAAGGATGCCGACAGCGATTACGGCGTGTCCTTTCCCGACTTTCCGGGCCTGGTCACCGCCGGAACCGACCTCGACGATGCGCGAGCTATGGCCGAAGAAGCCTTGTCTCTACACATTGAAGGGCTAGCCGAAGACGGCGAAGCAATTCCCGAGCCTTCTACACTGGAGGCGGTTGTGGCAGACGCGGAGACCAGGACGGTGTTGCAATTCTAGTTGGCGTCAGGGCGGAAGCCAAAAGAACCGTTCGCGTAAACATCACCCTGCCAGAAGACGTCCTAAAGGCGATCGATGCATTCGCAGTCACGGTAGGCTCTTTATTGATCGGGAGTATTGTTTCGGACTGACACCATACGAGCGGTGTCCCGCGACCGATTGCACTCCCCAATAAGTCTCGAAATTGCCCGTTTATGCTCGCAGTGTGGGGTGCCCATGAGCGTGTGAATGGCTTGCTGCCACCTCTACATGCCCCTTTCGATGGGGTGGCTGGGGATTTCAGTCGGATTCCGGCTGCACTAGCGACTGGGGCAATGTCGAAATGGGCGTATGAGAAAACGATGTCGTCAACGTGGGAGGAAGTAATGAATGAGAATTGTAGAATTTTGTTCGCGGCGATCATCTCCACCATAGCAACCGCCGCCCCCCTTTCTTCTCTTGCACAAGAATGCGACGGAGATTACTACCCGGGGATTGGCGCAAACCAACATTACACAGGCGACAAACGCCAACCCACCAATACCTATATCTTTAAGCACAAGGCTAACCAGCAACAGCCTCAAAGAGCTACAGATGCCGCTCACAACCGGGCACCAACTTAATCAAGGGGGCCATTGAGGAGCCCTGCCGCAAGGCCTAGGAGGGGATGTTCGCTTCGGTCGAGGCGGCGCAATCATGGCTTGAGCGGCAACGACCGATCAGATCGCCTCGCGCGTTCGCCCGTGTGCTCGGCTTAAGGATGTGGTCCGATCCCTTGACCTCAGGCTTCACGCCGAGGTCGCCCGCCTGCTCCACGCACATACCGGTCTTTTGCCGCGAAAGCTCTCGGTGATGACAATGACATTGTCGCCGCTGAAGCCGCTCCCGCTGCCGCTTCGCCTCGATGGCGCCGCGGCAGTTCGACCGCTGCAATTCTGCTCCCGATGTCTTGCCGATGACGCACAGCCGTATTTTCGGCGGCGCTGGCGACTTGCGACCCGAGGCCGGTCCCTATGCCTCCTTCGAACTCGGCAAGGGCAGGGGTACGAGCCTGCTCTATGGCGGGTCGTCTATTTCTCCGAGACCGTTGACGACTATGGGGTGACGAATGGCGCCGGCGACATCGTCGACTTGAAAGGTTTTACCGAAGAGCAATTACGGGTGAGCCTGAGGGCGGAGATCGCCCGCCAGTTCACCCTTGAACACCATGACCTACAACGGGTATCACGCTCGCATCGAGTTCGACGCTGACGACGAAGTGTTTTTCGGCAAGATTGCAGGTATTTCCGATGTAATCGGCTTTCACGGTGACAGCGTCGCTGAACTCAAGAAAGCCTTCCATGAGGCAGTCGATGACTTTCTCGACACCTGCAAGAAAATCGGCAAAGAGCCTCAGCGGCCCTATTCTGGGAAGATGATGTTTCGGGTCGCTCCGGAGGTCCATCGCCGAGCAGCTCTTGCTGCCGAGCTTTCGGGAAAGAGTCTCAACCAATGGGCAGAAGAGGTGCTGGAAGAAGCCGCCGACCACTTTGCGGAGGCACGCCTATCGGCGTAGTGCCATTGCGGCATCGTGGATCCGTTCACGCATCACCAATCGTCCGATGGATTGGCATTCCAGTCGATACATTATGCGATCTTGAGTGGCAGCCGACCACGCCTGATTGTGGACGAACGTAGTCGGGCCCTCACATGTTGGGATAGACCGGCCCCTCGCCGCCCTGCGGCGGCACCCAGTTGATGTTCTGGTTCGGGTCCTTGATGTCGCAGGTCTTGCAGTGCACGCAGTTCTGCGCGTTGATGACGAA
>NZ_LMDT01000030.1:0-47228 GCF_001425885.1 Ensifer sp. Root1252 | reverse complement strand
GGTCTTGCCAACTTCGCTGCCATTGCCCAACCGGGTGCGATCGACGGCCGTGTCCGGCTTGACCTCAGACTGGGCTGGATCACCTGCCCCCGCCGCGCCGCCAAGTCCCTGCGCGCCATTGCCAAGACCGCCGCTAGGTGGCGTCTCAGTCCCTGCTTCCTGTGCCTGCGCGACACCGACAAAGGCGGCAGACAAGTCAAAAGATCGCTCTTGTGACCCTGTCGACAAGACAAGCGAAACCGTGGCGGCCAAGGCCGCAAAACCGAGCAAATTGTGACGCATGGACTCCCTCGACAGAACGCCGAATCTCAAGAATAGAGCCGCAGGTTATGAGAGCAAAAAATCGAAATGCAACTGCATCTCTGATGAAATCCACGGCTGTGTTTATATTAGCAATGCAAGCTGTGGATAGGGACGGACCAGCGCGCGCTCGAAGTGCTCACATTCCGCAAATGTCGAAGCTGTCTCCACTCCGTACACGGCATTCAGACTCCGAGCACCGAAAGCGCCGACGGCGGACGCTGTACGGCTCCAGGCATCCGCAGCGGGGGCAATAAGGTTTTCCGCCATTGTCGGCCCAGCGAAAGTCTACACAGCCCATAGGCGTCGTCTTCGCTGAGCGACCAGACCTTCTCAGGATCGAGATCGCGTCCATCCGGACGCAACAGTGGATGCTGTCCGAAGCCTTCCTTCGGGTCAGGCCAGGCGCAGTCTGGATGGCCTTGAGAACCAGAATTTGAGCGAGCCGCCCTTTTTGGCCTTGCTCCATAATGCCGGACAGTGCATCGGCTTGCAAAGCCAAGTCGATCAAGGTGCACCAGGAACGCATCGATAAGGTAGTCGGCATAAACCAGTGTCATCGGCAACATCGCATCCTGGAAAAAATGATTGTCTATGTAGTCGCCGGGGTCCCACTGTTTGCGGGTTAGCGTTTCGTTCTTAGGTTCGACCCGATCGACCACCTTTTCGAACACGCGGTTGGCTATTTCGATGAGCGCAGTTCTCTCCGCCCCGGTTAAGGGCAGGGCTTCAATCACGGCATGGGACTCCATGTCGAGTTATCCTTCGAGGAATGGCGGGAACTTGTCGTCAGCACTTTCGGTCGCCAACCGATGCTGGTTCTTAGCTACGCGGCCCATCTCAAGACGCCAGGCGGCCGCTTTATGCTCACATGCGTGACGGTAAAGTACGATGTGTTGTCGAAAACGCAAAGCGTCATGCCGATTTGTCCACTGTTCCGAACCCCGAGATCGCCTGCGGTGGGACACCGACCGACGGCAACGCAAACGGCCTTATATTCCCATCCGCCCGGACCGAGCTCAATCCTCGCGGTCAACTCGGTGTTAAGACTGGTTTTGGTATCGGAGCAGATGCGGGCGGGCGTAAACCTGACAAGCGTCCTACCAAACTGACTCAATCCAGATCTGGGTTCACTCGAATTGGTTTAGCAGAATCGGACGATGCTGCTGCCGGTCCGACAGGCGAATTTGACGATGGAATACGCACGACATCCCATCACACGGAACTTCGCCAATCAGCCATCGCTTTGAACTGAAATGGCGTGGAGGACATTTCGTCCGGCGTACTGACGATAGGGCAAGATGCCCTCCACGGCCAAGCAAAGGAGTTCGGCAGGGTGAGGAAGATGACAGCGAAAATCGTGCCTGTGGATTTTTCCGGCCTCGCGAGTCTATGCTGAAACACGAACCCGGCACGGGCCATCGAACGAGATATCGCGTGGTCCCTTTCCCACGGAAACTGGCGGTGTATCTACCAAGACGATCTGGCGGCCGCTGAAATCGCCCTCATCGAGAGCCTTGAAGCCGAATTTCGCGGCGCAAGAGAATGACGACGAACGTGCAGGAAGCTATTGAACGAACCTCGGAATTCCAATTTCAAGATTTTGGATTGACAGGTTGAACTGCCGATCGGCGTCTTGCTCGATCTGCTCAATGCTGGGATCAGCTTCGGTGATTTTCTTCTTAAGCGCTTGGAACTCGATCTCGTCGAATTGAGGCGTATAGCGCTCTACGAAATAAGGTACGGCCGCACAGTCTTTGCAAACCGGCTTGTATTGGAACGCCCAACGGGGGCCAAAACGATAGACCGCAGCATACATGATCTTCGCCTGCGTAGAATTGACACCATTGGCCATCATCCCGTCGAAGAACATGCGGTGGACTTCCTTCCAGTCCTTCGACTTCATCTCGCAATAATAATCATGGGTAACGGACGCCTCCCGGTAGAGACCGGTCCAGGGGCTTCCGATAACGCTCCATAGGCTCCAAGGGATCGATGCTCCGTCAACGACCGTTCCGCCAGGCACCTTCCAGACCACGCCCTTCGCGTCTTCGAAGCTGAATTCTCCTAAAAGGGTGGCCGTTCGCCCGTCCCCTGCCAACCGCAGATCCAGCGGCGAAGAAAACCTGCCGTACTCGGGTCTTGGTTCAGCGTGGGCCGATGAGAAAAGTGACAACCAGGCGAATAGAACGATACCAAGCTTGCCCGTCATTTTAGTCCCCGACAACGACCGCGAGTGCTACTATAAATTTATAGTATATAATTTCTGCACCCACTCAAGGGACGGCGATGCAGCTTTTCACTGTGATATCGGTAATGTTTGCCATTTTGGGCTGCAGCGGTTTGCTTTCGGCGGCTGCGAAGGACTTAACGACGCTGCGGCAACTCAGTTTCGACTTTCGGGGCATACTGGTTGAAAACTGCTTCGGGGAGACCGTCAGGACGTCCTGGAGGGTCGGACTACAGCTGCTCCCATCTGCGAAATGCTCCGCAATGATTGTCGAAAGTACTGAGCCAGAACTAACCTGCGTCAACCAGTTGGAAGTCTTCGAGGTCGCCTTCGTCGGCGGCTCAGCATCGGTCCTCGCGGAAAGCGTGGCGGCGAACAAGGAAGGCGTGGTGTTCGTCGATACGTTCGAGCCATGGGCGCGCTCCGCCGGAGACATCGCCGGGGTGCAGTCGATCACCAAGCGCCGTGTCTGCCGCGATTTGGTACAGGCGGCAGCGCGTGTCCCCGCGAGCTATTGCACCGAAAGCAGGATGCTAGCCGTAAACTTCAACTTCGAGACCCCCCTGAATAACCGGATCCTCACCAATGGCTTCTCTTTTAAGATTGTCGAGAACGGGATTCCACCAGCTCGTTATAAGCGTGAAGAGTTCGCATCCGAGGTTCGCAATGGCTTCCAGGGAGCCTTGACGCAGTGGTCCGTAGCGCTTGCCGACAATGATGCACTACTGACCCCCGCGGTTCGCCACTTCGTCGCATCGCGCACGAGTAGGAGTGATGGCGGATACACAATGCTCCTGCCCCCTCAAGTCGTTCAAGTCCAATGCACCCAAAACGCGACCTTCATCATACGACTTGAGTTCAAGAACAGCCCGATCCTGCCGCAACGGCCACTTATGCTCGCGCGCGCGAAGATCGAAGGGCGGACGATCGCTTTAAATATGGCTCAATTCAAGTGCTACCGGTCGGAGATGAAGTTCGACGAGAAGTCCAATCTACGCTTTGAACTGGACGACGGTTGCTTCAACATGCTGCCGATCCTGACACACGAATTGGGCCACGCTTTTGGGATGAGCCACCATGATCCCGACCCTACAGTACACGCGATCATGGATCCTTCATTCTCCCGAGATGCCCTTTCACCTCGCCCTCGTGACGTTGTCAGCTTGGTGAGCGCACTTGAAAGAACCTTAACCGGCGCCACGCCGGGCGAGCTCGACTTTATGGAAAGCAACGGAGTTGCGCCGCCGGCGGGGGTGGTGGAATATCGTGAGCCATAGGTCTGATCGAGGCGCAAGCTTCACCGGAATTATGTACCAAATGCCGCAAGCGCCAGATTGTTATTCGCCCTTCCGAGCTTCTCTTACGAGCCGAGTGGCTTCTTCCACTATCTCGATCTCTGTGGATTCCGCATTGGGTCCGCCGAAACGGTGCTCTGAGGCTATTTCCAATGCAGCTTTCTCAAAACGGGTACGCGCGGCGGCGGCTTGGCGCTTCCTTTCTGGAGAATCTAATACGGTCTTGTCCGGCACCGTTCTTCCTCGCCCCTAACGAATTGCCCAATCGCCATCCTAACCAGTCTTGTAGCATTTGCTAGATAATTCCACGCTTCACATGACGGCCGACCGCCCGCCCCCCCTGCGCGACTCATCGTACGGTTGCAGATTCGGGCAATCGTCACCTTTGGGAAAGAATCAATGGCAAGAGCTCAATACGTGGTCGTCCTTCATGGCGGGCAATGGAAGATCAGCTTCAACGGCAAGCACTACGGGCCTTACGATACCCAAAAGGCTGCGATTAAAGAGGCCGTGGACACGGCGCATAAGGCGGGAAAAGACGGTCATGACGCGCAGGTGCTCGTGCACGGACAAGACAATAAGTTCCGGACTGAATGGACTTATGGCAACGACCCGTATCCGCCGAAGGGTTGACGCCGCCCTGCCGCCTGCCTGACGCACGATGAATTAGCCCCCGAAAGGCCCGGACATGCTCCACCACTTAGCTAAGTGGGTAGGAGTAATGTTGGTAATATGACTAGCAGCAATTTTAAGATGGAAGTCCTCTCCGGGCCGGAACGTCGGCGGCGCTGGAGCACGGCAGAGAAGCTGGCGATCATCCACGAGACCTATGAGGCGGACGCGACGGTGAGCATCGTCGCGCGTCGACACGGCATTCAGCCGAACCAGTTGTTCGCATGGCGCAAGCTGGCGTCTCAAGGGGCGCTGACGGCGACGGCCGCCGAGGAGGAGGTCGTTCCGGCTTCCGAATACCGGGCGCTTCAGGCCCAGGTGAAGGAGCTGCAACGCCTGTTGGGCAAGAAGACGATGGAGAGCGAAATCCTCAAGGAAGCCCTCGAAATCGCCGGCGGCCCAAAAAAACATCTGTTGCGCTCGCTCTCTCTTCCGAGGGGAATTTTGGAATGAAGACCGTCTGCGAAACTCTAGGTGTCGCCCGCTCGAATATCGCCGCGCGTGCCGCAGGCTCCCCTTCCAGAGCCAGAGGACGTCCACCACTCCCGGATCGGGAACTGGTGGAGGAAATCAAGGCCATCATCGCCGACATGCCCACCTACGGCTATCGGCGCGTTCATGCCATCCTGCGTCGGAATGCCCGGAAAGATGGGCGTTCGTGGCCCAATGCCAAGCGCGTCTACCGGGTGATGAAGCTGCACAATCTGCTGTTGGTGCGCCACACCGGAGCGGCCGATGATCGTCTCCACGACGGTCAGGTCGCCGTCGAGCGTTCGAACATCAGATGGTGCTCCGACGGCTTCGAGATCGGCTGCGACAACAAGGAGAAGGTCCGTGTCGCCTTCGCCCTCGACTGCTGCGACCGTGAAGCAATCGCCCATGTCGCCACCACCGAGGGCATCAAGAGCCAGGACGTGCAGGACCTCGTGATCACCGCCGTCGAGAACCGCTTCGGTCGCATCAACATGCTATCCGAGCCCATCGAATGGCTCACCGACAACGGCTCCTGCTTCATCGCCAGGGACACCGCATCCTTGCTCCGCGAGATCGGCATGGAACCTTGCACGACACCGGTGCGAAGCCCACAGTCGAACGGCATGGCCGAGGCGTTCGTCAAAACCTTCAAGCGCGATTACGTCTCGGTGAATCCAACCCCCGACGCTGAAACCGTCATCTGCCGTTCTGGTTCGAGCATTACAACAATCTTCACCCGCACAGTGCTTTAGGATACCAATCGCCGCGCGAGTTCATCAGCTCGCAATCTCAAACCTGAGCATGTCCGGTCTTTTGGGGGCAACTCCACCTGCCTGACGCACGAATGACAATGGATGCAAGGCGACAGCCAGTCGGCGCAGTCCGTACTACGCCGCGGGGCGAACGCCGGAATGATGTGGTCGAAGCAGGTCGCGGCGGTTGGAGGAAGATGAGCATCAGGCGAAACCAATGTACGTCGATAGAAACGGGTCACGCGCCCTTCAGGACGGGAATTCCGCTATCGTAGCGTGCGTCGCTTCTCGATAGCTGACCTACAGCATCTATCCGGGCCTATTTCTGCCTTGAAGAACCTTGCGTTTTTCTGGGTTGTCCAGAAGTGGATGCTTCGTCAGGTCTGCAGGTTGGGCATCGATCAATGCCAAAGGGCGATTCTTAAGGCATTCCCGGCGCTCGAGGTAAGCAGTTCTGAGCTCGTCATTCATATAATGAGGGAATCTGGACCCGGTCGGCGCAGGTGGCTCGCTTCAAAGCGCCGCGAGCCTCCGTCGGTACGGCTCGGCGCAACGAGCTGGTCGCGCGACGATACACCCCACTATACCAAAGAAGGACTGGCTCCACGCAATAACGGAGCTTGGGCCCTTCTTCTGTCGCGCGAACGCGCCCTGCCCGAAATTTCGTTAGGTTAATCCTGCAGTAGCGTTTTTCAGGCGCGGTACTTTACACCTCCACAGGAACCCACCAACGCACCCACCAACGCAAGCCGAACGACTTAGCACTTCTGGGAGTAGACACCGAACTCCACTGGTAGCAACTTCGCCAACCATCGCGACTCACATCGGAGGTGACATCATGACTAATCCCAAGTCCCCAAACGAAGTCGACGTAACCGTCGGCCGCAACGTCAAACGTATCCGAAACATGGTCGGCATGTCCCAGGAGACGCTGGGCGCGAAACTCGGGCTGACGTTCCAGCAGGTTCAGAAATACGAGAAGGGCACCAACCGGATTTCGGCAAGCAAGTTGGTTGCCATGTCCCAGGCGCTCGACTGCAGTATCGGCCAGCTCTTCGCCGACGTTGATGTGAGCACTAACACTGTGCCCCTCCCCAACGTCAGCGCCGCAGCACTGAAGCTGGCGGGCGAGTTCGACAAGATAACATCTGGTACTCAACGTGGTGCCGTCGCCAAGCTGGTCGAGTCGTTGGCGCGTGACGGCGGCACGCGTCCGACACTCGCGGAAGAATGAAAGCAGTCTCGGCCGGCGGTCCGGACATCTCGGGCTACCTGGTCAAAGATCAGGAGGTCGCAACAGACCTGATTGTGGTCAGCAGTGGTCGCTGGCCGCAAACAAGGTCCCATTAACGCGATTAGGCTAGTTTATTCGCTGCCTCAGGTTGGGAAGTACACATCCTTGGTGGCTCTCAAAGCAAAGCAGCTCCATAATGTTCGCGGGATCCAGCGCACGCCAGATATCGCCTGCCTTCAGGTCAGTGCGATCGGATGCTCCCGTTGAGAGGTCGCGTTCGGTCAGCAGGCAGAGAAAGCGCGTTTCGATGAGGCAGTTGGCGGTTTATACGCTTCACGACCCGCTAGGTCGCTCAGCAAATTACGCCGCAGCCTCATTGAGGTACAGCGAGACAATCACCGCATAGTCGTTAAAGGTAACTTCGTTCTCCGCGAGTTTCCTCGCCGCAAATATTTTTGGCAGCTGCGTGGTGAACTCAGTGAACTCCTGATGGAGGACGGCGCCACCTGCGATTACAAGCGCAGGCTCTTGCAGCCTAAGCCAAGCCGATAATTTTGTGATTAGAACTTTAATGTCTGCAGAGTGTTCATGCACATCCTGACCCGCAATATCGGAGATAAATTGACGATATCGATATTCGTGGCGGTCGAAAATGATGCACGATTTAGTGAGGTGACGCTTGCCTCCAAATCTCTTCGCGCCGAGGAACAGCCCGAGTTCCAACGGCATGTTGAAGCGAGGAAGCGGCGGATCGCCGTTTGTCTCTGTCCTCGATACATCATGCACGCCGAGGCCGCACTCCGAGATAATTCGACAGATCTTGTCGAGGCGGTTGTCAGCCCCGTTGTCGGCTTCCAGGCCGCACCTTGCGCGAAATCCGCACCGAATTATAGTGAACACGATCGCGTAGAAGAACTCTCTATAGTCCTCATCGAACGGGCAGTTTACGAATACATCGAGATTGGCTTGCGCCATGAAGTCTCGTGACCTCTAAACTTCTAAATCTGAGTTTTTACGGAGGGCTTTAATCGTGGCCGCCATTTCAGCCTGAGTGAAATGCGTTGCCTTATGCTTCGGGGATAAAATCCTCGTGCCATCCGATGCCGTACCCACTAAACGATATCCCTTCAGGTTGGCGTTGCGCCGTTTTGCCTGAATAGCGTTCTTCATACTGGTCGGGGTGCTGCGCTTTGCCATAGACCATATATGGCCTAGTTTGCCGTTATGGACAAGTGGTCACTCGGAAAGTGCGGGAGCCATTGGACCATCATCCAGACAGCCTCTCTTCCGCAGTCTGCTTGATGCTACAGCAGTAGCGAACATAAATGTGCACTTCCTGAATAGAAGACATAAACCCGGTTGCGCTTACGCAAACTTGTGATTGAATTCGCAATCTTTTGTGGAGCGCGCTAAATGGCCAAGACCAAGGTTTTTATCAGTTTCGATTACGATCACGACGAAATTCTCAAGAACTTCCTTGTGGGACAAGCAAAGCTGCCGGACAGCCCCTTCGAACTCGCTGACTGGTCGATCAAGGAAGCGATCGACGTGCGATGGAAAGACAAGGCCAGAACGCGGATACGCTCGGTTGACGTGGTGGCAGTAATCTGCGGAGAGCACACCAACACAGCCACGGGAGTTAGCGCAGAAGTCAAAATCGCGCAGGAAGAAGGAATGCCCTATTTCCTACTCAAGGGATACTCCCAGAAGACCTGCATCAAACCTCTGGCAGCTCTTTCCAGCGACAAAATCTATGCCTGGACTTGGGACAACCTGAAAATTCTGATCGGGGGCGGCCGATGAGTAAACGGGCCCTGATTGTCGGTATCGACGCCTATGAAAGCTCGCCACTTAGCGGGTGCGTGGCAGACGCAGCAGCGATGGCAACGTTGTTGGAAACCGATGGGAATGGCGACCCAAATTTCGGCGTCAAGTTAATCACCAGCGATGACATGGTCGTCTCGCGAAGCGTCCTTAACGAAGCCATTCCCGCACTCTTCCAAGGCGATGCGGACATGGCGCTGTTCTATTTCGCGGGACACGGCGTCATCAACCCGGACACCAACAGCGGTCACATAGTGGCGCAGGATGGCGAACCAGGCGCCCTCGGATATTCGCTATCTGATCTCCTCGGACTTGCGAACGGCGCCTACCCCAAAATCAAGTCGACTGTAGTCATCCTTGATAGCTGTCATTCAGGGTTTGCTGGTCAGGTAGCAGCCATAAGATCGGAAGTTTCCGTGATTGGCAGCGGCGTGACAATCCTGACCGCTTCTCCTCGCGATGGCACTGCTGAAGAGACGGGCGGACATGGCGTTTTCACATCCCTCCTCATTGACGGATTGCAAGGCGCAGCATCCGATATCTGCGGGCGTATAACACCCGCGGCTCTATATACCCACGTCGACCAAACACTGGGAGATTGGGCCCGGCGGCCGAACTACAAGGCGAATGTGCAGACGTTCGTCATCCTGCGGAAGGTACCACCCAAGGTTCCGCTGGACGCGTTGCGGAGATTGCCGGAGTACTTCCCCGACGCGACGATGACGTTTCGCCTCGATCCGACATTTGAACCGGAGCGAGGCGAGGAGGCGGAGCGCTTGAAGGACATCCCAGTCAATCCGGACCATGTTCGGATTTATCGAGAGCTCCAGGCATTCCACCGTCACGGGCTGATTGCGCCGGTTGACCATCCGCATATGTGGCATGCCGCGATCAATTCGACTGGCTGTCGCCTAACTGCGTCAGGAGCACATTACCGTCGCCTCGCGCTGTTAAAGCGGATTTGAGCTGGCTTCCTTAGGCGATGCGCAGGTTGCTCGACATATCACGACGCGCCAGCGACGCGTCGAGATGCTGGCAACGGGGCAAGTCTTCGGCGCTCCGAGTGGCCGATAGATCAGGCCCATCGTCGCAAGGCAGGCCGTTGCTCACTTGTTGGACTATCCTCTTCCGGCTGCGACTATGGGTTCAGGAGAGACAGTACGAAGAATTGGATTGAGAACTATCACGGGGATGTCCTGGTCCTTGCAGTACCTGACGATATCCGCTGTCCCCCCACGACCTTTCGCGTTCTCCTCATCCCAAACAGCGATCATCAAATCAGAATGCGTGGCGACGTAAATGCCAGCCGCCATAAAGCACTCTTCAGGATCCTCGGAGGACACAAGATCGATCCGTTCGGCATGACGCAGTATTTTCTGGTAGTTCGCTAAAGCCGCCGGCTTAAAAAAACGCTCGTAGCCGACAAGGGGTATTACGGCACGAACTTGTGCCCCGTGATCCAGCAAACATCCTGCAAAAACCTGGTCAGAGCCCGCGGCCAGCGAGGAGTAGCCGACCAAGGGTTCGTCCACGCTTGTGACAATTTGATCGATCTCGGATCTGACCCAGTTCCAGTCGATACCGTCGCGCTCTTGGTGGCCTGTAATACCCAATCTCATGCGGCTTTGATTTCTCACGACTACCCAAACAACATAGTCCCACTCTCGTGATGTTCAAGCGCCGGTCAGGTTTAGGCGCGAGAAGTGCCGCGCAGAGCGCCACGAAAGGGGTACACTCGGAAACACTGGATCTCCGATATGCGTCGGAAAACCGTTGCAATCGGCGTTGCCGATCGATGCCAATTTCGTGCCTTACTATCCTTCGCCGCACACCTCTGTCCATTTTTCGCCGGGAAAATTGCGGCTCCTGGCTGCTGCAAGGTCACGTTTACCTTCAGCCCTCATGCGCGACGAGACTTTCCTGCACCAAGTAAAGCATTTCGTCAGAACTCCTCGCTAGACCAAGTCCAGATGAGGGAACGACTATGGATGCAGTAGCGATTGGCGACATACACGGTCGGGCAGACCTGCTCGAGCGACTGCTTGAATACATATACGTGCACCTTCCGCGCTCACGGATCGTTTTCCTCGGCGACATCATCGACCGCGGCCCGGATTCTCGGCAAGCCATGAACCTTGTCGAACACGAGCTCCGACGTCAGCCTACGTCAGTTCTCATACAGGGCAACCACGAGGAACTTCTGCTCCGCTTTCTTGACAATGGCCCGGCGTATTCGCGTGGCTGGCGTTACAACGGCGGCGACGCCACCGTCGCCTCGTACGGGCTTCAGGGTTACGAATACGAGGACGACGAAGGGTACGGTCACTTCACAGACGAACTGGCGACCCGATTTATCGAAGAGCATCCCACCCACGTGGCCATCCTTCGGAAGGCGCTGCCCTGCCTACAAACTGAAGACCACTTCTTCGTTCATGCCGGGATCGTTCCAGGGGTATCACTGGATGAGCAGGACCCCTACATCATGCGCTGGAAAAGTCGGCCGCTTGTTTCCCATACTGGGCATCTTCCGAAGATCGTAGTTCACGGCCACCACATCACCGAAAGTCACCGCCCCGAGGTCTTTAAGTCACGCGTTGGCCTCGACACGGGCGCATACTACAGCAACAAGTTGACGGCGATGCTGGTGCCCGATACCGGGGCAGCGCCTATTTTTCTCGTGTCGTCGGGTGCCAAGGATGAAGTTTACGCCGTGAAGGAGGTCCAACCCCGCGTACTGAGCGACAAACACTTGGTTGCGGTATGAGTACTCGTGCCTGACGCCAGTGCGTGCGCGAGAATGCTCAGCTTGTTCTTTTTGACACGTACTCCAAGTAGCCGCGGCTTGCGTTCTGGGCACCTTGCACAGGATGTGGAACGTTGCGCGCCCGGTCCCAAAACCTTGTCCCCTAGCGTTTGCGGTGCGATGGACCCTTGCGGCGATTTTGGAGCGCCGTCAAACGTTTAGTTGCGCTTCGAAACTGGACAAGGTGCATGAATCATCGCAACGTGCCCCTCGAAACGAGGACGACTAAAGAAACGCGTCCCGAAATACCGTCAGCGATTAAAGGGGGCGAGCGTGGGGGTGAATTACTGCCTCTCGATCGGAGTTCGAAAGAGTGGCAAGCTCCCGGAGCTTCCGAGTGCTGTCCCCGACGCCCAGAAGTTCGCTGCCTGGGCTGAAGCATGTCGGGACAAATATCGTACCACTCTTCTTACAGACGAACATGAGCCGGTGACGATCGCCGGGATCAAAGCAGTCATTCGGGCCATCGTTGAGGAGTTCCCTCAGCGTCTAATCATCTATTACTCTGGTCACGGCATCTATAGCCAGGTTGGTGATCAGTGGCTCTTGAGCGAATTCGATCGCGATGGGAATGAGGCAGTGAACCTCACCCCGTCGATGCGAAACGCGAGGCGGCTGGGCATCGGTCAAGTAGCTATATTCTCCGATGCGTGCCGTTCCTCGATTGCGACTGCCGGGCTAGTCGACGGCAGCAACATATTCCCGTTACCGACGACCGGGAAAGCGCCTGTGGCACCCTTTGACGAGTTCTTTTCCACAGACCTCGGCCGACCTGCGCAAGAAATAGACGGCGATGGGTCCGCCGGCTATGGCATCTTCACCAAGTGCCTCCTTGAGGCGCTCTCGGGGCTAGACCCCGGCGCCGCCGAAGTGCGAGACGAGAAGCTGGTGGTTTCATCGGAGGCTCTCGCGACGCGCTTGGAGAAAAGAGTACCCTATGAGAGCGGCCTAATCTCTAACGCGGCGGTGCAGTACCCGTCCATCACCCCCAGCTGGCGGCGTCCTAACGATACCTACGCGGAACTCCGACGATCGACCGCGACTAAGACGCGAGGCGGATTTTTGTCGCTTGGGGTCGGCCACAAAGATCCAGAGGTAATGCTGCAGGAGGCTATGGCGCGCCAGCGCGTTTCCGCTGGGAGGGCGGACCGTGAAGAGTTAATCGAGGAACGTACTCGAGCATTTGCGTTGGCAAACAAGATGAACGCTCCTGCGGACATCTTGCAGGGTTTTAGGGTGATAGGGCAGGATGTCCGAAGGATCGTCCCGGAGGATGTCGCTAGCAAAAGCGAGAATAACCCTTCTTACTTCAACATCATTAGTAACGCCACAACCGTCGCAGTCCAGACTGTAGACAATCAATGGATTGGGCTGCCCATCTTCCCATACTTTGTAGCGACTGTAGTGGTCGGTGAAGAAGGGGTGGAAAACATCAGCTATGCCCCAAGCAAATCTTTGGGCCGTTGGTCCGACCCCAAAGTCCAAGACGTCATTTCCGAATGGAACGCACTACTCAGCGTCGAACGCACGCCGGACCGCGGCAGACTGGGTAAGTTCGCCGACAGAATGCGCCATTTCAAACACGACAATCCCGCATTGGGGATACTCGCCGCTTACGCGTACGAGCGCGCGGGCATGATTGACGAACTGGCAAGCGTCGCCTGGTATCTGGCAAACAGGAACCAGTTCGTGCCTTACGATCTGATTTTGCTACTCGAAGCGTACGGTGAAAGCCGCCAGCTCATCGAGAGTATAGGCGAGACCGACGAATACAAGGTTATTGGCAAGTTCCCAATGCTGACTCGCGGTTGGTCGATGATCGATTACAGCGAAGCAAAAGAAACCTCGCACCTGCTCAATCTGCGGCGTGGCCTTCGCAATAGCGTTTGGACGAGTTTTGATGCCCGGGCCGGGAAACGGCTCGCAACGATTATCGGAGATTGATTGATGCGTTTAGTATTTGTGCACGGCATGCGCCAGGAGGGCAAAGAACCCTCGTCGCTTCTGTCGGAATGGAGCGACGCACTGTTCAAGGCGTGGAAAAAGTTGGACCTGCATGCGTTGAATGTGCGCCCGGAGATGCCGTTCTATGGCGACGAGCTGGATCGTTTGACACAAGAGGGCGGGTCCGCGCTCACAATTCGCCTACGCGGCGGCGAGGGTTTGGACCCTGACGAAGCTGATCTCCTCAAAGAGATCGCGGCGGCCAATGGAATTTCCGAAAGCGATGTCAGGCGCGAGGCGGGCGTCCAAGTACTAGAACGCGGGCCGTTAAACTGGGATGCGACACAAGCGCTGGTACGTCTCCTGGAGACTAAGGTCCCCGCGTTCGGGCGATTTGGACTCAAGTTCGTGGTGCAGGTGAACGCATACTTGCGCCGCCCGAACGTGACGGAGGCAGTTGATGGAATAGTGGCTCCCTTCCTCGCAGGCGACCCTGCTGTCGTCGTCGGTCATTCACTGGGAAGCGTGGTTTCATATCGCTTGCTTACCAGACTCGGCACCCCAAATGTGCCGCTGTTCATGACTCTAGGCTCTCCCTTGGGGTTCGGCACCGTTAAGGAATACCTGAAACCACCGAAGCTAGCGCGTCCCGGGCAGGTCGGCGCGTGGATCAACGGCACGGACGATCGGGACTACGTGGCCACCTTTTCGTCATTGGATGCGAAAACATTCTGCGACGGCATTGAGAATTGGATTGATATCAAGAACCGGCAAGAAGACGCCCACTCGATCGTCGACTATCTCTCAAACGAGAAGGTGGCTCGCAGCCTCCACGACGCGCTAAAATAGACATTTGTTGGGAAGGGCTGGCCGACGAAGACGAAGAAAAGCGATCAATGGCAGCCCTTTTTCACTCGTTTCGCTGGTAAAGAAGGGTCGATCTATGACGCAGATACTGTGCCCGGCTTTCCAGGCGGGGACAGTGCCTCGCGTGAAGTCGCAATGAACTCAGTGACTGTAAAGCTCAAAGGTGGCTCGCTACTCGGACGCAAGTCCCACCATCTTTCAACGACAGCGAGCTCTTCTCGACCGAGAAGCATGTAATTGTTCCGCCCTGAGGCACCCCAACTCGTCGCCTTTTCCAACAGCGACGTACGAAACCGTATCCAATCATCATGCTCTGTGACGACGTTAAACAACGCTGACCAATGATCGCCGCGCTCGATCAGAAAAGGCTCAGCAGCGGGCAGGAACTGTATAGCAGCTAGCTCCTGCGGAATTTCATCTGGATCGGTTTCCACCAATCTGACAGGCACGATGCGCTTCTGGAAACCGATAGCCTGATGCAGTTCCCAAGTGCATGTTTCAGACTTGGCGGAGTCAGGGCTGATAAACCACAGAACAACGTCGCAGGATCGGATAGCGAAAGACAGTTGCTGCTGCCACTGGCGGCCATGGGGTAAGACCCGCGTATCTATCAATGGCACCAATCCGACCTCTTCCAATCGGTCGGCGATCGCCTTGACAACACTTTCGTCCCTTCGCGAATAGCTGAAGAACACACGGAGCCGGCGAGCTTCGCTTACAGGCGCTGAATAGCCTGGTCGCCTTCCCGCCATGAGCGACGTCCAAATCATCCCGACAACGATGTAACTTGAAATTAGGTTAGCTGCAGAAAACGAGATGAGATCGGATACACTGAGTATTGGCAATATAACCAAAACCATCTCAGATGGCGGCAACATAATTTTGATATACTCTTTTGCCGATCCAACACTACCTGTCTTATAGTAACCAAAGACCAGCAATATCGCCGCCTTCACTAAAAATAGTACTGTGACTGCTACAAACAATAGAGCCGCACCATCGCCGATTGACTCTAAGTTCAAATTCCATCCGAGAAAAAATAAGAACAGACCGGCAAAAATACCAACGATCGGTTCGATAAACTTAATGATGTCGATGTTGTATGGCGACCTTCCTAGCGAAACTCCTGCTACGAGGAATAACATCTGCGGCGACACGCCGACGAGATGCGCAAAAAACAGTATCGCCAGCATGGAAGCGATGACTATCGCCAACAGAAGATCCTTATTATCCGTACCGACGGCATATGGTGTTATTGATCCGATCAATCCGTAAAAAATAATGATTATCAAAGCGATTGAAAACATCAGCACTGTCGCATCCCGAAGCACGTCTTCTAACTTAATCTCCTGACCAGAGAGATAATTCGAGAATATGAACAAGGATGAAAATATAAATAGCTGGAATATCAAAGAGAAAATCGCGAATTGACCGCCAGTACTCTTCATATTCTTAGATATATCCTGCGATTGGAAAGCTACCAACTGCGAGGAAAAGGCCATTGCCATGGAAACAGCGACGGTGGCTTTCATCGAGAACATGTCTACTGAGTATATTATTATAAAATATATCACCGAGATCGCGGCAAATGAGGCGAAGGCAGCGGAAGCGAACCTCTTGGAATTCCTGATCAGAAATACGGGATCGACTCTAATCCCCACCGAGAATAGCAGCATCAGAACGCCGACTTCGGCGAAATCTAGGAACTCTTCTCCTTCGACCACTATTCCTAAGACAGGCCCAGCTAGAATTCCGGCTGCAAGATATCCAACAACATTTGGTAATCTAAAATAGGTTGTCACCGATAGACACGCAGCTATCGAAAGAAAGCAATAAAGTATGGTTGTCAGCGCACCTTGCATTAAAAATTGTCTTCGACCTAATGACACCTTGGGGACGTCCGAAACCTAGCGTTGTTCGCCATACTAAGCAAATCGATGCGGCCCGTGCCATCGAGTTACTCAAAAGCGCGGAAGTCGGAGACCGGAAAACCGCCACTCCAGGGTAGCTTTAAATGGTCCTGAAAGCCTTTCGAGTGCGCTTTCCGTCACCGTTGGCACCCCGGTGAGGCGGCGCTCGGCCTACTGCATCGGTGTGCACCGGCGGACCGGGCAACCGCTCCCATCGACGCTTTCCCTATGAAAACCGTTCGCGAGACTGTCAGGCTCGTTGGCGCTCACCGCCCCCTCCCACTCCTCGGTGGAGGGCGCCGCATACTTATAAATACAATAACGCTCCAGCGCCTGACCCGGTTGAGGGCCTCATGCCCAAGCGCGTATTCGAGGCTCTGAGCGGCCCGCTATTTTATTGGAACGCAGTCTGCTAATATACCATTGGTAGAAAGCGGGGGCTTTTATGGACGAGTCGCCTTTTTCGAAACCTTCGCCCGATGCGAAAGCGCGGCCAGGGTTGATTGATAAACTAACCGGGCATGCCGCGAAGCTTACACTTCTGGTGGCAGCGTTGGTAGGGCTGATGACTGCCGCTTTGAGCGGCATACCTCGAGTAGCGCAGGAGTGGGAAAAAGCTCACTGCTCCTTTTTTGATTGTTCCGCTGTCGTCGATACAAAACGTCCCGGCCCTGAGCCAACTGATACTGCTGAGGCTGCGAGCCCGACTAGCGGCTCATCGATAAAGCCTGCTACCCAAACCGCATCTTCTGATCTTCCCGATGCCACCGCGGAACCAATTACGCCAGCTACACAGAGTCCCCAGACTCTTCCTGAACTGGTGGCGGCCATCGACGATAACGATGGCGACTCACAGCAGAAAGCAAAGTATCAGCTGCAGGCCCGCCACCTCGTGGCCGATCAGTTTTCGTTTGGGACCCTGAATATCCGCTTCGCCTCGAGTGTGGAGCGCTGGACAGGACGGATTGGGTTTATTTCCTACGAGCCGGAGACCAACGTCCTTAAATTGGAGCAAACAAAGAAGATCGAAGAAAACTACACGGGCTCCTGGACGTTCGAATACGAATGGGTCGCCACAGTAAAAATCGACCTGGATGGCGTGCGCCATCTTTACTACGATGAAGCACAGGGGGAGAATTTCTGGATCAAATGCGGCGGCGGGAGAAATGCATGTATACAGTACTTTGTGACGGTGGAGGACTGTAGCGGGAAATGCAGAACGCCAAGTGACGGGATCATGGAATTCCGGTTTATTGACGATGCCTCGCGCGCGAGGGCGCTGAGAGATACCTTTTCATACCTCATATACGACATAGGCCAAGCAGAGCGCGCGCCTCGGTAGAGGGCGCCGGTACCAGGCTTTGGCGATCTTTAGGTTTGAGGCTGCAACATCTCTTTCGAGGCTCTGAAGACGACCTGAACAACGTCGAGTACTCCAAACCCCTTTTTATCGGACGATGCCGTGCGCATCTGATGGCGTTCGACAGGTCAATCGTCCCTACCCCATCTTCGGTGCATTAGTAAAACGAACGACGGTCAGGAAGTTATCGAACGAATCTGGGGACGCCAATTTCAAGGTTTTAGATCGACAGGTTGAACTGCTGATCGGCGTTTTGCTCGATCTGCTCGATGCTTGGATCAGTTTCGCGCCCCGAACTCGATCTCCGCATGTGCCCCCTGCAAGAGCTCGCCCGCGCACGCGCAAGACGTGCTTCCGTCTCGCAACCCCCACTTGTCTTTGGTGCGCGGTTGCGTCAACTGTGGCATGAGCAACTGACCGGGGAATCAATGTTACAGGCGATTGTCAGTGGAAAGGCGGGCCGGCTGCCCGCGAGCGACGACACCATCAGCTGGCGGTCAGCCTTCCGCATGTCGGAGGATCTGCTTACCGCTTCGGTGTTCGGTCGCCTTGCCTACTTCAGCGGCCCCGTTTTGTGGCGGATTCTCAGGCGGACCTTTGGCCCTACGCTGCCGGATTTCAGTGTGGCCGAGCTCGATGACATCAGCTTCTGGCCAACCTGGGATGAAAGCGGGGAAATTAACGGCACCGTCGAACCTGACGTGTTCCTCGACTTCAAACTCGGCGACCCCGCAATTTCCATGCGGTTGATCGTAGAGGCGAAGTTCGGCACCTACCCTACGCAATATGCAGACCAATGGGTTCGGCAGTGGACGGCATACCGCGAAACCAATGGCGACGAGGGGAACAGGGTTGTCTTGGCCGCCATCGGAGGGCTGGGCAAAAATGTCGAGGCTACCGTGGAGAAAATCGTTGGGGAAATCGCTGCGTCAGGTCACGATATCTTAGTGGTCGCCGCCGGATGGGATCGTCTGCTGACCGCGATCGAAGAAGAACGGGCTAGGCCGATGGATCGGTCGGCGACCCGCGTTCTCGACGACATTGTAACCGCCCTCGGCCTAGCCGGCTATCAACACCTTCGGCTTCTGGGGGAGCTGCCCTATAGCACCCGCCCCTGGAACCCGATCACGAGCGTTTCGCTCAGAGATTTCAAATGAAGGTTGCGCCAATGTCCCTCGATGAACGCACCTTGTCGGCGTCTCTTGTCGATGTCCGTCATGCATATCGTCTCCTTTGGGATTTCCAGAGGAGGTGTCTGGACACGCTGAAACACGTGGCTCAGCAGTTCCCCGAAAGGCAGTTTTACCAGTGGCAGAACAACGTCGTCGGTGCTGTTCCGCCTGCGAGATCCGATCCCATGGACAGTTG
The DNA here is from genome assembly GCF_001425885.1 of Ensifer sp. Root1252. Lineage (NCBI taxonomy): Bacteria > Pseudomonadati > Pseudomonadota > Alphaproteobacteria > Hyphomicrobiales > Rhizobiaceae > Ensifer > Ensifer sp. Root1252. The sequence goes on along the minus strand of NZ_LMDT01000030.1, from coordinate 28,195 downwards.
GGCGTGGTCGTTCCTGCCTTGCTACAACATGTCGGTCCTCTACGCTCGTGGCGGCGACGGACGCGCCCATCCCAAGGTCGGTGATTGGCTGCTTGAAGTCAGGATCGTCACCGATACGGGTTGGGACCTCGCCGACCAGCGCATCGAACCGGACCCTTCACGGTTCATTTCCGTCGAGAGCGCCGACAGCAAATTGTCGATTATCGCTTTCAAATGCGTTGCAGATGTCGATCCCAATGACAATTGGTTCCATCACGTATGGGGGAATGCCTCCTGGCCAGAGGACGAGGTCGATCAGGACGGCGATGGTATCAGGTATTTAGCCGAGGACCCGCTCGTCGCCTGCCAACTCGACATTCCCTTGTCTAGCTTGACAACGAAGGATGCAGTCAGAGCATTTTGTGATCGCGCTAAACAAGCGATTTCAGACAAGCTGTTGATCCGGCTTGAAGCGGTCCGGTGATGCAGCTTCGGACAGAACTTGCTCGAACCGGCCGGGCGCGCCGGCGTCTTAGACAGTGTTCCTCAACAATGCGAGATCGGGAATATGTCTCGGTCGGGATGTACCGTTGCCCGTCATCAGTCGCTTCCCGACCGCGGCCACTTACTACGGCGAACAGCTGAGCGTTCTGGGTATGCCCCACCGGGTTGCTAACAATCTTGCGCCGACGCTACTGCTGCTCCCGATCATAAACGCGAGTAGCGTTCGCTCGATCGGTTTTCTCTTATTGCCAAACGTCCACATGCGCATGATCGGAACCAGACGCTCGAACCTCTGATCTGAGCCGGCGTAGGCGCAGGCGGCGCTATGGGTTCGCCCTCTTAAATCTCGAAGGTGCTGTTGTTCCCAAATGCCTGGTTGCGACGGATTTCGATAGCTTCCTTAACGTTTTGCGGGATGAAGCTTCCAGGAACCCTCGTCCTGGGAAATCCGGCTCGTAACACCGGATGGCCACCCACTCCCGGGACGCTAAAACCGTCCTGATCGAGGTCTAGGTCAGTGTCGATCGTTTCCCAGAACAAGTGATGTGATGGGCTGAGTTCTGCCGATAGGTTCTCCTCAGCATCATGGTGGCTGAACGCAGCCACAACCCAGTTCCGTTGCCCCTCAAACCCACGATCGAAGAGCATATGTGTCGCCATGGCCTTGAGCCGGGTAGTCGATCCAATGTTCGCGCTGGCAAATACCAAATCGTATGGCTCGTCCGGTATCGGGTCGTGATATGCTTGGTAGATCGGGCACACCTCTATGAGAGGCTCTTGCGCCAGCTTCTCGTACTGAGGCCACAGGCAAGAAAAGGTCACTTTCCCATTAAGGGCTAATTGAGTTCGAACCCCGGAAGCGAAAGTGTCGAAGTCATCGACCGCACTTACTACATGATACCGTCTTCCCGGTTCATAAAGACTGGAGATCCTTTCAGCGAGAAAGGACCCGAGATTGTACAAGCCGGAACGAAAATCGATCGATGAGGACAACCTTGAACGCACGCAGGCGATGTCTTCCGAGAGGTCTTTCATATTCATTCCGGGCGCTCCACGCGGACCGAACCGATGTCCGCCACTGCTCGCTCCAATTGACCAGGTTCACCACTTGATAGGTTCGCTGCCCAATCCGCGAGTGCAAAAACTTTGTTCTCGTCAGACGGTAACAGGAATGTCTGCAAGAAACCGAACGCTTCAAAGTGAAGTATGCGTCCCGATATCTTGATTACGCACCCCTTGAACTTTTCTCGGAGGGAGTCTTCCAAGGCCGCATACCTGTCACAGTGGTTCAGACGGGACAGGTAATCAAAGGGCCGTTTGGCCGCACCCGCCAGGAAAGCGACAAAGGATACCTTTCCTTCAGCTTTCCAAAGCTCATACATCAATGCTCGGTACGCGGTTTCTTGCTCGCCGTAGCCGGAGCTTCCTGTGAGCTGTTCCATAGCTTCATAGAAATCGGGATGTTCGTAAACGTACTGTGTGTAGGTCTTGGAATAACGGAAGATCGAGGCCTGGCTGTTCGGGAGACCTTCTTTGTCCAATCGGTCGCGAAGCCACTCAAGAGTACGTTCTGAGCCATTAACGAGCCGGTATGTCGTGGCATTTTTGTGAACAACGTCCAGCCGTCGCTGAACTTTAAAATCAAAGACGATCTCGTTCCAATCTATTTGGCCCTTCTTGAGCTGTATGAGGATTTCTCCCAAGACTCCTCGAATTTGCAAGTCATCGACGTAGGCATCGGGGTTCTGATCGAAGTAAAACTTCTCGAGGTCTTCGATCTTTATCCCGCTCCTAAACTGCGACAGCTGCAATGCAAGCTCGAGGACGATAACATGAAGTGTATAGGCAATCTCGTAATCGCGGCCGTCTCTGAATGCCGCTCCACCCGTCGCCTTGTTTTTCAGCCTTTCGAAAAGATAACTTCCGCCGAGGCGCTCGATGATCCACCGATGAAAACGGGCCACTTTGATATCCATGTTGTCAAACCCGCTCCGCACTAGCCCCGCAGGGTTGCAAAACCGTTTACATTCTGTCCACGTGTTTGAGATCAGCGCCGGGCTTGCACAATACTCCTCGATCCAGAAGCCAGACAAGATCCGCAAGATCACCGGACATCTCGCGCAACGGTGGCCAGAAGAAGCGCATGGTAGCGAGAGTTCTGACGACGGAACGTGGCGCCGTGAGATGTCGTCCGCCGGCGCACCATTTTTGTCGTAGTTGCGCTGGTGAGCGATCACAATGTGCAGCTAGCACCCAAAGGGGACTATGCGTTCTCGTTGAGTTCGGGAATTCACATCTCACCGCACGGTGGTATATTAGTCCAATTGGAGAGCTGCGGCGCTAAACGCCCGGGGAACTATTGCACCCCATGCGTCGGATAGCATTGCGCCATGGTGCGTCAATTGATGTTTAACAACATTGTCTCGCTGCAATTGGAAATCGTTGTCATGAAGGTTAGCATCCTTGCAGTCGTATCGATATCTATACTTGTCGCGGCCGTAGTTTTTGCAAACGCGGATACGTCGACATTTCGCGGCGGTGCTGGCGAGGAACTTTTCCCGATCCCTGTCTTTTTTGTGATATTGCAGGGTGTACTGTTAGTCTTGGGAATGTTCTGCGCGTCGTTTCATCAGCGGATGAGAGCGCAGATGGAACAGGGCGTACAAAATATCAGACTCCGGCGCGATCTAAGGCAACTTACAAGCGCACCGTCATTCTGGTTAGCAATGTCTGCTGCCCCTATCATATTTTGTGTAATCGTTAAGCTCACTGACGGAATGTCGGTCGCGGCTTCCTGCATTGTCGCATTTCAAAATGGCTTCTTCTGGCAGAAGGTCCTTCCGATCTCGGAACGACAAATAGCGCCGATTGGCTACGGCGAACCGTCGCCGACGAGAGAAAAAGGTGCCCAATAGCTTGGGTGCGTTTCCACCGGCCTCCCGTTATCGATCAGGTCCAGCATAGCCATACTCAATCCATCGGCTCTATTGAGAGCTGGTCGTTTCTGGCTGGACGCGAACATCCGCGTGGTGATCTTTACCGCGGCGGCCGACGCCACCGGCCAATTCGAGACCAATATTCCCCGCGCACCGGCATAGAAGAATGCTCTCGCCAAGCCCGAAAGATGGGCACCAGCCTTAGTCTTACCGGCGGCAGTGTTACATGCAGAAAGTACGACCAAGTCTGCGTTCATGTGGAGGCTGACGATTTCCGATGCGGTCAATAGCCCGTCATCTGAACTGCGGTTGAGATCCTTTTCCGCCACAGATGGCGGCGTTAGCACAATCCCCGGCTCGACTAGAGATTGCTCTAGTTCAGAGTCTGCGCCCGCCACCAGTGCATGTGTGGCGAATTGGACAATCCGATAGTCAGAGAGTTGTCCGCTGTCTGACAACTGCCTCAATGCGGATTCGGTCGCATTCTGTGCGAGATAGATGTCGTTATCCGATGCGTTTAGCTCGCGCCCGATCGCGCACAATTCGTCCGCAGAATCCGGAAGAGACGGCAACCCCGAAACCGGATTTGTATCGGCGCGACTTGCGAACATCTTCGCAAGGTACGAAACCGAGCTCATCGCCTGACTAGTCAATAACGAAAACGGATTTGCGTCGCAGCGGTCCTTCCCTTCAGCCCGCACTTTCTCCCAAGCCCAACCGCCATTAAGAATAGGGTTTCCGAAGCCAAGAAACTGCTTTGACGCCGCGCTTCTCTTCGCCGTCGCTCTAACCGCCCTCAAGCTTGAGATCGATGGAAGAATGCTTGTCGCATGACGCCTTACGAGCCATGCAGCCTTCCGGTATCCTCGGATGTTTGGCTGTGCCTCTGCCGCTTTCTGTGTAACCAATACTTGGAGAGGCAACGTCGCCAAGGACGATGACGGAACAACGAGAAGCCTCTTTCCGGCTATGTCTCGTTCAACTTTATTGAACAAAAGATCGTAAAGTGCGAATGCGGTGTTTAGATCGAAAGGCAGCCATCTCGCCGCTCGCTCTCTCTTGTGCAATCCCAGCAAATCTCGACATATTGCTTCCTGCTGTCCCCTATCCCAAACGGTGTGATCCAAACCACACCTTAGCGTTTTGACTTTTCGTGCGATGGCGTCCGCGCTTTCGCCGAGGCGCACGAAACGCGTGTGGCCTTTAGTTAAGACGAAGACAAAAGTTTCCTCCGGCAGCCCAGCGAAGGACGGAGTATCGATGAACAGAACAAGAGCCTCATCAGGCCTCAACAGTTCCTTGGCCTCTGCTGCGGTCAATGGCCTGCTGTTTGTCAATTCTGCGAAGGTAGCGGATTCCGCTGCAATTCGACGATCTATGTCCGCAATAGTCGCATCGATAGAGCCCATTCGCATTCTGAGGTCAGCTACCTCGGTCGCCTTGCCAAGCGATATTGCCGCAACGAGTTCAATCTCTTGCCGTTGCCAGCTTGAAACCAGATCCTGCCGTCGCCTGACCAGACTCCCAATATCCTTGGAATTGACCGCATATCGAGATGCCATCTGGGCGATGGACGCGGCGGCCTCCGACTCTACAGCGCCTTGTGCGGCGAGAAAGGCACGATCGGTCAGCTTATCGGGGCGGCCGGTCTCCTGGACTTTCCGGAAAGCCAGCTTAATGTAGGCCTCCAGAGGTTCTTTGAACGCTCGTCCAGTGCTCTCGTTCTCACCAGAGAATGGATCCAGGGAGCCTTTCTGGAATGTGTTCGGGTGCGCCAGAAATATCTGCAGGACTTCTTCTAAATAATCAAAGGTCTCAACGAGGCGGTTCATTCTAAGGTTGATCCAGGCGAGTCTGCTGTAGATCAGTGCCGCATCACGGCTTCCTTCGCCATAAACATTCGATACGATTGCCAATTTGCGGCGCTCTGACTTTACTACGTCCTCAAAGCGAAGCTGCCGCTCATATATCTCAGAAAGCACATTCAAACTGGATATAATAGTGGGGCGATCGTCCCCCTTCCGCGTTATCATCAACCCTTCATTAGCGATAACCTCTGCCTCAGATTGTTTCCCTTTCTTCGAAAGAATGGAGGCGATCCCGCCCTTCGCTACTCCTATCCAATAATAATCCGAAGTCTCCACCGTCTTAAACAAGGCAATTGCTTCATTATATTTGGAAAGCGCGTCGTCATATTTCTTTTCGGCAATATCCATGGAGGCTAAATCGATTAGCGCGATGCCAGCGCTTGCTCTCTTATCCGCCCGCCGATAGATCTCCAGCGCGCGAGACGTTAGCCGGCGCGACTCTACCGATTTCCCCCAACCGCTATACAGGCGACCAACCCACGCCAGCGTTTCAGCTAACTTTGCATCTGACTCCGCGAAAACGCGCTCGGCGATCTCCAAACTCCTTAAATATGATCGCTCTTGCTCGGCATTCTTTCCCAATGCGCCTTGCACCCCACCCAAGACACGCAATGTCGTTGAGGTGAATTCAGAATCTCTTCCGTAGGCAATTTCTGATAGTTCAAGCGCCTCTTTGTACCTTTCCTCCGCTTCTGGGTAACGCGCTTCAGAATTGTACAAACCTGCTATAGCAAAGGTTATACTAAATACTCTCTTCAAGTTGACTGGCGTTTCACTTTTCGCCATTTGCAGCGCCGTTATCTTTAACCTAGCGGCGCCATTAACCTCTCTATTTGCATGCAAGGCGTCACTAAGCCCAAGCAGAACCTTTACAAGTCGTGGATCGTTTCGCCCGTAAGCAACTTCCAGGACTATTAATGAACGCTCAAACTCCTTTCGTCCGAAGGAGTGTATTTTCTGCTTGAGAAAGGCGTACCCTCCAGCCAAAAGTTCGTTTCCAAATCCTTCATCCGCCGGCCTTGTAAAAGCGCGATCTGACTTTTCCCAGTTTTCGAACGAAAAATTGTATAGAACTCTAGCATTGTATAAGAAATTTTGTTCTCGATAGATCTTTGCAAGCATCGCCCCTAATGTAAAATTGGCAGACGCTCTATCGATGTCCGATCCGGGTGCCTCACGGATGATTGACAGCAATTCCTTTGCAGAGTTAGTCGCGTTCTCGTAATCCTTATTGTTGTAATATACAGACAAGCTCTTGATCTTTTCTTCAAAAGTCGAAGCAGCAATCGCCATGCAAGGAGTCAGCGACGCCAAAAGCATCAAAAGAATCAAAAGGCTGCGGTATCGCTGGGGTCGTTTGCTAACCACGAGCAGAGTCCTTTGCTACACAACTTTCTGCGCATGAAACGAAAAACTCGGGTGCTTAAAGCTCCCTTAGAGTACTTTTGCTCAGGTTAGCATAATCAACCCACAAATCCCTCCCCGCTATCGGTCTTGCCGCTGGTAGTGCGGAATTCGGTCGGCCCGGATCTGATCGAGTCGTTCGCGATTGCCGCGATCTGGCGTGACGTCGCAACCGTTCAGCAGAGCATTTTGAAGCAACCTGCTCGTCGAATTCGCCAGGCCAACTCGCTCCCCACAGCTCCAGACCAGTCCGAGGACCGGCCGGCTGCTTTTGCCCGCCACGAGGGCGGAGCCCTTGCGAGCAAACCCTGACCTGCCGTTAACTTTCACAGCTGCCACTGGAGCCTCGGTCGTTTTTTGAATCGCTCCCAAACGTTGGACCGCCGGCGTTTGAGTTTTCCGACATCATTCAGGGAACTAGGGATTCCCTATCGCCGGACTGGCGCCGCGTAAAACGTGAAACCAAGGCGGAAAGTCTATTCCTCCGGTTGCGCTTTCGCGCCTGAAGCGCTTTCGTCGTCCGGCTTTACTCGTTTCCTTTTCAGCTCTACCTGATCTTTCCCTGATCCGATGACGATCCTTCGACCAAGTGGGTAAAAGTCGGGCCCCATTCCGGCTCCAAATGGTTCATCCCCCCTTGCCCGCTGCTTGCGTGGCTTCTTTCCCTCAGGCATGAGTGTTCCTTTCGGCGGTCGATACTGAAGTATGGTCCTCGGAAGGTTTGTCGAGCCGCATTGGCTATTCCTTGTGACTAGATCTCAACGACGAGGTCTGGATCAAAGCCGGAGCTTTCTCCCGGGTAGCCCCTCGGGTTCGAGATCACTCTGGTTTGGCCGATCTGGTAATCAACTCTATGGTGGACGTGGCCGTGCACCCATACCGCCGGCCCCTGCTCAATTACGAGGTCATCCAGATCCGACGCATAGCAGGCGGAGAGCGGATCGCCGCTGAACGCCTGTGCGATAGATCTACCAGACGGAGCGTGGTGGGTGACGACCATGGTCTTCCGCTCCGCGGTTCGACTGAGCGTTGAAGTAAGAAACGAGCGCGTCTCTTGGTGCATCCGATAGGCGTGGATTGGCTTGAACTTCCTATAAGGCTGCTTCGAGAGTTTGATTTTGCGGTAGTCATTCATTCCCGCCTCGGCAGCCGCCATTGCAATGGCGGGATCCCTTCCAGACACTCGAAAGTCGGTCCAAAGGGTTCCGCCAAGAAATGTCACGTTTCCGATGGTCACCGCCTCGTTTTCGAGGAAGTGAACATTGGGGTGCCTTTCACGAAGTAAGCGTCCGTCCCGGATGCCTTCCTGAACGGAGCCACCATAGTATTCGTGGTTCCCAGCGACGAAAACCACCGGGATCGAAGTGGCGATCTTCGCGAGCCATTCGATACTTGGGACGATTCCCTTGGTAAGCAGATCGCCCGCGCAGATCAGAATGTCGGCGTCACGTGGTGGTGATACGGAGAAGGCCTCGCCGAACTCCAAATGCAAGTCTGAAATGATCCAAGCCTTCATAGCGTGCCCTCCTCGCGCGGCGGTTCCGGTGAGCAAGCCTTTTGCACATCTTCGGCCGTCAATTCCAGTTTCACCGACAGCAGTGATGCCAGACTATCGAGTGCGCTTCGTTTCGACATCAGAATTTCAATCGCATGATCGAGACCTACTCTCAGTCGTTTTTGAACGGCCACTCGCAAGATTGCGTCGCCCCGGCGCAGATTTTCTAATCGGCGTCGCCCCGAACCCATTTCGCTGAGCAAGTCGTCGCCGAAACCGAAGCTCCTTTCCATCATTGTGGCGAAGTCAGTCGCGACACAAAGATCGGCCTGAGGATCGCCGCCGGCGGCAGCTGAATGATCGCCGAACACAATCCGCTCAGCGGCCATGCCGGCGAGGAAGATCGTAATGTGATCGGAGTAGAATTTCGCCGTTGCCAGCGCCGGATTTTGGCTCCGAAACTCGGTGGCACCAATCCTCCGCCAGTTGCTCGCAGCAGGTCTTTCGCTGTCGATTGAGACCTTGACGAGGGTATGCGGCTGCAGCTCATGCCCGACAATTGCATGCCCAGCCTCGTGAATTGCTAGTCTGAACCGCTCTTCTTCGGTGAAGCGTACTCTCGGAGGCAGAACGGCATTCACTTCTGCGTCCGTCACGGTTTTGCTCCCGGCCACCCGGGCAATACGCCGCGCTTCCCGTGCAAGCTTCTCGATGTCTGCGCCGGACCAACCTTTCGACGCCCTTAGAAAGTCGGGGAGATCGCCGAGGACGGCGTCCGGCAGATGATATCGCAGGATCGCCATCCGGTTATCATCATCCGGCAAGGCGATGGAGACAACTTTGTCGATACGCCCCGGTCTCAGCAGTGCCGGATCGATCGCATCGGGTTTGTTCGTTGCGCCGATGATCACGACACCTTCGCGTCCGTCGATCGGATCGAGGCATTCCAGCAGCCCGTTGATGACTTGGCGCTTGTAGTCATGGTGCGCGTGGTCAACACCGCTTTCCCGATCGCCGAAGGAGTCGAACTCATCAAGGAAGAGAATCGAGGGCCGACGCTGAAATGCTTCGGAAAACGACTTCCGCATAGCTTTGAGCATGTCTCCAAGGTGTCCGCGAGCCTGCCAAGACGCAGCCGAAGCGTGGAGCAGCGGGATGTCACAGCTATTTGCAAGAGCACGTGCAAAGGTCGTCTTTCCGCTTCCTGGCGGACCGCTTAATAGGATGCCACGGTCAACGTCAGACCAGTCGATCATACCGCGTTTCCATTCCCTGATATCCTGGGCAAGTTGCATGCCCCAGTTTTTCGCTTCGCCAAAGCCGGCCAGTTCCTCCAGCCGCGCCTCGCCTTTATCGCGACGCTTAACCGGCGGTTCACCAGGATCGGTGGACATCGCCTTCAACTGACGGACGACGCGCGCGACCGATCGTCCGGGGCGGATCGCCAGTCTGAGTTCGTGCAAGCCCTTCGTTGCCAGAAATTGGGCTTCCGCTTCGGTCATTTGCAGGTCGAGTTTTCGAGCGGCCGCCATGAAGTGATTTGGCGAGGGCAGTTGCATGACAGCCCGGCAGTCGATCAAAAGCGACAGATCAGCGGAGACTTCAGCTTCCTCGGTGCAGAATAGGATAGCACGACGGATGTGGTGAAACGTTGTGAGCAAATCCGTGCTGGACCTCGAGAAGTCCGTCGCCACGTCGACAAAGGCGGTGCGAGCGCCCTCGAAGTCCAGAGCGTTGCTGACGTCCAGGAGTTGCCTTGCCGCATACTGATAAACGTTCAAGTCGCTCGCATTCGGCACGACGATTGAAGCCACAAAGTTGGCACTCGGTCGGCGGAGCAAATGCCTGATGGCAGTCCGGATGCCGAAGGACGCGACAACAGTTGCCAAGTTCTGCGGGATCGCATCCCGCACTTTCAATTTGAAAGTCATGGTGAGCCTCGATGATGATGATGACGATGGGGTGAAGGCTCACGCCCGTATTCGTCTCACCATCGTCTCGGGCCCGATAATCTCCTCATCCAACTTCACTTCGACGAAGCCCTGAAGGATCAAGGAAGCGAGCGCTGCGACAGGCTGGGTCTCACGGATAGCCCCAAGACAATCCGCGAATGAGAGCGACCCGTGTTCATCGAGTGCCGACAACACTCGGACCCTGTCCCCCAAGGGAACGTTGCGTCCCGCGTAGCGCAGCAGGTCTTTGGCGTTCCGCAATCGAAAACCATCGTAGATTTCTGAATTGGTGGCCTGCCGGTAGCGGTGGGCCTGCGCGTCCGCCGCGTCCGCCAGATCTTGCGGGCTATCGGGCACCTTGCGGTCGGGAGCATCCATCAGCCACCAGACGCCTTGGGTGTCCTGCATCCTGAAATCCGGGATGTGCTCCCCCCGCGGCGTCACCAATGGCTGCGGACTACCGCTCCATTGGAGGACGTATGGATCTAAATCCAGAATACATGCGAGGTCGCGAGCGACCTTCGACCGATGTGTTGCGAACGCTGGTCCTTTTACTGAAGGACGACTACTGGAGAATTGCGCGGCAGTACCGCCCTCGCGTGCGGTCTGCTGAGTATGATCGTGGGATGCCATCTTTGACCTCGATACAAACCGAATGGACACCTCTCCGCTTGCGCGGCAGCGTTCAACGTATTCGTATCTGGAATAGGACGAGCGTGATCATGGCCGGAACATATAGAGAACAACGATCTCGAAGTCAACGGGTGTTGTGCGACACACCGCTTGCAAGACTAACTTGGGTTATCCGCCGACTCGGGAACGACACGCAGGCGGCACTGAGGAGAGACTATGTACACGAGGCAATGGGCCGTAGATCGAAGGCAGAAGGTCTTCCAAGAGGCCATTTCCGATCGAAATTTCTACGCGCTGAGGAAGGCTTGGACCACCGAAACTGGAGACACATCCCTGACGTCCAGGGTATCGCAGTACATTACTGAGGAGATCGACCACTTTAAGTACCGGATGGTCGAGATGCGTGTCGCCGTTCGAGAACAAACAGTCGCATTCGCTCTCTTCCACGAATGGTCACTCGTCGATGGCTGCTTCCCGGGGCACGAGCACTTTATCGACACGGCCGATTCCGTTTCCCAACAGGATTACGAGATGGCCGAATTCCTCTCAAGCTGCTGGGATGAAGACGATCACCCGCTCGAATACGGCAACATCGTGCTCTTTGACCGGCTCTCTATCGTCGTACCGAACCCGGTTGTCTGGCCTTGTTTGCTGAGAGGTATCGATCGACAGTTCGCCAGAAACGCATCGCTACTGGTTCTCAAGGCTTTTCCGCTGGAGTTCGAAGCTCATCGCGAAGATCGGCTAGGTACGGATACAGGTGATCTTCCAGAGTTCGCTAGACGTCAGGCCGCTATGAGGCGCCTTTATCGGCGACAGCTTGGGGTCACCGATGGCACCGGAGACTTCGGTAAACGGGATTGGATGTGGCGCGTCATACGTGGACCCGTTGCGGATTTCGGCTAACTGCCCCGACTATTGAGACGAGAGCGAGCGGGCTTGCGTGTCGCGCCACTATTGCCAACACGAAATGCCTTCGTGCTTTACGCGGCGTTAATCATATCGAGCGACCGTGAAGAGATGTATTTGGCTGACGCGGGACCGCAAGCATGGCCGACGACATTTTTCTGCTCGATACAAATATCATCAGCAATGCAAGCAAACAGAAGCCCCATCCGGTTGTCTCGGCGTGGCTGAAGGCACAAACCAGGTTGGCCATACCCTTTGCGGCCATCCTAGAAATCGAAACAGGTATCGCCGAGAAGTATCGGTCGGATCCAATAAGGGCCCAGGAACTTTGGGATTGGATGGATGGGGTCCTAGACACCGATTTCGAGTATCCGGTGCCGACACCTGAGGTAGCCCGGGTACTCGGGCAGCTCACATGCTGCAGACCGCTAACCAATCTCTGGTTTGCAAATCCTCAGGCAGACAAGCGCAAGCCAGGCCAAGACCTATTCATCGCCGCGACCTCAATAGTCTACGACCTGCCCGTCGCCACACTCAACGTCAGGGATTTCGAGCAGATAGACAGTCACTTTCCCCTCCCCGGTGTATATAATCCAGCCTTCGATGTCTGGGCCGTATCGAGACGGAGCCCAACGGCCACCGTTTTTGACGACATCATCCCGATCATGGTCGCATGACACGGACACCGGATCTGCTTCAATATAAGTGTTCGAATTTCGCGTTGGCGCACGAGCCGGACTTGCGGCGTTTCACCCACAAGTCCTAGTTTAGGATTGCATCGGTTCGCGAACCTGGTGCGCGCACGGACAGCCACCATTCGGAGATCGACCGCGGGCGCGTGCTTCGGTGACGCCTATCGGAGATCGTATGAGTACGCGCAATGTCCCTCTGAAACGAAAATTCCTGCCTGTGGCCGCCGATGCCGAAACCGCTGAGCAGCTGAGGTTCGCAGCGTTGTGGGCAGCGGACGAGGCTACTAGCTGGTCCGACTTGGAGTTGGAGTATCGATCTGTCTTGCTGGCAGCAGCGGGAAGCGGGAAGACGTACGAGATGTCCGCACGCGCAAAACATCTCGAAAAGATCGGCAAGGCATCGTTCTTCATTCGGATTGAAGACATTGGTGATCGCTTCGAGGATGCGTTTGAGGTTGGTACGTCAGACCAATTCCGACAGTGGATCGAGGGAACGGACGAGGCTTGGTTGTTTTTGGATTCCGTGGACGAGGCACGCCTCACGAATCCCAGAGCTTTCGAAACGGCGCTTAGACGTTTCGCGCATCGCATCAGGTCGGCCGGCCAGCGAGCGCACATTTACATATCGAGCCGTCCCTACGCCTGGCAGTTTGTGGCGGATCGCAAACTAATCGACCAACTTCTGCCGTTTGCTCGCCCCGGCGAGGAAGGTGCTGCAAACGACGCGATTGATCTCCACGATGACGATGAAGAGGCCCAGCAGCCTCGCAGCGCCGTACAGGTTTACTCGCTTCAGCCTTTGGCTCCCGAGGACATCCGATTGTTTTCAGAACATCGCGGCGCCACTAATGTGGACCAACTTGTTCGCGAGGTAGAGCGCGCCGGCTTGTCGGCGATGGCTACTCGGCCATTCGATCTCGAGGCATTGCTGGAGTACTGGAGAAAAGACGGCAAACTCGGGAGCCGTCTGGAGGTTTTACAACGATACATCGGTCGGCGGTTGGATGAAATCGATCCGTCGCGGAAGCGTAGCAATCCTTTGAACAGCGAGAAGGCGCGCGAAGGTGCGCGCCTTCTCGCTGCCGCCGTGACGCTGACGGGCGAACCTGGCATCAACGTGCCCGATTGCACCAGCAGCTTGGTGGGTATCGACGCGGAGGCCCTGCTTGCTGACTGGCATCCGACAGATGTTTGGACTCTGCTGGAGCGGGGCCTGTTCAACGATGTCCTCTATGGCGCGGTACGGTTCCGTCACCGTGAAATCCAGGAACTTCTGACCGCCGAATGGCTGCATTCCTTGCTTGAGAAAGGCAACTCCCGCCGCGCGGTCGAGAACTTAATATTCAGGCAGCAATACAACGAAGACGTGATCGCCCCTCGCCTGCGACCGGTTCTGCCATGGTTGATTTTGTTCGATGAGCCGATCCGAAGACGCGTGCTGTCCATGCAGCCTGAAATCGCCGTGGAAGGAGGTGATCCGTCGAGGCTGCCATTTCATGAGCGACGGAACATCCTGCACGACATCGTAACCCGGATCGTGGAAAGGTCCGACGACCGCTCCGCACGCAGTAACGACGCCATTGCCAGGATCGCCCATCACGATCTGAGTGGCGACGTCCAAAGTCTCATCGAAAAGCATGCATCGGACGACAGCGCCATTTCCTTCCTCGGCAGGCTAGTTTGGCAAGGGAACCTGGCCGGCTGTCTCGGCAAGTTGGAGGATATCGCGCGCGATCCCGAGCGGGGCATATTTGCGCGAATTGCGTCTGCACGGGCAGTTGTTACGGTCGGCACCGAGACGCAGCGGCGGGCACTCTGGGAAGACATCAATAAGGATCCAGCGATATTGCCACGTCAACTGTTAGTCGAACTCGTCAACGGAGCGAGCTTTAACGAGCAAACAGTCAGGCTTTTGCTGTCCTCTTTCGAAAAGCTCCCGCCGCACAATCGCATGGAAGCCTCGGGGCTAACGCAGGCCCTACTCCGGTTTATCGACCAGGCGGACATCGAACATGATCTGGCGCAGGCCACACTGCTGGGTAGCCTCGTCAAGCACCTTCATGACTCCGCGAGCCACAAACCACATATCGAAGACCGAGATTGCGCCGTTTCACTCGAGTCTTCGTGGCTCATGGGACCTGCGGTTTATGCTGTTGAGCGACTGGTTCGCAAGCGCAGTTCCGAAAGCTTCGCCATCCCAGCGATAGACGCAGCCATCAAGGCGGCTCAGATCCGCTACTGGAGCTCGTCCCACTTGGAAGGATACGGTGAAAAGCTTCGCGAAATCATCCCAGCCTGGTCCAAGCTAAACGATGCAGTCTTTTGGCGCGATGTCGAATTGGCGCGGACCGCGCTCGACGCTAGCAGCGGCGAGAGATTGAACGACGTCTGGCCGTTGCTTGCGGTCGACCCGTGGTGGCGGTTTAAAGCGGACAGCTTCCCGCGGGTGCTGGACTGGGTGAAAACGCGGCAGCTTGATGAGGACCGAATGGTCGCCGTCTCTCTCGCGTTCCATATCTGCACGGAAGCGGGCAGAGATCGGCAGATGGCGAGTGACTTATGCGCCGCTGTCGAGGACGAGCCTGACCTGGCTGCGAGCCTTGATCAACTTATTGGGACTGAAGCATCCGACAAGAAAAGCGCGTGGGAACGCCGAAGCCGCGAATACGCTTCGAAGCGTTCAAATGAAATGCTTGAGGCGCAACGAAAACGGTCCGAAACGATAGCCCGCCTGCGGGCTGATCCGGACAGCATCCGCAGCCCGGACGGTGTGCCCCCGGGCAAGATCAGCACGGATCAGTGGCTGCTATTCGAGGAGTTGAGAGGGGATGGGATCCGTGCGGCCCAGGGCTATGGGTATGATTGGAATGCCCTTTCAGCGGACTTCGGAGAAGAGGTAGCTCGTGCCTGCCGCGACGCCGCGGTCGCACATTGGCGGGTGTTTTCTCCCGGACTTAGATCGGAAGGCGCGGACCGCTCGATACCGTCTGCCCTCCTCTTTGGCATGGGCGGCCTGGAGATAGAGGCGCGCGAGCGCGCAGATTTCCCGACGTACATGACCACGGACGAAGTCCGCCATGCGCTTCGCTATATCACCTGGGAGATAAACGGTTTCCCGAATTGGTTGGAGACCATGCATCGAGCGTTCCCGCAATTGGCAGAGGACGCAATCTGGCGAGAGCTTTCATGGCAGTTGGACAACGCCGCGGTCAGCGGTTCGCGCCACTATATTCTGGAAGACATCGCGTCGTACGCACCTTGGCTTCATGTCCACCTTGTCGAGCCGCTCATGGAGTGGTTGAGCGCCAACGAGGTGAATAACGGCGAGGTTCTTCGCTATTGTTTTCGCATCCTCGAAGGAGGTGCTCTCGATCCGGCAAAGCTGGCGGCGCTTGCACGTTCGAAGGTCGCCAACGGCGGCACAAATGCAATGCAGGCACACTGGTTTTCTCTCTGGGTTGCCACAGACCCAGAGACGGCCATCCCTGAGGTCGGGCAATGGCTGAGTGAGATGGACGCCGACTTTGCCAGCGAGTCCGCACAGCGTTTCGTGACTGGGTTGGTGGGCGGCCGACGCTGGTCGGGGATATCGTCCAATCAGATTTATACGGCATCGCGTTTGAAAGCCCTCTACGTCTTGATGCACAAGCACATCCGCACCGAGGATGACATCGAGCGTGTCGGGACGGGAGTGTATTCGCCCGACTTACGAGATGACGCGCAGGATGCCCGAAACCACCTGTTCGAACGATTGTCGAAACTTCCCGGCAAGGAAACCTATCTTGCCTTGGCTGAGCTTGCCCGGGAACATCCAGATGAGGTCCGTCGGGCATGGATGACCAAGTACATGAGGGATCGGGCGGTAGAGGACGCAGATCTCGAACCGTGGTCGGCGCAACAGGTGCGCGAGTTCGGAAGCGACCTGAATATCGCCCCGGCTACCCACAAGCAGCTCTACGAGATTGGGGTATCACACCTAAATGACTTCAAGGATTGGCTCGAACGAGGCGATGACAGCCTCGCCGAGACGTTCCAGAAGGCTGATGACGAAATCGAGATGCGCAAGATTGTAGCCAATTGGCTGAACAAGCACTGCCGCGGCCGCTATACCTGTGCTCAGGAAAACCCTCTGGCCAACAATCAGCGGCCGGACATTTGGCTGCAGAGCACCAACATCGCATCACCCGTCCCCATCGAGCTGAAACTGCTCGACAAACAATGGTCAGGCCCTAAGCTTTGTGAGCGCCTACGCAATCAGCTCGCGGGAGATTACCTTCGCCAAGACAACGAAGCGTGCGGCATCATTCTGTTGGTTTGGCAAGGTCACAAAGATATCCGCCATTGGGAAATCAACGGAAAATCGGTACCCCTCGAAGGATTGCGAGACGCCCTTGCAAACTACTGGGCAGGAATTTCCAGCCAGTTTCCGAATGTTTTGGCGGTCGAAATCCTGACGATCGACCTGACACTTCGCACAAAAAAGTCCACCGTACTGTAGCGCTGGAGCCCGCAGCTCCCTGAACGGTCATTCGCCTGGCGAGCGTGGAGCGAAGCCGGCTCTCAAAGTTTTAGGTCGAAACTGGGCTTCGAGAAGTGGCTTTGCGCTCATATCACGAGGAACGCTAGGATGTCGCGCAGAACGATGGCGCCTCGCCCGTCCTTCGGCGGGCTAAGTCAAAGGGGGTCGCCCGAGATCAGCGGACCATTACCTGAAGGCAATCAAGCTGACCAGGGCGTGCCCACTTGCCGCGTGCGCGTCACCGCGAACGGCGCAGCCTATCTTCACAGCAAGCCACACGCCTCCACAAACCGCTTGCCAAATCCGGTCAGCTGCACCTCCAGATCAATCTGATCGCCGAAGTTTGGTTTGGAAAACAACGTTCCGGGTTTGGAAACGCGCCTCTTGGAAGTCTGCTCCAGATTTCCAAGCTGCCGGTTCAAATGATCGAAAGCGCGGATGATCCCACGCTCGTCCAGTTTGTCTATTCGAAGATTCCCAACATGAGTTTGTCGCAGAGGGGTGAGCTCTATAACTCCCTGTCTCAACAGGTTTTCGGACCAACCGGGGCCAAGGTCCGCGGTGAGGCCGCTATCGAGGGCCCTGCTCTTAATCACCCTAACCGCATTGTCACGGAGTTCGGCGTTCGATTTTCTAATCTCGTCTATTTCCGCTCTTTTCTCGGGAGTGACTTTCGTCGGGTCCTTTGGCATGAAACTCTTGCTTGCGGCGCGAAGTTCATTGTCGGTTCGCATTCCGAACGCGAGAAAGTCGATGACTTTTGCATCCAATGGCGACAGGCTTCCGAGGACGCTCAAGAACGGGCGCTCTGCGGTGATGTCGGAACTGGGCTCGAGTACCTTGGCAAAGAGACCTGCCCACAAATCACGTAAGTCCGCATCTCCGGCAAGCGACATTCCCGTGACGAGGAGATGAAGTTCCTCCTCCTTGGGCGACGCGATATGGTCGATGTCGACGTTGTTCGCCTCGAGTTTCCTACGAACTTCGTCCATGCCGAGCCGCAAATTGAGTTCGCGGCGCATCTTGATCCGATCGCCGAGAATGCCAAGCGCATCCGACGCAAGATCCCCGAGCGCCGACGCCGGCTTCACGAAAAGACCGCGAAGCGCATCCCCAAGCGCAGCATCGATTTCCTTGCCGATATTTATCGTGAGTTGGGCTTTATTGCCTTCGCCGCCGCCGTCTCCAGTCATAAAACCTCTCTCACCTCTGCCTTACCGTACTCGCTGTGGTTTCCGGCCTCTCCCCGAAGAAGCCCTAACGGCAACCCCTGGCGTCTTCTCGTCAGCGAAGCTGCTTTACGCCGCTGACGACACCTTCTGCGAATGTGAGCCCCAGTCCGAGATCAAGGGACAACTTGAAGAACTCCTCGGCGGCTGTGGCCTTGTCGAGACCCGCTTTGCGGCAGAGGTCCCGCGCGTGTTTTCCGAGAGGGACGACGTCGCTGGAACTAATCCACTCCGGATTGCCCACTCTCTGCTCGAAGGCATCTACAATCGTTTCCGGAAGGTCCGCGCCGAATAGAAAGTATCGCAGGTGCGGGATGAAATGCGGGTGGACGTAGATGTCCGCGCCGCTACACCCATTGCGCTCGAAGAGGCCCTTACGAGAGCTTTTTATCCGGCCGGAGTTGTATCGGGGATCGTTCCACCATTTCAGCCTCACCTCTGGGATCGCTCTGCGCTCGCTCAAAAGTCCCAATAACGCCAGTATTGGTTTTTGATTGCTGAGGTAGGCCTCCCGCCCCGAGTTGTGATCCGGATGCTTCGCCCTGAGATCGATCTCCCCCAGAAGGGCCGTCTCTTCTTCTGTCAGGTCAATGTGGAACTTCGTCTTAGGCATCGTCGTCACGTCTTCTCGCGTAAGCCCGTTACACCTTCAACGTGCGATCAAATACTGCTCGGGACAACCAAAGTTCGATCTCTTCAACAGGAAATTGAAGCTGTCGCGCTGAGTAGCCTCGCTATCCAACACTGGACGTCAGCATCCCATCTCGCTCGGCAAGGACACCGTCGTCTTTTAGTTTCTGGACCCGCGTCAAGATAAGCTCCCGCAACTGGCTGCTCGTGGCCTTGAACCCCATAGCTCGGGACACAGCATTGATCGCTTCATCCGGGGTTGCCCCGAGGCTCGACGACACGATCGCTTTAAGGCCCTCGTCGATTTCCATAGGAGGCAGCATTTCGACGCGGCGCAGCCCAAGCGATGTAACATTGCTTCTGTCTCTGAGAGCGATTTCGCTTCCCGGCCACAGCAGAAACTCTCCAGATCTATGGATCTCACCGCCGTTGACCGCGACACGGATAGCGTTGCCGACATGACTGTCTATACGATTGCCAGCTCGCTGCAGGCCCCACGCACTTCGGATTCGGGTGACCACTTCATCGCGATGGATGGGTCCTTCGACCGCGACGGTTTCCTTGATTAACTCCACCATTCGCCCGGTGGGTAGTTCGTGCAATTCGCCCGAGATTTCAGGGCGCAGTTCCGCTTCCTGGTAGGCAGTGTCAGGCTGAGGAGTTTCGACTTGCTGCAAGCCAATCTCAGTCACGTCATGACGCTCGATGGACACGATCTCCACCGGAACGGCAGGAGTTCCCGACGATGCTACCCCACCAGCAAGCGCATCCGCCTTTGCCCGCGCGATCGCCGCTATCAGACGATCAAGCTCGGCCTTGGGGCGCTGGAACCAGTCCGTGCTCCAAATCCGATGGATGGACCACCCATGATCTTCAAGGACCGCTTGCCTAAGCCGATCGCGATCTCGAGCCGATCGGGATTCGTGATAGGACGCGCCATCGCACTCGATGCCGAGAAGGTATTTTCCCGGAACCTGGTCGTCTGCGACGGCAAGATCGATAAAGAACCCGGCAATGCCGACCTGCGGGTGAACCTGGTAACCCTTCTCCTGCAGCGCCACCATCACCTGCTCTTCGAACACGCTGTCCATCGCGCGGTCGGTACGCTGCGTTATCGATAGCCGCCCTGTACGGGCATAATGCAGGAACAGCTTGAAGGCGAAGACCCCTTTACCCTTCCCGCGTTCGAGATCGATGTCCTCGTCCGTAATGGAAGCGTAGACCTCGCAGCGCCTCTTCGCGCGAGAAATGAGGACGTTGAGCCGCCTCTCGCCCCCTTCCGCTCCGAGTGGTCCGAAGCGCATACCCATGTATCCCTGCGCATTCCGGGCATACGCAACCGAAATGAGGATCACGTCTCGCTCGTCGCCTTGAACGTTTTCGAGGTTCTTCACGAAGAAAGGCTCGTTCGGGTGAGAGTGGAAGAACTGCTCGGTTTCTGGATGATGCCGCCTGAGCAGTTCCAATTGGTCTTGGATCTCTCGCCGCTGCTTGATCGAGAATGCGGCCACACCGAGAGAAAGGTTCGGCGATTGAAGCGCGTGTCGGATGATGGCTTCCGCGACCACCTTGGCTTCAACCTTGTTCGCGCCGTCTTCGAAAGTGCCGTTCGGCACGTGATGAAAACGGAGCCCCATGCCCGCTTCCTTGGTGTACGGGCTTGGCACGATAAAGAGCTTGCTGTCGTAGAACTGCGAGTTCGATACCGCGATCAACGACTGATGTCGGCTACGGTAGTGCCAACGAAGCATTCTCTCCGGCAGTCCTCGAGCAGAGAAAAGGCCGAGGATGCTCTCGATATCGGAAACCTGTGCACCGTCCTGGTCGTCTTCCTCTTCAGAACTTCCGGACGTCATCTTCGAGAAGAAGCGCGTCGGCGGCAACTGCCGCTCGTCGCCGACGATGACGACTTGCTTCGCCCTTGCGACGGCTCCGAGAGCGTCGACCGGCTGAATCTGACTGGCCTCGTCCATCACGAGGAGGTCGAACTCCAGCACGCCCGGCGGCAAGAACTGGGCGATCGACAAAGGACTCATCATGAAGACGGGCTTCAAAGCCTGTACAGCGGGGGCTGCCCGCTGCATCAGTTGTCGGATCGGCATATGCCCGCGTCGGCGCGCCATCTCCCCGCGCAGGATACCGACCGGCCCGATGCCGCTTATTGCCGGAATGCGCTTGTGATGCGCCCGAACGACATCAAGTCGAGAAAGGGCCATCCTGCTCCGATCGAGGGTTGCGAATTCGCTGACCAATCGATTGTGGACTTCGCCATCGAAGCGCGAAAGTTCGGTATCTCGCCTGTGTTGGTCCTTGAGGATGGCTTCGTAGAATGCCATCTCGAACGAGACGATCGCGGCGTCGGGGACAATCCTTCCGTCTTGGAGACGGTGGACGAGCTCACCGATGCCTGCCCCGATCGCGTCCTGTGCGCGCCCGTTGTAGGCAGCCCATTTCGATAGCTGCTCTTCGGCGGCAATCCATTCCGCGAGCTTCGCATCCATCCGGGAAAGGTCGGTCTGCTCGATCGTAAATGCGCCGTAGACAATGGATAGATCCGCTTTCAGATGTGCGAGGGTCTCTAACATCGATGCGGCAAACGCTTCGCTCGCGGTGGCCGTTTTGGTGGCCCGTGCCGCGAGGTCCGCCCGGTTGGCGACCTCGGATGCGAGAACGCGGATGTCGCGGTTACCGGATATCCATGTGCTGATCTCGGTCAGGGACGCCCAATTCGATCTCGGGCCATGCCAATCCGATCCGAATGCGGAACGCCCAAGCTCTTCAGCTCCCTCGACAGTAGCCTTGAGTTTCTGCAGAGAGGCCAGAAGCCGCAGCATTTGCACACGACCGCCGGCAGTGTCCGGCATTGTCCGTGTCAGGCTGGTGTAATCGCGGTCAGCTTCGGCAATTTCACGAAGCGTGGCACCCGCATTTACCAGGCCCACCTCCTGCGGATCGACCGCGTCTGGAAAAATGGCAGTGGTCGCTTCTCCGAGGTCGGTCCACAACTGAGCCAGATGACGACGTGTTTCATTCAACAGTGATTGCGCTTGCTCACAACGAACTGCGACGGCCTGCCTGTCGGTCAATCTGCTGGCGATCAGGCGCGCCTCGGCACCGACGCCGCGCAAACTCCGCATCCATAGGACGAGGTCCTCTAGCGGCTTGGGTTCGGTACGCTCTCCGCGCCAATCGGCTCCAAATGCCGAGCGTCCAAGGGAATCTCCCTCTTTGATGACGGCGCGTGCTTGCTTGCCCTTGTGTAGTAGATCAAGCGTCCGGACGGTTTCATCTGGAGACGTTTCAGGCATAACGGTCCTAAGGAGCGCCTTTGCCTTACGCCAGTCGCCCCTGAGGAACTTCAGGGGGCGATTTCCGTGCATCGCAACCGCTGTCCGCGCGGCGGTCAGATCCATTTCCCAAGCCTGATCGGAGATTTTTCCATTCAATTCCGCGTTGACCTGCCTGAACGTGGCGACGGCATCAGCGAGATCGCTCGCTTGGTCCAGGCCGCGTTCCCAAATCGCCGCAACAAATGCATCGGGGCTGGCGTCAGGGGCCTCGGCGACACGCTGGCCGATGGCGATGAGCCGTTCGATCGAACCCAATGTCGGGGAAGCGTTGACTCCGAGTGCGGTCCTCAAAACACTGGCCGCATTCAGGAAGCGCGGAATAAGCCCCGTTGCCTGCGTGATTGTTTCGAAGCCAGAATTCGGAAACTCCTTCGGCAGACGTTCGAATTGCGAAAGCAACGGCCCTGGCGAAGCGCTCCAGGCTTCTTCGTTCATGAGGGTCCCGAATTGCTGAGATAGGCGCTCGAACGTCGTTCCGTCCTCAAGCGCCTTTGCTATCTCCGGTCGGCGGTCGTCCCACGCGGGGCTCGCCAACAGTTGGCTGCTTGCATCTTCTGGGCATGTAGCGAGCCGCTTTGCTATCTGTGTCTCGGATGCGAAACCAAGCATCGTCCCCGCCGGAGGGCGGTTCATTTCGCCGGCGATATCGCGCATAGCTCCCGTAAGGTTAGAAAGCTCACCTCTCGTATCCGTGAGGCGTTTCATCAACCTTTCCAGGTCGAGTGGGGTGATTCCCGTTAAGCCGACACCATGCCAGGGGTGCTCGGTTGGCTGGCCAATATCTCTAATCCTGTCCGCGAGCTCGGTCAGAAGGGTAACCGCCCGCTCTTTCAACCCAGGAGTCCACGCTGTCGCGCCGGAGAGTTCGATGTCCGAAGGCGGCATTCCTTGCTGGCGCAGCCGCGCCAGATGACCTATTACCTGATATGGGGACAGCCCATACGGCTCGTAGACATGGTGCAACCGCTCTGGATGTGCGTTCAGCGCGTCTCTGGCTTCTGTGAGTCTTTGATCCAAGGCGCTCCCGTTTTCGCCCCTCGGGGCCCCAAGTTCCCATGTGTGTTGCAACTGGGAAAGGAGCGCGCGCTTGTTCGACTTGTTGCTGTGCAGTTCCAAACAGGCATCACCGACCCCAGCCTGATCGAGCCGACGCTTAACAACCTCGAGTGCCGCCATCTTTTCGGCCACGAACAAGACTGTCTTTTGGTCGGCGACCGCGGCCGCGATTATGTTTGCGATTGTTTGAGATTTTCCGGTTCCGGGCGGCCCCTGGATAACCAGGTCCCTGCCGCGCCGCGCTTCGTGAATTGCTATCGTCTGCGAGCTATCGGCGTCAACGATATGCGTCGTGTCCTTCGGGGAGATGTGGTCGTCAATCTTGACATCCTCTCCCAACAACTCCTCGGTACGCGAGAACCCGTTCGAAACGAGCGACGTGATGAGCGGCCGGTCCGTGAACCTGCCGCCGGCGGGCCACAAGGTCGGGTCGAGATCGCGGTACATCAAGAATTTCGCGAATGAGAAGAAACCGAGGACGATGTCATCGGGCTGCACTGACCATGTCGGTTTGACCGACACTGCTTGCGACACCTTCGAGACATAATCCTCCAAGGAGAAGTCCTCGTTGGCGTCAAAGTTCGGCATCGTGATCTTGTGCGCCCGATCCAGAAACGCCTCGAGAGAAAGGTTGGACGCGAAATCGTCCTGGCGGGCCCTTAGCTTGAACCGCTCGGCGGCACTACCACGTTCGAGCGCTACCGGCACCAGGATCAGGGGTGCGTAGCGGATGTTCTCGGCGTTATTGGGGTCTATCCATTTCAGGGTCCCCAGACCGAGGAAGAGAATATTGACACCCTGTTCTTCCTCAAGCGTTCGCGCGTCAAAATAAAGGTCGAGGAGCCGCTTTTGAAGGGCGCTCGGCGTCATCCGAGTCTGGAGTTTCGTGTCCGCGTGACGCACGAGGCGCCCACTTTCGTCCCTGTCGTCGTCATCAGGAAGCGCTAGTTCGATCAATTCCTCTTCCAGATCGCCATCCGCGGCTGATCGGCCTTTCGCGCCGGCCAGGAAGGTCATCGCCTTGCTTTCGCCGACGAGGATCCGGAATACTTCTGCGGCTTTCTCATCGACGATATCGATCGTCTTTGCACTCTTCGAGAAACGGGGCACGTTCAGCAACCGATTACGCGCCGAAAGATCGAGCAACTCAGTTCTGGCCCGTTCGATCTTTGCCTCTACCGAAAGGCTGCTATCAAAAATGGACTGCTCCTGCGCGCCCGTTGCCTGGTTCAAAACGGTGTCGCTCATTTTCCCCCTCACGGCGATGCCCACCGAAGTCATGCAACAAACACATCCGTGGGTCTAGTATGCAAAGCGGTCAACTTACACGTTTATAAGCAATGCCCTTAATAGCGATGCGATGCTGCACGCTCCCTTGCACCGCTAGACTAAATGTTCGCCTGGGGACTGGGTGACCCGTCTCACAATATGCAGGTATCGAGGGTTGCGTGAGTTATCCTCGCACAGAGCCTCATGCATAGGAGACGGGCCATGGAAGAGACTACCACATATGTCGGATTGGATGTTCACAAGGAAACGATTTCGGTCGCGCTTGCTGAAGGCGGTAAGCGCGGTGACGTGCGCGCGTTTGGCCAGATCGTCAACACACCAACGGCCTTGGCCCGCATGCTGGCCAAGCTTTCGCAGTCGGGCCGGACGCTGAAGTTTTGCTACGAAGCCGGACCTTGCGGCTACGGCATTCAGCGGCAACTGTCTGCCGCTGGCCATCACTGCGTAGTCGTGGCCCCGTCTTTGATCCCTCGAAAGCCAGGCGATCGCATCAAGACGGACCGCCGGGATGCCAACAATTTGGCAAGGCTTCATCGCGCTGGTGAACTGAGCGCCGTCTGGATCCCCGATCCCGCCCATGAGGCGATGCGCGATCTGGTGCGGGCACGCCTGGCTGCCGTGCGCAGCCTGCGACAGGCGCGCCAGCAGCTCAGTNGTCTGGATCCCCGATCCCGCCCATGAGGCGATGCGCGATCTGGTGCGGGCACGCCTGGCTGCCGTGCGCAGCCTGCGACAGGCGCGCCAGCAGCTCAGCGGATTCCTCCTGCGCCATGGCTGCCATTATGGCCGTCCAGCCTGGACGCAGATGCACCGCCGCTGGCTGGCCGGTCTTCGCTTCGCGCAAGCGGCCCACCACATTGTGCTTGAGGATCATATCGCGACGGTCGAGGCTGCTACGGACCGGCGCGATCGGCTGACGAAGCAAATCGAGATGATGTTGAGCGATTGGTCATTGGCCCCGGTCGTCCATGCACTGCAATCACTGCGCGGCATGGCTCTGGTGACCGCAGCAACGATGATTGCCGAATTGGGTGATATCAGTCGCCTTGCCAATCCGCGTCAGCTGATGGCCTATCTGGGGCTCGTACCATCGGAGCATTCGAGCGGCGGCACTCGACGCCAGGGCGGAATTACAAAAGCGGGGAACGGAACTGCACGTCGCATGTTGATCGAGGCGGCCTGGAGCTACCGGTTTCCCGCAAGGGTGAGCCGCGAACAATTGCTGCGCCAGGAGCAGCTCCCAAAAACGATCCGCGACACGGCGTGGAAAGCGCAGGAGCGGCTCTGCGGCCGCTACCGCAAGCTCACCAGGGCCGGAAAGCCGGCCACGACCGTAACCACGGCGATCGCGCGCGAACTATCGGGCTTCGTCTGGGCGATTGCCTGCCAGGTCGCGCGCCCGTTGAACACCGCCAAAGTGTAGATCAGCGAGGAGGAGAAGAGCCGATCAGAAAGCCATGTGCACCTGGGCAAGGCTGGGGGCACGGTCACGGCAGGAGAACCCTCGTTTCGACTATCAGCCGGTTTAATTCCGACGCTGCCAACTAGACTGAGGACGCTCCGCGACGCATCAGGTCCGGCGGTAACCAACCCGCGCATCAGAGCATGATCAACCGTCGTTCATTGACCGTGCCTCCTGCTTTCCCCAGGACGCGCTCATACGAAACACGACGTCCGAGAACATCGGGCGGGAGAATTTCTATTCCTGCGACTTGAAAAGGCGAACATGAGAGTCGATTGATTCCAACACTTGGTGCCCTCGTCTGACGGCTGCGATGATGTCGTCAGGGTCTGCYTTCCAGATGAAYGGCTTGGGCTGTTCGTTGTGCTCTTTGATAAAGCGGTTGATGGCTGCCTGAAGATCAACAACGGAATGGAAGACGCCRTTTTTCAGTCGTCGCCGGGTGAGCTTAGCGAAGAACCCCTCGACGGCGTTCARCCAGGAACAGGATGTCGGAACGAAGTGGAAGGTCCAGCGTGGGTGCCGCGCCAACCAGGCCCGGACTTTGGGCTGTTTGTGTGTGGCGTAGTTGTCCAGNCTCTTCCGATCTAGAACCCCTCGACGGCGTTCAACCAGGAACAGGATGTCGGAACGAAGTGGAAGGTCCAGCGTGGGTGCCGCGCCAACCAGGCCCGGACTTTGGGCTGTTTGTGTGTGGCGTAGTTGTCCAGGATGACGTGAACCGCCTTGTCCTTCGGCAACTGAGCCTCAATCGTGTTGAGGAAGCGGATGAACTCCTGATGCCGGTGGCGCTGCATGTTGCGGCCGATGACRGAGCCGTCGAGAACATTCAGGGCAGCGAAAAGTGTCGTGGTGCCGTGGCGCTTGTAATCATGGGTCATCGTGCCGGCACGACCCTTCTTCATGGGAAGACCCGGCTGCGTCCTATCCAGCGCCTGGATCTGACTTTTCTCATCGACGGAAAGGACAATCGCATGGGCCGGCGGCGAGACGTAGAGACCGACCACATCNCCCGGCTGCGTCCTATCCAGCGCCTGGATCTGACTTTTCTCATCGACGGAAAGGACAATCGCATGGGCCGGCGGCGAGACGTAGAGACCGACCACATCRTGAAGCTTCTCGGCGAAWGCCTTGTCGTTCGATAGTTTGAAGCTGCGCCACCGATGCGGTGCGAGACCATGCTCGTGCCAGATCTTGACGACTGAGGATGCTGCAATCCCCACGGCCTTTGCCATCGCACGAACCGTCCAGTGCGTGGCTTCCTGCGTGGGCGGCTCCTGCGTCAGGGCCACAACCCGGTCGACAAGGTCAAGCTCAAGCGGCGCAGTGCCGGGCGGCCGGCTCTTGTCGCGCAAAAGGCCGTCTACGCCTTCCGTCATAAAGCGCTCCTGCCAACGCCAGACGCAGGTCTTCGACTTGCCCGTGGCCTCCATAATCGCGACGGTTCCGAGACCCGCGTCGCTCATCAAGATGATCTTCGCCCGCCACACATGCTTTTGCGGCGAACTGCCCGCCGAAACGATTGCGTTGAGTCATCAAGATGATCTTCGCCCGCCACACATGCTTTTGCGGCGAACTGCCCGCCGAAACGATTGCGTTGAGACGAACCCGGTCGTCAGCGGAAACCTCAAACGTGATACCTGTGCGCATGCCAGATCGTCGCATATCCGCGCAAAAATTGGAATCCTAAATCGGACTCTTTTGTCTCGATCAAACCACTAGGACGAGTCCTCTGGGAGTATTGGAAGAGATTCAAAGGGCGTCGACATTGAGCCGATGTACAAAGAGTGTCTGCACCCATTCTACAAACGCCCGCACCCTTTGGGTTTGGTGGCGGTTAACAGGATAGGCGCCGTGAAGAGACGCGGCGCGATTTGACCAATGTGGCAGGACTGGCAGCAATGCGCCGCGGGTCACATAATCGGCAGCGCTATGGACGTGGCCTACGATCAACCCGAGGCCAGCGCGACCTGCCGCCGTCACACCGAGGGAGTCGTTCACTGTGAGATGGCTGAAGCCGTGGACCTCGACCTGTTCTTCGCCACGCGTTAGAAGCACCGGGAACGGTTTTCTAGTTTTAGCAGATAGCATCCGCACGACAGAATGTGACCCGTTAAGGTCATCTGGGTGATCGGGATAGCCGTTGCGTTCCAAGTATTCTGACGAACCTGTAGAGTTGGGCGGAGAGCCTAGTACCGCGCCACAGAGATTATGACGGTTTGTCTTATCGTAGAATGGGCAGGGCTTCTGGTGGGATGAGAAGCTGGATGCTTCGTGCGGCGCCTGG
>NZ_LMDT01000029.1:0-44885 GCF_001425885.1 Ensifer sp. Root1252 | reverse complement strand
CGTCAGGCTCATAACCTGAAGGCCGCAGGTTCAAATCCTGCCCCCGCAACCAAATCAAAAAAAAAGCCCGCAAGACCGAAAGGTCCGCGGGCTTTTTGTTTGTCTCGTAACGGCGCGACGAGTTGAGCGCCTCGAAAGCGGCCCGCAAGCAGCCCTAGCGTCAAAACCTAATCAAACCATTGAATATTCTTCAGCGCATCGATCGGCAGCCGGAGGAAAAGGGGGCAGATGCGCAGGCGATCGGTCGCTCGCGAGGGGGCAGATCGACAAAAATCCATGCTGTTGTCGATGGTTGCCGCCGTCCATCGCGCTTGAAGTAACCCCGGGTCGGCGGGGCGACGCCCCCGTCGCCGCTAGCCTGATGGCAACATTGAAGCCCATGCCCTCGGTCGCTCCCGAGGCGGCTTTGGCGGCAAGATCCACGCTGTAGCCGATGCGCCCGGGCTACCCGTTCGCTTCCGCCTTGGCCCCGGACAACAGAACGACATGGCTGCGCCTGCGACCTGATGGGTGGATTGCCGGCCAAACAGGTGCTTGCCGATTGCGCTTATGATGCAGACAGCCTGCATGACCTCATCCTTGATCAAGGCCGCGAACCGGTCATTCCGCCGCGCCGGCATCGCAAGCACAACATGCCTACGATCGCATCGCCTACGAGGGCGTCGACTTCAGGATCGGGCTCGGTGTCGCATGGTCCAAGGATGATCCGACAGCAGCGAGAGACCACATAATTGATATCGCAAGGTCGCTGGTCAGGGCGGGGAGGTGAGGGGAATGATCCGATCGATCTCGTCCCTAGGATGCTGGCGCAGATTGCCCTGTCGTTGGTGGCGAGACAAGCGAAGAGAGGTAAGAGGATCGCACGACCGACAGGGTCCACGATCGCAAAGTGCCCCGAAGCAAGCGAATCGGGCGCAATTATGCATCGGTTCGCGGCGACTTGCTGCGTCTGATGCCGCGCGTACTGTGCTGTTCGTGCGCTGGTGGGGACAGTGTGCTCGCGCGGCACTGTGGTTCGTCTAGGAAGCGTGTTCACCAATTGACCATGTCCACTGACCATCGACACCGTACTCGAGGACGGCTTGATATGATGCACGTGTCAGGCGAAATGAGAAATTGACCCCCCCGGTCAAATCTTCACTTCGCTTGACAGCACGATCACCTTCGGCTCTTCCGAAGTGGATGCAGGTGATCGAACGCTCGGACAGCAGATGCATTATCTTTTCGAGCAAAGCAGGCCCCAATGTCATCTCAGCTTGATCCAGGATGACGAAGCGCGGCGCTGAGAGAAGAATATTCGCAAGGCCTAAAAGCTGCTGTTCTCTCAGGGACAGTTCCTTTTCCCAATCGCGCTCGGCATCTAGCCCGCCCACTTGGTTCGCGACCCGTTCGAGCCCAAGGTCATGCAACGTGCTGAGCAAGAGGTGATCCGAGATTTCGCCTTCTTTTTCAGGGGTGATCAATACGTCACGAAGGGGACCGGATGGCAGGTATGGCCGTTGCGATAGAAAGAGGGTGCCAGCGGGGCGAACGATGCGCCCGGTACCCGGGGTCGGAATCTGAGCCATCGCCCTGAACAACGCCGCACCTGGTTCGTGGCTGGAGCCAGTTATCAATACCCGGATCCCGACCGGAATCGATACCAACAAGTCCCTCAGAAGAGGGGACTCTGCGTCCGTCGTTGAGGCTAAAGTCATCCCTTCGCACATCAGAGGCCCGTCCCGTTCAAAGAACTCGATTCCCGATTCTATTTCATGGGACCTTGAGATCTCCTCATGCAGAGAGCTCAGACGAGAGACCACGGCCGCAAAATTCGAGATCGAATTAAACTGTCGGACAATCAACGAGAACGCGCCAACAAGTATAGCGAACGCTGCCCCGGACTGGGTGACGACACCGAACTCAATGTCTCCTCTTATGAATGCCGGCGCGATGATTAAGTCCGGCACGATTTGAATCATCCAGTTGTAGCCGCCGGTAAAGAATCCCAGGTTGCGGTTGACGGCAGTAATGCGGCGTATGTTTGCGATCAGATCGTCAAGCCTATGCAGCACCCTTACTTTCTGTCGCTTCTCACCACGCGTTAGCATGATGGACTCAGCGTTTTCGCGAACGTGAATGAGTCCAAACAGCGATATAAAAAATCGCCTGCCGTATGAACTCGGCCATCTGGCGTTCGGCGATGGCAGTCATGAAGTTTCGTCCGACGTAGTTGTTCACAACGTTAAGAGCGCTTAGCCGGCGCCAACCCGGATGATCGATGGTCATGCATTCTCTGCCTTCACGCACTCGACCTCGATGTCGTTGCACAAGCCTTGCGGACCCATTTTTCCCGTGGATCTTCAACCCACCTTCGATGACCGCCTGACACGGCATCGCTTGAGCAACGTGGCGCCGTCGTCTTGCGATGTGCCGTCAGCCCGCTTTTTTTCACCGAGGCAATAGGGCTGTCGTCATGGGTTTGGGCGCTGTCTTCGCCGAGCAGATCCAGCGGCAGCACCATCCGGATCAGCCAGCGTGTTTCGCGGTGTACAGTAGTCGCAGCGGCGCATAGCGGACGCGATATGCTGCACTCGGCGGCGAATGCCAGCCACGTCGAGGCGAGCTGCAAGTTTCAACGCGCCGACAGCGGGGCGAAGGGCGGGCCACACTTGCGCTCGGCTGTCAGAAATGCCTCGCCGAAAGCAACGGGGCGCCAACATTCTATAACCATCCTCCCGAGAAACCTGCTTTACGCAGACCCCTGACAATGGGTTGACACTGTCGCATGATATTCCAGATCAGGCCGGTCCTGAAATTTTCGATCATGAGCACGACAGGACCCTGATCGATGCCGAAGTGAAATGGACTGACCCACGGCTCGGTCGGCTTTCCCTCGATAGGAAACGACGAATTGAAGGACGGTTTAAATCCATAGAGACGGGTCATCCCTAGTTCCATTTGCGCGAAATGTCTCACGGTAGGAACGACGATCTCGGGTGCAAATGGTAGCGAAGCCACCACTACCCAGGGACATACCGTCCCGTCGTCCGGCCCAAAGGGGGCGCCGCGCGCTATGTAGTCGTAAAATTCACGCTCAATCCCATTCACACTTTTTGTCACCCAACCTGGACCGTCGCTCGCCGTAAAACCCCAACAATGCTCTCCGTAGCCTGCATAGTTCTTCGGGTTGCGCATCGCGTATTCCTGATGGACAAAGGTGGCGCTGCGGCTGTTTAGAAAGTAGTCGCTGTTATGATCCCGCATGAAATCGTCGCGAATGCCCCGAAAATCGATCCACATGTGTGACAGCTGATGAGTGAAAAGTGGGCCTGAATAGAGTAGCTCTCGGCCGTAGATGTTTCGCCATTCATAACTCTCGGTGTAGGCGGCATAAGATTCCGAAGGTAACGGGTATGTGGGCGAGCCAAGTCCGAGGATGTAGAGCAGGAGGCCCTCGTCGTATCCGCGCCAACGATAAGGGATAAAACCGCTCTCTGGCCTCCAACCGTGCGTGAGCGTGAGCCCGTGATCGCAAGCCCAACCCCAGTCGGCTCGCTCGTAAAGCGCTTTAGCCAGGCGGCGAACTTCAACCTCGTCTGCGTCGGCGCCGTCAAAGTAGGCTCCCACAGTGAGTGCCCCGGCGAAAAGAAACGCCGAGTCGATCGTGGAGAGTTCACATTGCCACACCCGACGGCCGCTCTCGATGTCGAGAAAGTGGTAGAAGAAACCCTTGTAACCCGAGGCGTCCGGCTCCTGGCCCTGCGGGCACGACAACAGGAATTCTAACCGACGTCGGGCGATCTTTGCAGCGAACTGGCGGATGATGATCCCGCGTTCCACCACGACTGGAATTGTCGCGAGCGCCATGCCAACCGCAGCTATGCTTGCTGGGGCGTCGGGCGATGTCTTGTCTCGCACCAACCCGTTGTCCGGGTTAGTGCAATGCAGGTAGTAAAGGAGCGTCGTAAACTGCAGCCGACCGAGATCCTGCTCGCTCGGCATTCGGTGAAGTTCCGGATCGGTCGACAGCAGCTCGGACATCTCGTTATCCAAGTGCGACTTGGACGTCGTGGACACGACCGTCGTCGACAAACGGCACCTTTCCGCCAGTGAACTGCCTGCCGTCCATCACCAGCGCGCGTACACCTCGGCCTGTGCCCGCTGCGTTATCCACCTTGAGGTGATACGTGGCCGATCCGAGCCTGAAATCAAGTTCGTAACCGGGCCAGCTCTTGGGGATGCACGGATCGATCGACAGATGCTGCCCCTCGCGTCGAATGCCCAAAAGAGCTTCGAGCCCGACACGATAGAGCCAAGCGGCGGATCCTGTGTACCAGGTCCAGCCACCGCGTCCGGTATGCGGGGCTGCGCCGTAGACATCTGCGCTGACGACATAGGGTTCGACCATGTAGCGTTGGACGTCTTCTTCCGACAGGCCATGAGTAATCGGGTTGATCAAGTTCCAAAGCCAAAAGGCGCGGTCGCCGTCGCCGCGCAATGCGGTCGCGAGCACCACCCATGCTGCGGCATGCGTATACTGGCCTCCATTTTCCCGTATTCCGGGGACGTAACCTTTTATATAACCTGGCTGCAGCTTTCCCTTGTCGAATGGCGGATCAAACAATTGGATGAGCTTGTCGTCTGCGCGAACGAGCCGATCCCAGACCGCCGACATTGCCTTTGAAGCGCGCTCTTCGTTGGCAACGCCTGAGATGACCGCCCATGCCTGCGGAATGGCATCGATCTGACACTCGTCGTTCCGGGAGGAGCCAAGTGGAGTACCGTCATCGAAATAGGCGCGTCGATACCATCCTCCGTCCCATGCATTGGCCTCCAGGGCCATTCGCAACTGTTCGGCGCTTTCCCTGCACCATGACGCGTTTACGTCGTCATCGCGTTCATCTGCAATTTCGGAGAAGGCGTTCAGCACCGTCAGGAAGAACCATCCGTTCCAGACACTCTCACCCTTGCCGTCAGAGCCGACCCGATTCATTCCGTCGTTCCAGTCGCCTGTCCCCATGAGCGGTAACCCGTGGCGACCGAGACGGAACCCATGGTGTAATGCGCGAAGACAATGATCATAGACGGTGCCCACCTTCTCGCTGACGCCGGGCTCGCCGTATGCTTCGTGTTCATCATCGTTGAGCACCGGCGATGTGATGTACGGTACCACCTCGTCCAGCACACTGGCATCGCCCGTCGTCGAAACGTAGTGATGAGCCACGAGTGGGAGGAAGTAGAGATCGTCGGTCATCCGGGTGCGCACGCCCACACCCGATGGAGGATGCCACCAATGCTGGACGTCTCCCTCCCAGAACTGACGAGAGGACGCACGCAAAATCTGCAAACGTGTTTCGCTCGGAGCAGCGTATACCAGAGCCATCACGTCTTGGAGTTGATCACGAAAGCCGTAGGCGCCTCCGGACTGATAGAATGCCGAGCGTGCCCAAACACGACAGGAAAGGACCTGATACAGCAGCCAGTGGTTCATCATTAGATCGAAACGGTTATCAGGCGTCCTGACTGCTATCGTTTCAAGAATGTCGGCCCACTTACGCGATGCGATATCCAGATCATCTTGCGCCCGTCTCGGTCGACAATAATCCCCCATGAGAGCTCGAACCTGATCGAGACTGTCGCCCTGTCCAAGAACAAAGACGACCTGCGAACTTTCATTCGGCGCGATCAAGACTTCCACCGTCAATGCGGCGCACGGATCACAGGGCGAATGGAGATCGTCTTCCTGAGTTTGGTCCGCCAGCCATGCTGGTCGGGTTATCGAGCCGAGCGCGCCAAGGAACTGCGAGCGACTGCAGGTAGCCGAACGCACTGGTCTGTTCGCACCTGCAAATGCAAGTTTGTCGGAAAACCACCCCTCCCACGCATTTCTCGCGATAATTGCCCCGGAACGAGGATCGTGTTCGCACAGGACGTGCGTGATTGCGTCTTCACGCAGCGAGCCAAGCACCCATTCCACGTAGTATGTCGCCCTCAGTCGGCGTGGTCGATCGCCGCCGTTTCGAAGTTCAAGCCGAATGATCTTGACGGGATCCTTGGAGGAGACATGCACCGTCAATTCCTGATGCAGGGACCCAATGTCGCTCTCATAGCAGCTGTACCCTGGTCCATGCCGGACCGTAGCGGTTTCCCCGGCACCCAATGGCAATGGCGTCGGCGTCCAATACTCAGCGCTGTCCTCGTCACGCAAATAGATGACTTCGCCCGGCGGGTCTGAAATCGGATCGTTTGACCACGGCGTCAGGCGATTTAGCTGGCTGTTTCCTGCCCAGGTGTAGCCAAGGCCGCTCTCGCTGGTCAGGCAGCCGAATTCCGGGTTGGCGATCACATTGCACCACGGCATCGGCGTCTGTTTTTTCGCGCCATTCACGTGGATGACGTATTCGCGTCCGTCAGCGCTGAAGCCACCGAAACCATTCCAATGCTGCAGGTTCGTGTCCGCCTCGGTGAACCGCTGGATCGATGCGCGGCGGATTATGGGTGATGCTTCGTGCGATATCGCTATTCGCCGACCGCTCTTGAGTTGGTCGCCCAGAGAGCCATTGCCGCTCGAAAGACTGACACGTGCCGCGGCGGCGAGGGTGGTTGTTTCCATTTCTGAAAGTGTGGCCGCAGGCACGAGATGTATTCCACCTGGCTTTCCAAGGAACTCTGCCTGTGGTCCGGCGAGAGCCGCCGCCAGTTCTAGACACGCTTGCGCATCACGACCATCGACAAGAACAAGATTGAACCGGAGCCCTCGACGCGAAATGAATCTGTGCGCGCGCAGCACTTCGTCCAACAACGCGCCATCGCTGTTTTCCTCAAGCGTTACGACGACGATCGGCGGATCGCTATGAATTCCCCTGGACGTCAGTGCGGTTCTGCTCATCGGCTTCGCCAGAACGGCGCCCGACGGACGGGCAGACGGGTTGGCAAACACGATGTTGTTTATCAGACTGTAAGCGACATCTATCTCACCTTCGGTCACGTCCGGATCAACAGACGTTTGATCGAGGGCCACCCCGACTTGCAAAAATGCGTTTTCGGCTTCGCTGATACTCGAGTATCGCTCGGCGATTGCCATCGCCGTAGCGGCGCTATCGGCAGCACCGGTTGTGAATGCGACGCGTACGGTGCTGCCCGGTGGGACACGGACACGCCGTCTCAAACAGAAGATCGGATCCAGCACGGGTCCCGTCGTTCCTGAGAGTTGCGCTGCCTCGTCAGACAAAGCCAACGGGTTTGCCGTCGTGCGGCCTCTCCCCAAAAATCTTCGCCGATCTGTCTCGAATTCAAGAGGGCCGAGTGCTGTCGTACTCAGGGCGGAAACGTGGACTGCCCAGAGCGGCGCGTCTTCGGGACTACGCGGGCGACGGCGCGCAAATAATGCGCCGGTTTTGGCATCGAACCGGGTCTCAATGAAGAGCTTGGCAAATGCGGGGTGGGCCGAATCCGCGCGACGATTGTTCAGGCAGATTTCCGCGTAGCTGGTCAGTTCCAGGTCTCTGGGCTTGGTACCCTGATTAGTAACATCGAACAGTCTCACCTCCGCGTTGCTGTCGGGCGCCACGCAGACTGACCACGCAACGACGATGTCTCCGGCGCAGCATCGGAACTCAGCGCGATCGCCTCGAAAAGAGTGTTCGTAGGTATTCTCCAGGCGAAAAGCCGGTTGTTTGCCTGCGGAGAAGTAGCTCTTGTCCGTGAGATCGCGAACATAACAGAACTGTCCCCAACAATCGCGCGTCCCGTCCTCTCTCCAACGAGTGACGTCAATGTCCCGCCAGGATCCATAACCCGCACCCGCGGATGTCAGCAGGACGCTGTACGCGCCGTTGGAAAGCAACGCCACGGCACGGCCATCGATCGGAGTGCCGATAGCTGCCGATGAACTCTTTCCAGTGATCGAACCCATGCCGCTATTCTCGTTTCAAGATGCGTCGGGTATTGCAGTGTTCTATCGTGGTGCGGCAAAACTCTGCCGGAACTTCCGGTCATTTCGCCGGCCCATCATAGATTGTCTCCCTCAGTCGAGGTTTTCCCGGTCACGTCAGGTTGTGGCTGCGTGCCCCATTTCCATCCGACGATCGAGGGCATGTCGTCGCCATGCTCCTGAATGTACTCACGGTGCTCAATGAGCTTCGCCTGAATGGCCTGTTTAAAGTACGCGGCGCGTGCACCCAACTGAGGAAGTCTGTCGATGACATCGCCGACGAGGTGAAAGCGATCGAGCTCGTTGAGGACAACCATATCGAACGGGGTTGTCGTCGTTCCTTCCTCCTTGTATCCGCGCACATGCAGGTTTCCATGGTTGGCCCTCCTGTAGGTGAGCCGGTGGATCAGCCATGGATAGCCGTGGAAGGCGAAGATGATCGGCTTGTCTCTGGTAAAGAGCGCGTCGAAGTCCCCGTCTGACAAGCCGTGCGGGTGTTCTTCGGGAGGCTGAAGCTTCATCAAGTTCACGACGTTGACGACACGTATCTTCAACTCGGGCAGGTGCTCGCGCATCAATTGGACTGCCGCCAGCGTCTCGAGGGTAGGAACGTCACCGCAGCAGGCCATTACGACATCGGGCTCGCTTCCCCTGTCATTGCTGGCCCAGTCCCAGATGCTCACGCCCATGCTGCAATGCCTGACCGCCTCGGGCATCGTAAGCCATTGCGGTGAAGGCTGCTTTCCAGCAATCACGACGTTGACGTAGTTGCGGCTTCGCAGGCAGTGATCTGTCACCGACAGAAGCGTGTTGGCGTCCGGCGGAAGGTAGACCCGGATCACGTCGGCCTTCTTGTTCACGACGTGGTCGATGAAACCCGGATCCTGATGGCTGAAGCCGTTGTGGTCCTGTCGCCAGACATGAGAACTCAAAAAGTAGTTCAATGAAGCGATTGGCCTGCGCCAAGGGATCTCGTTGCAGATTTTAAGCCACTTGGCATGCTGGTTGAACATCGAGTCTATTATATGGATGAAGGCTTCATAGCAGGAGAAGAAGCCATGGCGGCCGGTGAGAAGGTAGCCTTCCAGCCACCCTTGGCACTGATGTTCGCTCAGGACCTCCATGACGCGACCGTCTGGCGACAAATGATCGTCGTCCTCATAAATCTCGGCCATGTAGCAGCGATCGGTCACCTCAAGCACGTCCTGCCATCGGTTCGAATTGTTTTCGTCCGGGCTGAACAGGCGGAAGTTCTGGCTGTCCATGTTGGCCTTCATGACGTCGCGGAGGAATTTGCCCATCACCCGCGCTGATTCAACGGTCGTCGCACCGGGGCTTGGAACATCCACGGCATAATCCCTGAAGGCAGGCAGCTTCAGGCTGCGAAGCCGCAGGCCGCCATTGGCATGCGGATTGTCACTCATTCGACGGTTGCCCGCCGGAGCCAACGCAGCGATTTCGGGCAGTAACCTGCCCGTTTCATCGAACAGATCCTCAGGATGGTAGTTCTTCATCCACTGTTCGAGAATGCGGATATGTTCTGGCTTATCCAT
Source organism: Ensifer sp. Root1252 (assembly GCF_001425885.1). Lineage (NCBI taxonomy): Bacteria > Pseudomonadati > Pseudomonadota > Alphaproteobacteria > Hyphomicrobiales > Rhizobiaceae > Ensifer > Ensifer sp. Root1252. Next base: position 35,417 of record NZ_LMDT01000029.1, on the reverse strand, counting down.
CTCGCCCATCGGCACTTGGTGTGCCCGCCAGTAATCCTCGCATTTCTTGCCATCGATTTCTTTCGGACACGTCCATCCCTTCGGCGTGCGAAAGACGATCATTGGCCAGGCCGGGCGCTTTAGATTGCCGTTGGTGCGCGCATCAGCCCAGATGTGCTTGATCCTGGCCACGATGGTGTCGAGCGTGCCGGCCAGTTGTTGGTGGACGTTCTCCGGGCTATGGCCCTCAACGAAATAGGGTTCATAGCCCATTCCTTCGAAGAATTTTCGCAGTTCATCCTCGGGAATGCGAGCTAGAAAGCATGGGTTGGCGATCTTGTACCCGTTGAGGTGAAGGATCGGCAGGACGCAGCCATCGCGCGCCGGGTTGAGAAATTTGTTGCTCTGCCACCCCGTCGCCAACGGGCCGGTCTCCGCCTCGCCGTCGCCCACGACACAGGCAACGATCAGCTCCGGATTGTCGAATGCCGCCCCGTAAGCATGGCTAAGAGCGTACCCCAGTTCGCCGCCCTCGTGGATACTGCCCGGAGTTTCAGGTGCGACGTGACTTGGAATGCCACCGGGAAAGCTGAACTGCTTGAAGAGCCGTTGCATACCCTCCCTGTCCTGGCTGATATTCGGATAGAATTCGCTGTAGGTCCCTTCCAGATAGGCGTGCGCGACCAGGGACGGCCCCCCGTGGCCAGGGCCGATCACGTAGATCATGTCGAGATTATCGCGTTTGATCACCCGGTTCAGGTGGACGTAGAGCATGTTCAGGCCGGGAGAAGTTCCCCAGTGCCCGAGCAGGCGTGGTTTGATGTGCTCGCGTTTTAGCGGTTCTCGCAGGAGCGGATTGTCGAGCAAGTATATCTGGCCTACCGACAGGTAATTGGATGCCCGCCAGTAAGCGTCGATTAGTCGAAGATCTTCCGTTGAAAGAGGTGGGTTCGTTGGTTGATTTTTTCCGGTCATTTCCGTCTCATGCGAAGCCATCGAAGTCTCCCTATGAAGTCGGATTTATTGTCGCGAAGTCGTTTTTATGCAGACAGAGCCTGCTTCAAGCCCGATTGGAAACAGGCAGTGCCTCGGTCCGGCGAAAACGCCAAATGCATTTCGCCTGACGCATACGCAACGACGACGGCGCTGTCGTCAAAAGTCGGTGCGGATCGACGATCTCAGAAACCTCACCTTGTCGGTTTAGGTGAAATGATCGACGACCCCCTGGACGCCCTGAACGCTCTCGGCAACGATACGGGCAGCGCGCCTGCATTCGGGTATCGCAACGGCGCCAGACAGATGCACGATCCCGTTGGTTACTGCGATCTTGATGTCGAACGCTTCGAGGCCAGTGTTTTCCCGGAGCCGAACCATGACACTGCGCTGAATGGCTTCATCGCCTGAAGGTGTCCCATCCAGTTTGGCTGTGACGATCGCCTGCAGCAAATCGGCTCGGCTGACAATTCCGACAAGTTCGCCATGTCTGATGACGGGTATGCGCTTGACGCCGTGCTTTTGCATCAGCCTTGCGGCCTGCAGAAGTGACGCATCTTCGTCGATTGTCACTGGAGCAGGCGTCATTGCCTCCGCAACTCTCCAGGAGCTGCGCCTCACATACGCATTGGCTCTGTCTTCGGCGGGCGCTGCCAAATCCTCAGCGGAGGCAAACATTGCTCCACCCAGTTCCGTTCTGCGTATCAGGTCACCTTCGCTGATGATGCCGAGGAGATGCCCATCCCCGTCAATGACCGGAATGCCGCTTATATGATGGCTCAACATGGTCATGGCAGCCTGTCTGACACTGTTGTCAGGCGACACGCTTACGATCGTCGATGTCATGACATCTTTGACGAGCATTTCGGTCCCAACTCTAAGTGACTGGCGCGCATCCGCGTCTATTGCGGCGACAAAGTAAACCCATTGCAGAAACGAGACAAGCCGCTCGACACGGCTTCCCGTTGGACGTGCGTTTGCGTTTGAAACGTCTGAGGCCTCTTCCGGCTGCGCGGCCGGCGTCTGCCTCTGCAACCATCCGAGCATGCCTATCATCGCCCAGATGCGTTTCAAACCTACGCACGTTGCGACGACGATCCCAAACCCTGTCAGACAGTGCCATTTTCAAGGATGTTCGTTGCCTTGTGGGAAAGTTCGAGCCGGGGGTGTCGTTATGGTTGCTCGCGCAAGCAACCATTGCAATCACTGCAAGTAGAATCTTCACGCTGCGACTGCATGCGGATTCCACGATGCGGGAGAGCTTGTTGCTTGGCTGAACACGAGCACGCCAACGAGGTAAGTAAGTGCAAGGCTATGGAAGAAGACGAAGCGGAGGGTCGTCCCCTTCCTGTCCGTACATCTTGGTGGCGGTGGGCGCGACCACGGTGCTCTGGGCGTCGATCATTTTGCCCATCCGAGCTATTGGCGGACGCCGTTGGGCGAGGCGTCGGAGCCCGTCAGCGCGACACCGAGCGAGCTGACGAGCGCCCCCGAAGAACGAATAAAGGACCCCGGTCTTGGCAAAGGCCAGCCCGAGTGACGCGTCGGTTCCAGAGTATCGTGTGACAAACCCAAGCGCCAGCAGGTTCTGTTGTAAACTTCTTGGCTACGGATGAGAACCCAATCAAAGCAGCGCGCTGAAGCGAAGGTCAGCGGTTCGAAACCCTTCAAGAGCAGAGTTTCTATGGTCGGCCCTTGCGGACGTGGTCAAGGGATGCTCCGCAACATGCGTTGAAAGTCTGGCATCCGCATTTCGACGCTGCCATGAATGAGCTTTATCAAGGGAGGTATCATAATGCAGAAGAACGCGCCGGATTTCAGCCTTGACGGCAAAGTGACGTTCGTGACGGGAGCGAGCCGTGGCATCGGTCGTGCTTGCGCAATTGCCTGTGCCGCAGCAGGGTCCGATATCGTGCTGGGCGTCCGCGACATCGCGGCGTCGGCTGGCCTGGTTGGCGAACTCGAGAGCGCCGGAGGCAAAGTCCTCCCGGTTGAGCTAGACATTCCCAATAAGGCGCATATCGCACAAGCAGTGGATGCGGCCCTTACAACGTTCGGTCGGATCGACGTCCTCATCAACAATGTCGGAGTGGCTCCGGGCAATCTCGCGGAACTCGTTGAGGAAAAGGACCTTGACCAGATACTCGATGTCAACATCAAGGGCACCTTTCTGATGACGCAGGCAATAGGTCGGCACATGATCGAGCGTAAAGAGGGCCGGATCATCAACATCAGCTCGCAGGCCGGTACAGTGGCACTGCGCGGCGAGGCGATCTATTGCATGAGCAAGGCGGCGATTAATCACCTGACGCGCTGCCTTGCAGCCGAGTGGGCGCGCTACAACGTAACGGTAAATACCGTATCGCCGACCTTCATCCACACCGATGGCACCGCACCTTTTCTATCCGATCCCGACAATCGCCAAGCGACGCTCGGTCACATTCCACTCGGCCGGATCGGTGAAACCGACGATGTAGTGGGTGCCGTGGTCTTCCTTGCGTCACCAGCTGCGAGCCTAATCACCGGCGCGAACCTGCTGGTGGACGGTGGATGGTCCGTCGCCTGAGGTGGGGAGTGGGGCTGTCCTCGACGACGGCCCTCACATTGCAAGCGACTTGCGGGAGGCACACGAACAATCGGGCTCACATGGGACATCGCACCGAAGGACTGCCTGGGGCGTTCAGTAGAAGTGTTGGATGAAACGCGGGTTCCCCAGAAGCGCTGTTGAGGGCGGTCGTTTCGAGCGCCTTCGTGCGGGACGCAAGGAACTGTTTGAGCCGGAGATTGCCCGCCATCACGGCCAGATTTTCAAGCTTATGGGCGACGGGATGCGCGCCAAATTTGGCAGCGTGGTGGACGCCGTGGGATGCGCCGTCTCGCTGCAGCGTGGGCTGGCGGAACGGAATGCCGCCGTCACCGAGGACCAGCGGATCCGGGTCAAGATCGGGAGTGATGTGGAGCTGGCGGCGGCGGACCGGCTGGCGCCAGGATCAGCGGGTGCCTCGGTCGGATCGCTCTCTATGGCGCGCAGTTCATGCGCCGGCTGGTTCTCGTTTTCGACAGGCGCTGCCATGCCCGCGGCTGCTTGATGCGATACAGCATTTCTTCGAGTGTTGGTTCGAGGCTCGTGGGGTTCATGATGCGTTCCGTGCTCGAACCGACAAGAAAGGCGCGGCGGCTCGGACCGCCACGCCACAAAGACGCCGTGTCAGTGGCGCACGTTGAGCCGTTAAGCGGGATGAGTAGCCCTGAACCCTACCTGAAGCCGATTCCAAAGATTGATCGCACCGATGGCAAGAGACAACCAGGACCGCTCTTCTGCCGTAAATGCAGCCTCAATCAGCGCCCAATCATCGTCGGGAGCGCCAGTCTGCGCGAGGTTGGTCAGCGCTTCCGTCCAGGCGAGAGCAGCACGCTCGCGCGGGGAGTAAAGCGTTGCCTCACGCCACCCCGTCAGCAAATAGAGGCGCATGGGCTCTTCCCCGTCTTTGAGGGCTTCTGTGGTGTGCAGATGAATGCAGAACACACACGAATTGATTTGTGATGCGCGCAACTTGACAAGGTGTAGCAGTTTCGGCTCCAGCGGACCGTTTTTGAGAGCGCCCTCAAGCGCGAAGAGGTGTTTGACGCCTGGTTCCGCAAGTTTGAAGTAGTCGTTTTGACGAGGTTGCATGGTCTCTTTCCTTCTCGTTGATCAGTATCGACTGTGAGATGCATCGAATGTGCAGTTGCGAGCTCGCACGTGACGAACTTGGGAAGCAGGCCGTCGTCCCATGGGGGTGATCCGCTTCGCGATATTCGCCGCGATCACTCCACTGGAATAACAGCGGGCGTGTCCTTCTTCTTGAGCAGGACTACGATGAACTTGGCCGGGCTCGTCTTGCTCGCGTTCCGGCTGACCAGGTGAATATCGGAGGACCCCTCGTAGTAGGTTTCTCCAGGAGCAACGGTGACTTCTTCGCCGCCCTTAACCTGCATGACGATCGAGCCCTCCAGCACGTACACGAATGCGTGGGCTTCGTGTCGGTGGACGGGTGAGGAGCCGCCTGGCTGATACTCTACGGACAGCATCAGTCCCTCTTTTCCCGGATAGTCTTGCAAATCCTTGGACATCAATGGCGTGACCTTTGCGCCGTCTTCAGCCGCGACTGGCAAGATCCCGAAGCCGATAATGGCCGAAACGAGCATGGTGCGTAGGATGGACTTCATTTTGGTCTCCTTGGTGGTTCTGGCGACCGCGGCACAAAAAAAGAGATCGCCTGGGAAAGGCCGCAAGAGATCGGGACGGTATTGCGCTGCAATGCGTAATCAGATCACGCCAACGGGCGATCGCCCCAGGGCGCTGTTCTCACGATGTTTGCTCTCGACGAAGGGGTAGGTGGTCCTAGACCTTCCGCCAGTTTGCCCTAGCAATCCAACTAGCCGATACGAACCGTACGCAGTTCGGTAGCGAAGGCCACCAATGCTGCCTATGCATATGAACTTGAAGATCAATTTCTTCCGCATTCCTGGGATCTTGTGGCAAATGTCTTGAGACGTTGACCGCGTTTAATTGCGGCCCTGCGCATCGGCCGTCGACGGGCGAGGGAATGCGCTAAAAGCGGACGATTTCGATCGAAGCTGCGATGCCTTCGGCCAACAGATCATGTCGGCTGGCCAGATCCTGATCGTGGCGTTGGCCAGCCGGAGGCAATCCATCAGAGTCCTACCATCGGAGTTTGAGGAATTATGTAGCTAATGCCACCAACGATTGCTTCTTGCCATAAGCTGCCGTTCGCGGCCTCCGCCGCCTCAGATGGGGGAACCGCCGACGGCTGATGCTGACCCGGAGGAGTTCATGTTAAAAAGGGCATGATATCTACGCCGTCACCTGGAAACACGGTGATGTGCGGGTGGTCTTTGAACAGCCGTGCCGCAGCGTCGATGGTTTCCGCTTCGACGACAAGGTAACCGCAGAAGGGGTTCACGGCGTTGGCGACACCGTCCTTCGTTATACGCGTCGTCTTGCCGACCATGCCACCACGATCAAGGATGGATGCTGCGTTTCTGTTCTCCCACGCGGCCCACTGTTCTATGCCGACGGCGTCGATCGCGTCCTGCTCGGCTTTGGGCAGCCTCCCAAAGGAGGCGAGGTCTTCGGGCTTCATGGTGTAAACGGCAAGAAAACGGGGCATTGGCGCTCTCTCCACGTGCTCGACGGTTTGCCAGATTACACTCTACGCGTCGGAAATCACCCGTGCCGGCCCCATAAATCTTGCGAGGCATAGGACGACCGCTTGTGGCGGCGCAAAGCGGCCAACGGATGCGAGCCGCAGCCATAGGGGTTGCGCACAAACCCGTCACCAGCCAGAAGCCGACGCCGTCGCGCAAGAAGGTACCAATGAGCGTCGCTACCCGCAGGACACAGCAGCGCGCAGGCGCGCGGGGTGGCCTCATCCGAGGCCATGGCCAACAGCTCCAGTCGTTTTTCGGCGTCGCCTTCGAGCGGTGCAGGTCATACCAGGCGACCAGCTCTGCCTGCGACATGATGCGCTCCTGTTTTGCGTGATTGAGACGTGTCACGTGGCGGAGTCTATGTTGACGGATGTTGGCGGTCGATCGGATCAAGGGAGAGGGAAGGCTACACCCGAGGATAGGACAGCCTGTACTTGAGTGGACCGAAGCGAGGATTTGTTGGTCACGAGGCCCTTCCTCGTCGAGGACGAACTGAAACGTCTGGGCGGCCATTATGAAAAAGCTGGCGAATGGGCCGATTTTACCGTCATGGACGATCGGCTGGTTATCGGCCAGAACCCGGCTTCGTCCGGCTGTGCTACCATGACGCTGCTGACGTTTCTGCAGGCCTAGTTGCGGTCCGGCGCGCGCCACCGGGGCCGCGCCGGCGCCCACGTGCCAAGCCTGTCCGCCGGCCAATCGGATCATAACGCTGGTCGAGATCGTCGAAGACGGCCCCGTGAAGCAGTCAGACGACAGGATGTCGTCTGCTGTGTCGCGCTTGCGCTGAAAGAGTTCAAGCGAGCCGACCGCCATCCTTCGTGCCGGCGCGCTGAACGCTCCTCGTATTCGAGCCGGGCGCTGGACGCGCGTCCTAAATTGACGGATATACGACATTTGAGACGGGCAGGCTTCGTCTTAACATCAGGGCTGGAAATTCAACCTGATGGAGATTGTCATGACTGGGAATTCGAAGGATACCGCACTGATTACCGGCGCTTCTTCTGGTATCGGCGCGATTTACGCCGATCGGCTGGCGCGCCGGGGCTATGACCTGATCCTCGTGGCCCGCAACAAGGCGCGTCTCAATGCGCTCGCCAAGCGGCTCACCGACGAGACAGGTCGCGCTGTCGAAGTGATCGGAGCGGACCTCGGCAACAAGGACGATCTCGGTCGCGTAGAGCAAGTGCTACATACCGATGCCAGCATAACCACGCTGGTCAACAATGCCGGCGTCGGTGCGACCGCCCCGCTGTTGGCGTCCGATATCGACAAGATGGAAGAGCTAATCACGCTGAACGTCAATGCGCTGACGCGGTTGACCTATGCTGCGGTGCCCGGCTTCGTGAAGCGTGGCACCGGCGCGATCATCAACATCGCCTCGATTGTCGGTATCGCACCGGAGCTGCTGAATGGTGTGTATGGCGGGAGCAAAGCCTTCGTGCTGGCCTTCACCCTGTCGCTCCAGAAGGAGCTTGCCGACAACAATATCCGCGTCCAGGCCGTTCTTCCGGGTGCCACGGCGACCGATTTCTGGGGCATCGCCGGGACGCCCCTGGAACATGTGCCGACCGAGATCGTCATGTCCGCCGAGGATATGGTGGATGCCTCGCTTGCAGGCTTTGACCTCGGCGAGTTGGTCACCATTCCGGCGCTTCCGGACGCACGCGACTGGGAGGCTTACGAAGCGGCGCGGCAAAAGCTCATGCCGAACCTTTCGCTCAGCGCGCCTGCTGTTCGATATCGAGCCGCAGGGTAATTCCGGTCTTCAGCGACCCACTGAAATGCACGCCTATGTCGGCGGCGTCTCGCCGATCCTCGAAACAAGGAGAATGATCATGTCGAGATCCTATTCGATAATTGGCAAGCGCAATCGCCTTGCCGCCTATGCACTCGCTGGAACGATCGCAATTTTTCTTCCCGCGGTCGTGGCTCACGCCGAAACGAGTTCTTCTGCGCGCAGCGGCATCCAGGTTGCGCAGGCTTCCGTAAACGGTGCGTCCGATGCCCAGCCGGCTGTCGACGAAACCATTCGTCCATTCCAGTTCCGTGCAGCCGACGAGGCCCTTGCCGATCTCAAGCGGCGCATCGTCGCAACCAAGTGGCCCGATCAGGAGCTGGTCACGGACGATACTCAGGGCGTGCGACTGGCCACGATGCGGAAGCTTGCCGACTATTGGGCCAACCAGCACGACTGGCGAAAGGTGGAGGCGAGGTTGAACGCCTTGCCTCAGTTCGTGACGAACATCGACGGCGTCGATATCCACTTCATTCAGGTGAAGTCGAAGCACCCGAACGCGCTGCCGGTTATCATTACACATGGTTGGCCCGGCTCGATCATCGAGCAGCTGAAGATCATCGATCCGTTGACCAATCCGACAGCGCACGGCGGTACCGCAGCCGATGCGTTTGATGTCATAATTCCATCAATCCCCGGGTACGGCTTTTCCGGCAAGCCCACCGAGGTCGGCTGGGATCCGCAGCGTATCGCACGGGCCTGGGCCGTTCTGATGGACCGCCTGGGTTACAAGAAATATGTCGCGCAGGGCGGCGACTGGGGTGACGCAATCAACGAGCAGATGGCGCTACAGAAGCCTGAAGGGCTGCTTGGCATCCACACCAACATGCCCGGCACGCTTCCCGATAACATTTCCGCGGCGCTGGCCGGCGGTCCGCAGCCGACGGGCCTGACGGGCGACGAGGAGTATGCCTGGAAGCAGCTCGAATTCTTCTACAAGCATCGTGTCGGCTACGCGTTGGAAATGGGGGCCCGGCCACAAACACTCTACGGTCTGGACGATTCGCCCATCGCCCTTGCCGCCTGGATGATTGACCATGATCCGGAGAGCCAGAAGCTGATCGGCCGCGTCTTTGACGGGGCTTCTGAAGGGCTGACGCGCGATGACATCCTCGACAACATCACGCTCTACTGGCTGACGAACACGGGGCTGTCTTCGGGTCGCCTTTTCTGGGAAAGCAAGCTCGCCTTCTTCGCGCCCAAGGGGGTTACCATCCCCGTCGCGGTGAGCGCATTTCCTGACGAGATCTACACCGCCCCCCGCAGTTGGACTGAGAAAGCCTTTCCGAAGCTTCTCCACTACAATCGACTGCCCAAGGGCGGGCACTTTGCGGCCTGGGAACAGCCGGAAGTCTTCACTGAAGAGTTGCGAGTCTCCTTCAGGTCACTGCGTTAGTCGATTTGAGAAAGAAGGGGCGCCATTGGCGCGTCGCCTTCCCAGCCACAAGGAAAAAGCCATGACCATTGCAACCAAAACCCTCAACATGCAAACGGTCGACCTGAAACTTGAGGTCGTTGTTATCCCTGTTTCGGACGTTGACCGCGCAAAACGCTTTTATGACGGCCTGGGTTGGAGGCTCGACGCCGACTTCGCGGTCGGTGACACATTCCGGGTCGTACAGTTCACACCGCCGGGATCACCGAGCTCGATCCACTTCGGCACAGGGCTGACGTCGGCGGCACCCGGATCGGCAAGCGGGCTCTATCTCGTCGTCTCGGATATCGAAGCTGCCCGCGCCGAACTCATCGGTCGCGGCGCCGACGTGAGCGAGATCATCCACCGCGCCGGTCCTGGGCAGCCGCCAATCAGCGGCAGGGATCGGGAACGGCGCAGCTACCGCTCCTCCGCCTCGTTCGCCGATCCGGACGGCAACGGCTGGCTGCTCCAGGAGGTCACCGAACGATTGCCTGGACGCGTCGACACGGACATCACGACATTCACCTCGTCGAGCGAACTCGCAGGCGCGCTACGGCGCGCGGCAGCCGCCCACGGCGAGCACGAAAAGCGAACCGGCGGCAAGCATGATGAGAACTGGCCGGACTGGTACGCCGACTACATCGTACAGGAGCAGGCCGGCAAGCCGCTACCATTGTAACCCTCCGCGAGGCCGTATCGGGTACACAATCCACCGAAAACCGGATTGCGTACCCGTCTGCATCTTGTCGCAGGGCGTCTACGACTACGATGAGGCGGACGGCATCCGGTTCCCGACGAGGCGCCGTGCCTTCTTGCGGGGCACGGATGATAGCGTCGTCGAAGATCCGCTGCTGGCGTCCGTCAATGTATGCAACATCCACTTCGCGTGCGGACGAGGGCGCTTCTTGCGATGGCGCAAATGTGATATAAGCGGCGGTTTCAGACAAAAGGTGGTGTGCCATGCACAAGATCGGTTACGTCGTGTTTCCAGGATTCCAGCTCCTCGGTTTTGCAGCGGTCACTGCCTTCGAGATGGCCAACATTCAGCTTGGAGAGCCGGCTTACGAGATAACGTTGCTTTCCGAAGCCGGCGGAGAGATCAAGTCGTCGGCTGGGTTTGGTGTCATCACGAAAGCCTTCGACGATACGACCTACGACACCGTGATGTTTGGAGCCGGCACGACGATCGAGCCGATGACACCGGGCCTTATCGAGTTCGCGCGCCATTCCCTGCAAACTGCGCGTCGGCTGGCTGGCCCCTGTACCGCCGCCTTCATTCTTGCAGAATCCGGGCTGCTGGATGGGCGCCGTGCGACGACGCATTGGCTTTTTGCGCGCCAGCTCCGGGAGCGGTTCCCGGCCGTCAAGGTCGAGGAGGATCGCATCTTCATCGTCGATGGCTCCGTATGGACGTCGGCGGGAATGACGGCAAGCATCGACCTGGCTCTCGCCATGGTCGAGAAGGACCATGGTCAGGACGTTGCTCGCTCGGTCGCACGCAAGCTCGTGGTCTACCACCGCAGGGCCGGCGGCCAATCGCAGTTCTCGGCGTTGCTCGAACTGGACCCGAAGTCGGACCGGATCCAGAAATCGGTCAACTATGCCAAGGCCAATCTGCGCAGCGTTCTGTCGGTGGACGAACTGGCGGATGCGGCGGGCTTGAGCGCGCGCCAGTTCAGCCGCGCCTTCCGGTCAGAGACGGGGCAGTCGCCGGCCAAGGCGGTGGAGAACCTGCGCGTCGAGGCGGCGCGGCTGCTGATGGAACAAGGCCGCCACTCCATGGATGTGATCGCGGAGGAAACCGGCTTCGCCGATAGCGATCGCATGCGCCGGGCTTTTCTGCGGGCACTCGGACAGCCGCCCCAGACTATCCGGCGCAACGCCCGCGACAGTGAACTGGCACCCTGAATCGGGAGAACGAGGGTGTCGCGGCACAGAAGAACTGTGCACTGCTGGAGATGGTGATCGAGTTGTCGTGTGATTCCCTAATCTTGGGGTTCATGGACTCTGCTGGCAGGCATAGCGAGGTCGGCGGTTCGAAACCCTTCAAGGCAAGGGTTCACAGCAGGCTTTCCGAAGGGCGGCCGGTCCATCGGCCCGCCCCTTTTCGTCTGGAATGGGTGGGTGCGCCAAGAGCGGACAGGTGCTGAATCTGAGCTAGCATCCCTGTATTGCGAGCTCGCTGAACGGGCGTAGTATGATCGTGCACTGGGCTTCCGATCGCGATGAAACCGCAATGCGCGCTTCTTGTCTGCTTTGGCCTTCTGGGGGGCAGCACGCCCGCTCAGCTTTCTCAATTTGACGTTGATCTTGAGTTGGTTCTTGCCGTCGATGTCTCCTACTCAATGGAGATCGACGAACAGCGTGCGCAACGTCAAGGCTATGTGAATGCATTTCTCCAGCCCGAACTCGTCAATGCAATAGAGGACGGGCCTATCGGCAAAATCGCCGTGACATACGTTGAGTGGGGTGGCTCTGCTGTCCAGATCATGCCTTGGACGCTGATCGATGGCCCCAGCACTGCGGGCCAATTCGCCGATGCTCTGCGCCAGCAACCGATGAGGAGGATATCGTTCACCTCGATTTCCAACACGCTGGCGTTTTCACGAAACCTCTTCTTAGCTAGCCCGTTCCAGGGAATGCGACGCGTGGTCGACATATCGGGAGATGGGCCGAACAACTCCGGTGTGCCGGTACCCGTTGCCCGTAATTCGACTGTCGCCCAAGGCATCGTGATCGATGGACTGCCCATCATGTTGACGCGTCAGGATTCCGCATCGATTCCGGACCTCGACGCTTATTATGAGAATTGTGTGATCGGTGGAGATGGGGCCTTTCTGTTGAAAGTGTCAGATCCTGGCGATTTTGCGGAGGCTATTCTGAGCAAGCTCATTGTCGAGATACTTGGACCGAACGTGAGCGACCTGAAGCGGTTCGAGCCACTGTTGCAACGCGTCGACGACCGAGTAGACTACAATTGCTTTGTGGGCGAAGAAATGCAGGAGCGTCGCATTGGGCAATAGTTCAATGCGCTTTGCGTTCACGCTGAACCGCGACCTGCGGGCTTTGAGAGGCTGACCGGTGCGCCTGATCTGCGCGCGCGTTTCTGGCGGAAGACTTCGGCGGGTGGTTTGTAGCCGAGGCATTTGCGCGGTGTTGCGTTCAGATGATTGCAGATTTCGGTTAGATCGCAGTCGCTGAGCGACAGGGGATCGACCTCTCTCGAAAGCCATTTCCTGGCCCGTCTGTTGGTGTTTTCGACGGTTCCTTTCTGCCACGGGGATTGTGGATCGCAGAACCATGTTTGCGCTCCGATGGTGGCTTGCAGGCAGGGCCGCGGGCGGCAACAATGTCGTGATCGGCGAACCATGGCATCCCGGCTCCTCGCGGTCATCCACGACCTCGACACGGCGTATGGACCGGCGGCGTCATCCCATCGATGGACGCCTGACCACGGTGGCCAACGAAGCCGCGGCTGCAGGCGAATGCGGGCCTCCGGAAAGCTGAGGCCTAGCGTGCCGTCAGCCGAGACCGAAGACGACATCGCTTTCCATGAGAGCCGAGAGCGAAACATGCTCAATCAGAATGCCTTCGACATCGGAGCCGTTGAAGGCGATGAACAAGCCGTCGGTCGTATCGCTGGCGGCGGCAAGAAAATCGGCATAGCTGTGAATGCCTGTGGCGTCCTGGGCCTCTTCGGAAAAGGCGATCCGATCGCCCTGCCTGCCAACGAAATCGAAAATGTGATCGAGGCCCGCCTGGCCGGAGGTTTCCGACGACCACAGAAACGTGTCGGCGCCGCTGTCGCCCTTCAACAGGTCGGCGCCATTGCCGCCACTCAACAGGTCGTCCTGCGAGCCGCCGTCGAGAAAATCCGCACCTTCGCCGCCGAAAAGCTGGTCGTTTTCCGAGGCGCCCCTCAGCGTGTCGTCCCCACCACGCCCATCGAGGATATCGTTGCCGCTCGACGAATAGAGGGTGTCATTGTCGTCGGCGCCGCGCAGCACGTCGTCGTAGCGCCCGGATGAGACGTTGAAGTACTCCACATTGGTGAAGGCCAAGCCGGTGTGTGTTGCGCCGCGTGTCGCGTCGAAGTCGGTTACCTGCGGCAAGCCGCCATAGTTGAGGTTCAATAGATCCCGGCCTTCGCCGCCATCGACCTCTCCGAGGTAACGGGCATTGATCGTGTCGTTGCCCGCGCCGCCGCGCAGGATCGACGCGACGCCAAGGGTGCCGCTGCCGGGAAAGGTGTCCTGCAGCCAGTCATCGCCGGCGCCGCCATCGAGCATGTCGCTGCCGCCGTCATTGGCAAGCGTATCCCTGCCGTCGCCGCCAAAAGCCACGTCATCGCCAGCGCCTGTCTCTATCATGTCGTCTCCGGCGCCGGCATCGATGTAGTCGTTGCCCTCCTCGCCATCGAACCGGTCACGCCCGGCACCGCCTTCGAGATGATCGTTTCCCGCGCCGGCATCGACCACGAGATAGGTAAGATCACCCGCGATGACCCGATCGTTGCCGCTGCCAAGCGCGAGGCTTGCCTCCTCTATGCCGCGCAACACTGTGCCGGTCGAGGCCTCACCGGCAGCGAAATCGACAGTGAGGTCGCTCGTGCTCTGCGTCTCCTTGATATAGAGCCAGTCCTGGCCGGCGCCGCCATCGATCTCGGCGGAGTAGAGTGTCGAGACGATCTGGTCGCGGCCGTCGCCGCCAAAAAGACGGTTGGCACCGAGCCCGTCGGTGATCATGTCATCGCCCGCGCCGGCGTCGACGAAATCGTTGCCGCCTGCCGTCTCGATAACGTCGCCAATTGCGCTACCCGTAATATGATCGCTTCCGCGTCCCGTCGTCAGCACAATCCGCTCGACATCCTGGTACTGGATGAAGAGATGCCGCTCCTCCTGCGTCCCGTATCCGGTGATGCCGTGACCATTCTCCAGGTTGAACACGACCGGAGCGGCCGATGCCGAGAGGTCGACGGCCAGCGTATCGTCTCCGGCACCGCCGAAAACGGCGCTGCCCGTCCCGACAAGCACGAAGCGGTCATTTCCATCACCGCCGTCGAGACGGTCGTTACCACCCGTATTGGTGATGATGTCCTGTCCCGCGCCCGCATTGACGACGTCGTTGCCGGCACCGGTCGAAATCCGATCGCCCCCGGCAGTTCCGGTGATCCGGTCGTCACCACTGCCGGCGAGCAGGCGTAGCCACTCGATATCGTGGAAGAAGATGTGCCGGTTTGTGGCGCTCGGGTCGCCAACATAGCCATGGCCGCTGGCACCGTTGAAGACCATCCGGTCTGCGCTTTGCGAGAAGTCGACGACAAGGCCGTCGTAGCCGCTGCCTCCGGTAACTGCGCCGCCGGTCCCGGTGAGAACGATCTGGTCATCACCGGCACCGCCGTCGAGGCGATCGTAGCCGTTCGAACTTGTCAGGGTGTCGCTTTCAGCCCCACCATCGACAAAATCGTCGCCGCCGCCCCCATCGATCGTATCGCTGCCGGGCAGGCCCCAGATGTAGTCGGTTTCCTCCGAGCCTTTCAAAGCATCGTTTGAGTACGAGCCTACGATCTTTGCCATCTCGTCATCCCTTTCGATAGACTTACGCCAATACTTGCGATCACTCGAATAAGATCGCCAAGCATCAAATCTATTTAACTAATTGCGTAAATCAACTCCGAATTAATCTTCCAAATGGAGGCAATTTAATTTGAAATCTATATTAGATATCGAAAGGGAACTGCGGAGAATTGCTTTGAAGTAAAGCCAAGATCTGCGGAAAGACGAAGAGAGGATGTGGACAAGGGTGCAATCTGCGGCCTCGGCGGCGCGGCGCGGCGTGTTGAGTTGGATCGCCCCTACCGCTTCTGACTTCTCGATCAATTCGATGGTTGAGGACCGAACGCCGATGCGTGCACCGACGAGAAGCCTGGTCCGTACGTGACCCTATGTCGTGCCGTTGGCCAGAAGCGAGATCTGCATCGAGGATCTGAAGGGCGAGAAGATCATCTCGTTCTCGCGTCAGAACCTGTCGTTCACCGAGCGCTGCTTTGCTGAAAAGTTCGAGGCGCACGATCTTGCAAAGAGCGTCGCCTATACCTGCGACGACACCTTCTCGGTGGTGTCACTGGTCTCGGCCGGTCTGGGCATCGGCTTTGCGCCGGAATGGACGCTGGATCTTCCCAACCGCAATTTCGAGCTCAGATCGAAATTGCTCGGTCGCGGGTCAGAGCGGGGAAGTCAGGGGCGAGGTCTCGAAAACCTCGTGGTCTGCGATCCCTCAATCAAACGGAGCGGCTTGCCGGGCCTAGGCCTCCCGGATCCCGGCCGTTGGCCGTCGCGATGCTGATCCTCCGAGACGAGGCTTTTAACCGGTCAAGCCGCGCGCGAACGGGCTCTGGCAGCGCTGCTGCCGTCGCCTGGTACGCTCATTATTCTCCCAAGCTGCCGGCGGGGTCCGCGTTCGACCTCACTCAAAAGCTACAGTTCACGACTATCTGACGTTACTGCAACTGCGATGTTCGAATCTGTCCTCCTGCACCATGACGAAATCGAATGCGGCCTGCCACGAGGTCGCGCCGTCGATGCGCTCGAAATCAGCGATCAGGGAGGATTTGACACCGAAAACGGCGTCGGAAGTGAGGAAGGGGTCGCCGCCGGTGAAGATGTGGGTGACAATCCTCTGGTGGCCCGGAGCAGTTACAAGGAAATGCATGTGGGCCGGGCGACAGGGGTGGCGATGGAGCGCCTCCAACAGGTCCCCAGCAGGCCCGTCGTCGGGAATGGAATAACTGACAGGCTTGATACCGACGAAGCTGTAGGCGCCGTCGGCGCCCGTGACGAAGCGTCCGCGGTTGTTCCATTTCGGCTGCAGGTCCGGCTGCTGAACGTCGTAGAAGCCATCGGCATTGTCTGACCAGACGTCGATCGTTGCCCTTTCTATTGCGTTGCCGTCGAGATCAATCACCCGGCCGTGGAACAGGCAGCTTTCGCCCTTACCGTCCAGACTGATGCTTTCCCCCATCGCCCGGATCGGCGCGTTGGCGACGTGGAACGGGCCGAAGACGGTGTTCTCCGTCGCGCCTTCGGGACGACGGTTGCCGATGGCGTCGACCAGCATGGAAAGCCCAAGGACGTCGCTGAGCAGGATAAACTCCTGCCGTGTGTCGGTACAGGTCTGGCCGGCGCGGGTGAGGAAATCAACGGCCAACTCCCATTCCCGCTGGGTCAACTCCACGTCCTTGATAAAATCATGCAGATGTCGAACGAGGCTCGCAATGACCTGACGCATGCGCGGTGCCACGTCTACGCCAATCCTGCCGTTCACAGTCTCGGCGGAGTGTTCCTCAGTGAAATAACGGCGCATCAATCGCTCCCTGTCAGGCGGATCGGTCGAGCCGTGCGGCGAACCAGTCGCCGACGAGTGCCGTCCGCTCGAAGCTGTGGTTGTATATCGTGTGCTCACCGTCCGGCCAGACGCGGAGGGCGGCCTCGCCCGTCGCGGCATCGAGGAAGGGTTGCTGGTCCTCCAGTGCCACCAGCGGATCGGCGCCTCCGTGCAGGACGAGAAGCGGGCAGGCGATTCTGTCCCGCGCCGGATCGAAACGCAGCTTTTCCATGACAGCCTCAATCATCGCTCGATCCTCGGTGCCGATCATTGCCGCGCTCTGCTCGAAGGCCGTGCGGAAGGGCAGGATGGCGGGGTGGGCGAAGGAGCCGTTGACGCAACAGGCGCGGATGCGGCTGTCGCTGCCCGCAGTGCGTGCCGCCCACAGGCCGCCGTAGCTGTTGCCCCAGATGCCCGGCGCGCCGAGGCTCGGATCGTCCAGGATTACATCGACCCAGCGGCTATAGGCGGCCTCGACCCCCGCCTGAAGATAAAGGCCTTGCTCGATGCGGGTCTCGCCCTGGCCGGGGCCTTCGGCGAGAAGGGTGGCAAGCCCGCGGCGCGCCAGCTCCCGGGCGATTGGCAGATAGGCGATGCCCCAGCCGCTCTGGCCGCCGAACAGGATGACGGTGCCGTTTGCACTTCCGCTTGCGGGGCGCACCAGCCAGCCGATCAGGCTTTTTCCCGAATATCCGGTCTCGACCCGCTCGAAGGGCAGGCCGAAGACAGGGGTGAGCTTCCGACAGGCGGCGACCAGCCTGCGATACAGCGCGACCTTGCGGGGTTCGTCGAAATTGAAGGCCATCTGGGCGTAGACCAGCGCGGCGATGCCGCGCTGCCGTGCCTCGCCGGCGGTGACGATGTTTCCTTCAGCCTCGGCCCGGTCGGCCTGTTGCAGGCGCTCGGTGGCGATGGTTTCTGCCACCGCATCCCAGGGCTCGCCCTCCGAGATGCGGGCATGAAGCCGGCGCGCATCCCCCGGGTCCATGCCGCAGTCGAGAAGCCGCGTCAGTGGCATGGCCCGCTGATGGGCAAGGTTCGCCTTGATGACCGAGTCCTCGGTCATGCCCGTGCCTCCATGGTGGTCTCAAAGGTGGGTACAGGCTGATGCAGCCAGTGCAGCCTGTCGCGAAGGCCGCGCAGCAGGGTGGGGAGATCGGAGAGATCCCGGACTGCACCATACATCAGGAAATCGGGACGGCGCAGATAGGCGGCGAAACCATTTCTCTCCAGAAACGCCAGTTGCACGCCGTCAAGATCTGCGACTTGATCGGGCGCAGCATCGGTGTCGCCGACGACGATCCAGCGACCGCCGATGGCGTCGAAGAAAGCGTGGGTCGCGGGATCCAGATGGAGGCTCGGGTCGGTCCGGCTGACGATCAGGAAGCCGCGCCCCACCACGTCGTCCATCAAGCCTTCGCGGCCGCCGGCGCGCACGAGGCCCTGTGGCGTTGGTGCACCGGTGGGGGTGAGGAGGTTACCATCGGGCTCCACATGCACCACGCCGGTCTCGATCTTGGGGAAGGGCGGGGGCGGCGGCATGTTTCCGGACAGGAAGAGTGCATTGCGTTCAGCCACCTTCGCCGGGTCGTCCTCGTTGGCGACCTTGCCGAGCATGGTCGAGGTCTTGGTGATCTGCGTGACATGCGGGCGCCGCTCCGCTTCATAGGTATCGAGAAGCTCCGGCTCGGCCTTGCCCCGCAACACGAGGTCCAGCTTCCATGCAAGATTGGCGCTGTCGCGAATGGCCGAACAGGCGCCCTGGCCCATATAGGGCATCATCGTGTGGGCGGCATCGCCCACCAGCATGACCCGGCCTTCCTTCCAGCTTTTTGTGATCGCGGGGTCAAATGTATAGACAACGTTGCGGATCGGCCGGATTTCGTCGAGCCCGATGCCATGCTGCTCGCTGAGCCAGGCAAGGCCATTCTTGATGTCTTCCCAGTAGCTGGTTTCCTCGCCCGGCAGCACGCGCATCTCGAAACGCACGCGGGATTTGCCGATCGGCATGTACATGTGCGCCCGTGCCGGGTCGCAATAGATCGAGGTAATGGCAAAGCGGTCGCCGAGATCCTTGACGTATTCGGAATCAAGATTGAGCCAACGTTCATGATGGCCGTACTGGTGACGCGCGATGCCGAGTGCGCGGCGCGTGAAACTGTTGGCGCCATCCGCGCCGATCACATAGTCCACCTCGATCCTGCGGACTGGATCGCCCCCGTCAGAAACCGCCTTCCACGAACCGTCCCAGGGTTGGGCTTCCAGAACGACCTTATCCGCACTCTGCTCGAGCTTGGAGACTTCCCAGCCGCGTAGGAACTCGACGTTCGGCAGAGGCTGTGCGCGGGAATAGATCGCGTCCTCGATTTCCGGCTGGAAGATCGAAATATGGGCGGGAAAACCGCATTGCTGCCCCTTCCAGTCCAGATCGATCAGAATGTTTCCCTGATCGTCGAGGTAGTGGTAGGTGTCGATCGCCTGCGCGTCGCGAAGGGCATGACCGATATCCCCGGCCGAGGCGACCAGGCGTGCCGTCTCGCCGTCGATATGGCTGAGGCGGGGCAGGCCGTAGGGTTCGGGCCAGCGCTCGATAACGATGACATTATGGCCGGCTTGTCCGAGGAGCGAGGCGGCAGTCAGGCCCGCAGGCCCGCAACCGATAACGGCCACTTGCCGGTGCACCACAGGCGGCGATGCCTTGGATTGATTCATGTTATCCTCCCGTTTTGCAGATATGTCTCGGCGCGCGCGTTCAGGGCGCGTCGCCTCGCCATGCCGCGGCGAGCAGCGCGTGAATATCGGCCCGTGTCACTTCCCGCGGGTTCCAATAGGGGTTCGCTGTGGCGATCTCCGCGGCGCGGCCGATATCTTCCTCCCGAAAACCGATCTCCCAGAGGGCTGTCGGGGCGCCGATCTTGACCGCAAAACCGTGTATTGCCGCACCGGGGGAGGTTTCCCCGAAAATCGCACTGAGCGGCCGAAGTTCGTCGGCAGCGGCGGCCGCGTTGAAGGCGATTGCGTGGGGCAGAACGATCGCATGGGTCTCCGCATGCGGCAGGTCGAAGGCCCCCCCTAACACATGGCAGAGCTTGTGATGCAACGACATGCCGACTGTGCCAAGCACAGTGCCGCACAGCCAGGCGCCGTAGAGTGCATCGCTTCTGGCCGACAGATCCCGCGGCGCCATAGCGATGCGCGGTAGGGCCTCAGCGAGGGCTCTCAGGCCTTCCGTCGCCATTAGCGAGGAAATCGGGTTACGATCGCGAGCGTAGAGTGCCTCGGCGGCGTGGGCCATGGCGTTTAGGCCGCTGGTCATCGTCATTGGGACCGGCAGGCTGAGCGTGAGTTCCGGATCATAGATCACCAGTTCCGGCAGAATCGACGCTGCACGTACCGTCTCCTTGCGCCCCGCCTGAGTCTGCCCAAGGATGGGTGTGACCTCCGAGCCGGCATAGGTTGTGGGTATGACGATCTGAGGCGTATCGAGGCGATAGGCGATCGCTTTGCCGAGCCCGGTAGTCGAGCCGCCGCCGAAAGCGACGGTGCAGTCCGCGTCGTTGTCGCGCATGGCCTTGAGCGCCTGTTCGGTGATCTCGACGGGCGTGTGCATGGTCGCCTGCGTGAACAATCCGGCGGCGCGATCCGCCAAAAGGTTGACGATGGCACCGGCATCGTTGGCTTGCTGTGGTGTGGAGAGCACGAGGGCACGCTTGCAGCCCAAGGCTTCAACAGCTTCTGCCACCCCCGCGCGGGCGCCGGCGCCGAACCTAATTCTTGCCGGGGACCCCTGATAGTCGAATTCCCTCATCGGTTCCTCCCTGAACGGGGCCGCGAAATCGCTTGCGGCTCCATCTCGAGGAAAACAGTAGCGACGGACGAAGGTGAATTCGAATAATGATATCTCCAGATAACATACCATTATGTTATGTTGTGAGCGGAACACGGAACTTGGGAGAATCTCTTCTTGCAGATTGATCCGCGCCATCTGCTACAGCTCTGGGCGATCGTCGATGCCGGCGGCATGTCCGAGGCGGCGGAAATGCTGGGAATGACGCAGCCCGGCTTGTCACGCACAGTCGCCTTTCTGGAAAAGCGGCTGGGTGAGCCATTGTTTCTGCGCAACCGCCGCCCGATGGAGCCGACTCCCTTGTGTCGGGATCTTGCCGATCTCGGTGCAGCGGTACGGCGCGCAACGGCGCGAGCGAGCGACGTGGCCCAGTCATTCAGGCGTGGCGAGCGCGGCGATATCAGGATCGGCGGCACGCCGTTTTTCATGGACGCGCTGGTCTCGGCGATGGTCGGCCAATTCCAGCGGACAAGGCCGAACGTTAGAATCGAGCAGGTCTATGGTTACACAACGAGCCTTGCCGAAAAGATCAGAGCTGGGCAGCTGGACCTCGCGATCTGTCCGGTCGAGGTCTTCGATGCAGATAGCGATCTGACCTTCGACCCGATCCTGACAGGGCGCAATGTGGTTGCCTGTCGCTCGGGACATCCGCTTCTTGCATCGGACAGGCTCCTGCCTGCCGACCTGCTGCGGTATCCCTGGATCGAGCCACCTGCCGGAAGTCCGCTGAGCGCCGATCTCAGAAGTGCGCTAGTCAATCTGGGCGCCGAGCATGTGCGCATCAATTTCTCCGGCGCCTCGCTCGCCGGCATTCTCGCCCATCTCGCCCATTCTGACAGCCTCGCCGTGCTGCCCTTCGGCGTGGTCTTCGCTCGGCGGGAAACCGACAACATCACCGCGTTACCCATCCTGCCGAGCGGCGTGCCGCGCGCGCTTGGCTTCGTGCAATCAAAACTGATGCCGCCTGGGCCAGCAGCGCTGCAACTCAAGATGCACGTGCTCTCGGCTTTTGCCGGGCTGAAGCCAGAGATGGAGGCCTATGCGCAACGGTGCGGCGTTTCTCCAATCAAGGCGACCTTTACGTCGGATTGAGATTAGGCGTTCCACAGGCTGCAAGCGCACGTCTCAAATGTTCTTTGACCCCGTAGTGTGCGAGCAAGCGCAAATGGCGGCGCGAGTTCTTAAATCCCTGACCCGTCGAGCTCTCGCTCGTCTTCGCCTTCCCAGGGTGAGGGCATCGAGGTGCGATTGAGATTGGCCGAGGGCATCGGCATCCAGCACTTCAATTCGGGCTCGGCGTATTCGATGATGCGGCCGGGCGAGGAATCAGAGGCGCGCCAGCCTTCTGCACCGAACTGATCGCCATTCGACCAATACGCGAGGTCAACTTCTGCCGCCCCCTGTTCGGACGGGCGGATCGTAACGAGGATCCGACTGCCGTTTTTCGGCGCGCTTGCCATGTGGCGCCAGGGATCTGGCTCGGCCATCATTTTCCTCCTGTCTTGCTGCAGGTTGCAAGTGTCGCCTCGCCATCGGAAACGGTCAACTCAAACTTTGCACAACCCATCGTCTATCGATTGACTACCCGATCAGGATGGACGCTCCGAATTGAGGTGTACCATCGCTCCTCGGCTGGCATTTCGTAGCGTGGGTCCGCCGATGGCGCCGGCTGGAGGAGTGTCTACGACATTTTGAAGCAGGACGGCTGCACCATCAGCATCGTCCAGAACCCGACGATCTCGCCTGCCGATGACGTTGCCGCCGCCCGCACAAAGGCTGATGGCAAAGCGCGCCGGCTCAAAGTTCACCAACGTCATGTCCTTCGCACACTGGCGGCTCCGGTATCCGAACAACAGACAAATTCCAGGGGCGCAGGCATAATGAACGAACGCCAAAAACGAACGCGCCCGCTTGAAGCAAGCAGGCGCGTGACGGGACGTCCACCGCGGGTGGGCCGAGGGGTTGTAAAATCTCAGCTCCGCGGCTTCAGGTTCTCCGGGTCGTAGAGTGGCTTGTAGCCGACGCCGGCGACTTCGACGGGGTAGGTCTCGGCGAAGTATTCGACGTTCAGCTTGCGGCCGACCTGGCAGTGGGACCAAGGCAAATAGGCAAGCGCGATGTTCTTGCCGATCGTCGGGCCGTAGGCGATGGAGGTGGTATAGGAGCGGCGGCCGAGTTCGTCGACCAGCACCGCGCCGGTTTCCGGGTCCATGACCGGCAGGCTGCCGACCGGGTAGCGCTTCACGCCGTTTCTATCGGTATTCTCCGTGAGGATGAGCGTGCAGAGCATGGCCGGCTGGTGCTCACGTGCCTTGTATTCAAGATGTTTCGCCTTGCCGCGGAAGTCCACGTCCTTCACCTTCGGACGAGCCAGATCGGCCTCGATGAGGTTGTACTGTGTGAGAAGATCGGCATTCTGCAGGCGCAGGCTCTTTTCCAGACGGCGCGAGTTTGCATAGGTTTCGACGCCGAAGGCCATGACGCCGGTTGAGCGCAGTGCGTCCCAGACGGCGAGGCCGTCCTCATATTTCATGTGCAACTCCCAGCCCTGCTCGCCGACATAGGAGATGCGGAAGGCGGTGACCTTCCTGCCGGCGATTTCGATCGGTTTGATCGCAGCGAAAGCGAAGTTCTCGAGATCGAGGCCGGCCGGATCGGCAACCACCTTCTTCAGCGTTTCGCGGGCGTTGGGGCCCCAAATGCCGATGGTGATGAACTTCTCCGAAACGTCGGTGATGGTGACGTCAAGGCCGCGATCTTCGGCGACGCGGCGCATGTACTGGAAGTCGCGCGGGCCGGCATCGGCGCCGTTCACGAGACGGCAGCGATCGGCCATGCGGAAGACGGTGAAGTCGGCCCGTACCATTCCTTCGTCATCGAGGAAATGGGTGTAGATGCCCTTGCCGATATTGCCGTCGCCGCCGATCTTGGCGGCGCAAAGCCACTCCAGCAACTCGACGTGGTCAGGGCCTTCGATGTCAACCATATGAAAGTGCGAGAGGTTGACGATACCGCAATCCTCGCTCATCGCCAGATGTTCGGCGTTGGACACGCGCCAGAAATGGCGGCTGTCCCACTCGTTCTGGCGCACTGGAACGCGGTTGCCGTATTTTTCTAGGAGGTGCTCGTTGGCGGCGTAGCCATGGGCGCGCTCCCAGCCACCGAGTTCCATGAAGTAGCCGCCGAGCTCTTTCTCGCGCTCGTAGAAGGGCGAGCGCTTGACGTTGCGGCCGCTGGCATAGGGCTCGCGCGTGTGCACGGCCGGATAGTAGATCTTCTGCGCCGCCTCGAAGCAGCGGCCCTCGATGAACTTCTCCTCCAGCTGGTGCGGGTAGAAGCGAGAATAGTCGATCGAGGCGTGGTCGATCTCAGTGCGCCCGTCCGTCATCCAGTCGGCGATCAGCTTGCCGTAGCCGGGACCGTCCTTCACCCAGATGGCGACGCAGTACCAGAGGCCGCGCACCTTCTGGCTCTCGCCGCAGGAGGGGCCGCCGGCGGCCGAGACCTGCAGCAGGCCGTTGAAGGAATGGCCTTCATTGTAGCCGAGTTCGCCGAGGATCGGCGTCAGTTCCATGGCGCGCTCGAGCGGCTCGATGATCTGCTCCATATCGAGGTCGCGCTGCGAGGGCGACAGGCGTGCCTCGTGCTTTTCGAGAATGTTGCGCGGATGGCAGAGGCGCGGGTTGGTGGTCTCGTAATAGCCCCACTCGATCTGGCCACCTTCGGTGGTCTTCGGATCGCCGGTGTCGCGCATATAGGCGGAGTTGCCCTGGTCGCGCAGGAGCGGGAAGCCGATTTCCTTGCCGGTGCCTTCGAATTCGTTATACGGGCCGAAGAAGGTGAGCGGATGGTCGACCGGCATCACTGGCAGATCCTCGCCGACCATTTCGGCGATCAGGCGGCCCCAGATGCCGGCGCAGACGACGACATGGTCGGCCATGATCGTGCCGCGATGGGTGACAACGCCCTTGATGCGGCCGTTCTCAACGATGAGCGACCTTGCCGGCGTGTTGCCGAAGATCTGGAGCTTTCCGGATTTCTCGGCCGCATCGACCAGTTTGCCAGCAACTGTCTGCGAGCGCGGGATGACGAGGCCGGCATCCGGGTCGAACATGCCGCCCATGACCTGATCTTCCTCGATCAGCGGGAACATCTTCTTGATTTCCGCGGGCGAGACATAGTGGGCGCGGGTGCCGAAGGCCTTCGCGGAGGAAAGCTTGCGCTTGATCTCTTCCATCCAGATATCGTCGCCGGTACGCGCGACTTCCAGGCCGCCAATGCGGGCGTAGTGACCCATCTTCTCGAAGAAGTCGATCGAATACTGCGTCGTCCAAACCGAAAGATAATCGTGGCTGGTCGTATAGCAGAAGTCGGACGCGTGCGCCGTCGAGCCGATATCGGTCGGGATGCCGGACTTGTCGATGCCGACGATGTCGTCCCAACCGCGCTCGATCAGGTGATGCGCGATCGAGGCACCAACGATGCCACCCAGCCCGATGATTACGACCTTCGCCTTTTGAGGAAACTCTGCCATTGATTGCGACCCTGATTGAAACTGAAGCCGGATTTTAGGATTTGCGGCGCTGCGATTAGAGCCTGTCTACGACATAATTATCGTGCTGCACGACCAGAGCCTGCACTCTGCAAACAGGATTTCTCCATCACGACAGAGCCGTCGACAAGGGTTCATCTCCTCGAACTCGGGTTTTTTCTTATCACCGCGACGACGCAGGGCCGCTACAGAGCGGATCGCACGTGGCGCTGGTAGCTTCATAAGTCACGAGCCCTTGACGTCGTTAGCTCTCGACGTCGTTCATTTTCTCCTGATGCGCGGAATGCGCGCCGAAAATTGCGTTACGGGGACTGTACTCTGCTGGGGGAAACGCCAAACTTTTCAGATAAATAAGCCGGCCGCGATAGATTGGTGTTGACAATACACAACAGTCTTTGGCAAATGTCATCGCCGACCTCATCAGGTCGGCCGTCGCGGCATCCGAACTCGAAAGAGGTCCGGGTGCGCGCTCACGGAGCGTGCCTAGGAGCACGCTGGGAGCCGTGATTGCGCTTGCCTGCGAACGACAATGACGGAGGGCGCGCTTTGGAATTTCGGGTTGATCGCCAGTTGGCATTTTTGGCCGTCGTCAACGTTGCTGTGCTGGTAGCGGGCGGCGTGTTGGTCGGTGGCAGTTTCCTCGACATCTACAACCTGCAATCCATGGCGGGCCAAGTCCCCGAGCTCGGGCTTCTCGCGCTCGGCGTGATGCTGGCGATGATCTCGGGCAATGGCGGCATCGATCTGTCGGGCATCGCCCTTGCCAACCTTTCGGGTGTCATCGCTTATCTCGTGCTGCGCGACACGGTTTCGCCCGATGACGCGCCGCTGCTGTTCAGCTGGAGCTTTGCCGGCATAGCACTGCTCGTCGGCCTAGTTGGCGGAATGCTGAATGGGTTTCTGATTTCGAGCGCCGGCTTGACGCCGATCATCGCCACGCTTGGCACGCAGCTGTTCTTTACCGGCCTTGCGATCGCTTTCACCAACGGTTCGGCGCTGGGCCTCGGCTTCATCGAGCCGCTCGACGCCTTCGGTAACACACCGGTTCTCGGTGTGCCGCTGTGCTTTGCGCTCTTCTTACTGATTGCTCTCATCCTCGGCGGCGTGCTGCGCTACAGCCCGTTCGGCCTCAGGCTCCTGCTGCTCGGCAACAATGCCAAGGCCGCGCGCTATGCCGGCATTGCGGAAAAGCGCATCCTGTTTTTGACCTATACCGCCTGCGGCGTGCTTGCGTCGGTCGCCGGCATCGTGATCGCCGCGCGCACCTCGAGCGTGAAGTGGGACTACGGCAATTCCTACGTGCTGATCGCCATTCTCATCGCCGTCATGGCGGGCGTTCGCCCTGAGGGCGGCTATGGCCGGGTGATCTGTGTCGTCCTGTCGGCGACGTCACTGCAGATCCTGTCGAGCCTGTTCAACTTCATGGACATTTCCAACTTCTTCCGCGACCTCGCCTGGGGCGTGCTTCTGCTCGTCTTTCTCGCGACATCCGGCTTCGACGCCAAGGCCTGGTTCAAGGCATTGCGCGGCTGATCCAAGTTCCAGGGCCGGCGAGATGCCTTCGCACGCCGGTCGATCTGTCAAAATTCGAAGGTTCTTTGGGAGGAATGCATGCTTGCCATTCGTAAATTCGCTGCCTGCGCCGTCGCGCTTGGAGCACTGACTGCAACCACGGCTGCCATTGCCGAGGAAACCCCCAGCATCGTCACGGTGGTGAAAGTCACGGGCGAAAACTGGTTTACTCGCATGAACGAAGGCGTCGATGCCTATGGCAAGGAAAACCCCGGTGTAGCCACCAGCCAGGTCGGTCCGGGCAAGGCCGACGCAGCCCAGCAGGGCCGTCTGATCGAAGATCTGGTTGCCAAGAAGGTTGCCGCGATCGCCGTCGTGCCGATGGATGCTTCCGCGCTTGAAGGCGTGTTGAAGCGCGCCGCCCAGCGCGGCATCAAAGTCATCACCCATGAAGCCGATAATATGAAGAACACGCTCGTCGACATCGAAGCCTTCGACAACAAGGTCTTTGGCGCGCGCTTCAACGAGAAGATCGCCGAATGCATGGGCAAGTCCGGCAAGTGGACCTCCTTCGTCGGCTCGCTCGGCAGCCTGACCCATGTGCAGTGGGCCGACGGCGGTTCGGAAAACGCCCAGAAATACCCCGAGATGGAACTGGTCTCCGAGAAGAACGAATCCTTCAATGATGCCAACCGCGCCTATGAAAAGGCGCGCGAGATCCTGCGCAAGTACCCTGACATCAAGGGCTTCCAGGGCGGTTCGGCCATCGACGTCATCGGCATCGGCCGTGCCGTCGAGGAAGCCGGCCTGCAGGACAAGACCTGCGTATTCGGCATCGGCCTGCCCAAGGACACCGGCTCCTACCTCGAATCGGGCGCTGTCGACGGCATCAGCTTCTGGGATCCGAAGGATGCCGGCTACGTCATGAACAAGGTCGCCGACATGGTGCTGAAGGACGAGGAACTGAAGGACGGCATGGACCTCGGCGTTGCCGGCTACGAAAAGGTCACCGTCAAGAAGGGTGCCGGCGACGGCGTGATCGTGGTCGGCCAGGCATGGGTCGACGTCGACAAGTCGAACTACGCCAAGTACCCGTTCTGATTGGGTCGAGATGATGGCGATGCCGGGCCCGACAATGGGCCCGGCGTTGCGCGTCGAGTGCCGCTACAGCGTCGCGCGTCGAATGTGATGCGCCAGGGACATTGTAACGCTTTAGACCTGCTGCAATCGTCTCCTGGATCTATGGCGATCCAAGGAAACGTGCAGCAGGCCCGTTCTTTTTGGTCAGGACAGTGCCATGCAGCTCAAGCACGAAGCCAGCGCGCCGCATCCCGGCGGCGAAACCTCGAAAGCCGCAATTCCCTATCTGGAAATTCGCGATGTCCAGAAACGCTTCGGCGGCGTTCGCGCGCTGAAAGGGGTCAGCTTTTCGATCGAGCCCGGACAGATCTACCATCTCATGGGCGAGAATGGCTGCGGCAAGAGCACGCTCATCAAGATCATTTCCGGCGCGCAGCCGGCCGATGCCGGCGAACTGCTGATCGATGGCAAGCCTGTGGGCCATCTCACACCGGTTGCCGCGCTCGCGGCCGGGATCGAGACCGTCTATCAGGACTTTTCTCTGCTGCCCAACCTGTCCGTCGCCGAAAATGTCGGCCTGACGCAGCAACTGGTCGCAGCCTCCGGCAAGCTTGCCCGGCGGCTTGATCTCGGACGAATGCGCCAGACGGCGGAACGGGCGCTCGCGGCCGTGAACCTGCCGACGACCCGCGCCTTTCTTTCGACCCGCACGGACGAGCTGCCGATGGCCACGCGTCAGCTCATTGCCATTGCCCGCGCCATTGCTTCCGATGCGCGCCTCGTCATCATGGACGAGCCGACGACGGCACTGACGAAGCACGAAGTCGATAATCTCATCGGCATCGTCAACCGACTGCGCGCCAAGGGCGTCGCGGTGCTGTTCGTCACCCACAAGCTCGACGAGTGCAAGTCGATCGGCGGGCGCGCCGTCATCATGCGCGACGGCCAGAAGGTCGCCGCATGCGACATCGCCGATCACACCAAGGCCGAACTCGGCTTCTGGATGACGGGCAAGGTGCTGGACGAGGCGCGCTATCGTTCGGCGCCGAAGTTCGGCGAGGATCTGTTTGTCGTCGACGCGCTGTCGCTGAAGGATACCTTCGCCAATGTTTCCTTCTCCATGCGCCGCGGCGAGATCGTCGGTATCACCGGGCTTCTGGATTCCGGCCGCAACGAGCTGGCCCGGGCGATTGCCGGCGTCGCTCCAGCCGATACCGGACGCATCCGCCTCAATGGAAAGGATGTGACGCCCCGCAAGCCCGCCGACGCCATTGATGCCGGCATCGGCTACGTCCCCGAGGATCGCCTTTCGGAAGGTCTCTTTCTCGAGAAGCCGATCGAAGAGAACATTGTCGTGCCGGTGCTCGATCGCCTGCGCGGCGCCCTCGGCATCCTGGACGGCCGCCGCAGCCGCGCGCTGGCGAAGCGCTCGGTCGAAGACCTGCAGGTGGTCACGCCGGATGTAGCCAACCCGGTGCAGTCGCTGTCGGGCGGCAACCAGCAGCGCGTGCTTATCGGCCGCTGGCTGACCATCAATCCGAAGCTTCTGGTCCTGCACGGGCCGACCGTCGGCGTCGATGTGGGATCCAAGGACACGATCTACCGGATCATCCAGCGTCTCGCGGACGAAGGCATGGGCGTCATCATCATCAGCGACGACCTGCTCGAACTTCTGCAGAACTGCGACCGGATCATGGTGATGCGCAAAGGCGAAGTGGTGGAAACCTTCCAGGCCGAGGCGCTGGAGGAAGAGGCGCTTTACCGCGCCCTTGTAGAAGAGACGACCGTGAGGACCCCGCAATGACCGACACGACATTCAATGGGGCCACCCCAGCTGGCAACGACAAGGTTTCGCTTGGCTCCGCCTGGCGCTGGCTGCTGCGTCATCCGCCGGTCGTGACCTTTGCGCTGATCGTGCTCGTCTGCCTGGTGGTCGGCTCGATCAATACGGACTTCTGGCAGGTGTCGAACCTGTTCGACATCCTGCGCGCTTCCGTCGTGCGCGGGCTGTTCGCGCTCGGGGTCCTGGTGGTGCTGGCGTCCGGCGGCATCGACGTTTCCTTCACCGCCATTGCCGCCTTCGTCATGTATACGGTGACGATGCTGGTCACGAACCTGCTGCCGGGGTTGCCGATGCCGGTGATTTTGCTGGTCGCTGCCGCCGGCGGCGCCTGCTTCGGAGCGCTCAACGGCGTGCTCGTCCACGCGCTGCGCGCGCCGTCGCTGATTGTGACGATCGGAACGCAATACGTCATTCGCAGCTTCCTGCTGACCTTTGTCGGCACTGCCCTGTTCATGAACATTCCGGGCTCGATGGAGGCGTTCGGCAAACTCGCGCTTTTCACCCATCAAAGCGCCAACGGCTCCATCTCGGTGCTGCCGGCCTTCGTGCTTGTGCTCGCTGTTGCGGCCGCGGTGACCTGGTGGATCCTAGAGCGTACTTTGATGGGCCGGGCGGTTTATGCGGTCGGCGGCAATCCCGGCATCGCCGAACGCCTCGGCTTCAATCTGCGCACCGTGCATATCTTCGTCTTTGCCTATGCGGGCCTGCTGGCCGGTATTGCCGGGATCATGCATGTGGCGAGCAACCGGCTTGCCAATCCGTTCGACCTTGCCGGAACCGAGCTTGAGATCATCGCCGCGGTCGTTCTCGGCGGTGCGCGCATCACCGGCGGTTCGGGTAGCGTGATCGGCACGTTGCTCGGCGTGGTGCTGATCACGCTTGTCAGCAACGTCCTCATTCTCGTCGGCATTCCGAGCACGTGGCAGCTCGCCATTATCGGCGTCTTCATCGTTCTTGCCGGCACCGTCTTCTCGCTTCGTGCAAAAGGCTAACGGGCTTCGGCCGTCGTCCAGCGGGTCAAGGACTGCTATCTGCGGTCACCAATTCAGTAGGGAAGGTTGAGTGCATGGCGCACGACGTATCTGTAATCGGACTTTACATTCTAGATATTCTCGGCCGACCGGTGGACCGGATCCCGTCCGGCGGCAACGTCGAATTCATCGACGAGATCCGCCTGACCGTTGCGGGCACCGCCGGCGGTACGGTCGTCGACCTTGCCAAGCTCGGGCTGAACTGCCTGGCGGTCGGCGCCGTCGGGGACGATGAGAAGGCGGACTTCGTGCTCGCCACGCTCGACCGCTTCGGCGTCGACCGGTCGGAGATGCAGCGCATTGCCGGCGTGCCGACTTCCGCGAGCATTCTCAACATCCGCCGCAATGGCGAACGGCCGGCTTTGCACGTACGCGGCGCCTCCGGACATTTCGAGATTCCCGCGGATGCGCGCGAGCGGGTGCTGGCGCCGCCGATCGTCCATCTCGGCGGCACTGGGCTGCTCGATCGCCTCGACGGCGAACCCAGCCGCGTTTTGCTCGAGGAAGCCAAGCGCTTCGGCAGAACCACGACCTTCGACCTCCTGGGCGCGAACGACAACACGCTGTCGCTGATCCGGCCGCTTTTCCCCTTTATCGACTATTTCATGCCTTCAGTGGAGGAGGCGATGCTGATTTCCGGCCAGAAGACCGCCGAGGATGCCGGCCGTTTCTTTGCCGATCTCGGCGTCAAGCACTGCATCTTTACGCTCGGCGGCGACGGCGTCTGCTTCCTCGATGCCGACGGTAAGAGCCTGCACCTCCCGGCATTCGAGATCGACGTGGTTGACACCACCGGCTGCGGCGACGCCTTCAATGCCGGCTTCATTGCCGGGCTTCATCATCGCATGGAGACGGAAACCGCCTTGAAGTTCGCCCAGGCATCCGCCGCGCTCGTGGCGACGGGTCTCGGCTCTGACGCCGGGATCACCTCTTTCGAGGCGACGTGGGACTTCATGAGCAATGCCCGCGTGAAGAGCAACTGACACCAGTTTTCGCTGCTGCCCGATCCGGTATCGGGCAGCAGACGGGGCTATTGCAGCAGCATCTCTGCCGTCGCGATGTCGGTGACCAGGTGGGTTGCATAGCCGCCCTTCAACGTCGCCCGGATCGCCGTCAGCTTGCTGGTGCCGCCCGCGACGCACAGGCGCCGCGGCACCTGGCTCAACTCGTTCAGTTCGATGCCCACCATGCGGTTGTCGAGATCGCCGCGCACGGGCCGCCCTTCGGCGTCGATGAATCGGCAGATCAGCACCCCGACCGCGCCGCCGGCCTGGTAGGCGTCGATGTCTTCCTGCCCGGTGATGTTCGCAGACCTGATCAGCGTCTCAGGGCCGATGTCGCCGACACCGAAGAGAATGATGTTCGACGAGTGTATGAGCTCGAACTGCTTGACCAGCACCTGTTCGGCCAGAAGCGCCTGCTTCAGGGCGGGTGTCGACAGCAGGGCCGGTGCAAGCAGGTTGATGCAGCGGGCGTGGATGCGGCGCGACATCAAGGATGTGCAGAATTCAGGCGCGAAATCCGGATTGGCGATCGAGCTTCCGGAGACCTGCACCACCGTCAATCCCTCTACCGGCTCGGGAAGCGAGATGCTGTCGGCCACGGCCAGCACCGTCCGGCCCCAGGCGACGCCGATCGTGTCGCCTGGCTGAACCATATCGGCAAGCAGGCGAGCACCGGCCTCGCCAAGCCGTTGCACCAGGTCGCTGTTGTCGAGGGCGGGAATGACCAGCGCACCCTCCAGGCCGAACTTGTCCTTCAGACGCCGTGCGATACCAGTCCGGGAGCCGACTTCCGTGTTCAGGCGAATGTTGACCAGGCCACGCTCGCGCGCTTCCTGCAGGTAGTTGACGATCGTTGCCCTGGATACACCGAGCATCTTGGCGATTTCGCTCTGGGTGAGCTGGTCGACATAATAGAGCCAGGCAGCCCAGACGACGCCGTCGTCGAACTCCGCAGGCAAGACTATGCCTTCGCCGACTGCCCGGTTTCCCCGCGCCGTATCCATCATCGTCTGCTCCCCTGGATTGTCATGACTTCTCCTGAAGCGGAAAAAGTGTCCGCCGTCAAACAAATTTGCAATGTGTGTTGACACATGACACAGCATGGTGGCAATTGTCTCGACGAAGGTTTTGGGAGACGCCGAGATGGAATGCTCGACTATAGGCGCGTGCCAGTGGGTTGGAAACGAACCAATCGGCGAAGCGCGGCGTGGTGTCTTTCCCGCCCCCACAAACCGGCTGCAGATCGCTCTCGACGTCGACCGCAATCCCAAGGCCATGCAGCCTTGGCGTGATGGCGCAGACGCAGGTTGCCGCCTGCAGCCGACCGACGGATAGCGTCGCCGTTTTGTCCTCACGGCGTGCGGGGAACGGTCGTCCGTTCGGCGCGCAGGCCGAGCAAGGGCTGCTGACGACAGGACTTGATTTTCAAACCCCATGGAAAACGCTGCCAAGCGCGGGAAGACAGGAGCCTTTTATGAAATCCAGATGGTCAGAAACCGAATTCGCCCGTGTCGTCGACACCTACGTCAACGCCGGCGTCAACCGGGACCTAGCGATCCGCACCTACACGACACGGCTTCTGGGTTCGGATCCCGAACTGGTACTGCATGGCGGCGGCAACACCTCCGTCAAGACCACGTTTACCGAGATGGACGGTTCCGAGGTTGCCGTTCTGTGCGTGAAAGGCAGCGGCTGGGACATGGGCACGATCGAACCGGCGGGCCTGCCCGCCGTCAGACTGGAGCCGCTTCAGGCCATGGTCAAATTCCCGACGCTCAGCGACGACGACATGGTGATGCTGCAGCGCCGGCTGCTGCTTGATCCTGCAGCGCCGAACCCTTCGGTGGAAGCGATCCTGCACGCCAACCTGCCGTTTCGGCATATCGACCACACCCATGCCAACGCGATCGTGTCGCTGACCAATCAGCCGCATGGCGAGGATCTGGTGCGCGAACTGTTCCCCGATTCCATCATCGTCCCCTACGTGATGCCGGGCTTCGATCTCGCCAAGGCCTGCGACGAGGCGTTCCGCGCCAATCCGGGCGCCGACGGCATGATCCTGCTGAAACACGGCATCTTCACCTGGTCGGAAGACCCGCGTGAATCCTATGAGAAGATGATCACTGCCATCGACAAGGCCGAGCGCCGCATCGCCCGCGGCAACCCGCGTCCGTTCATGGTCGTCAAGCCGGCGGCCCCGCTTGCAACGGCAGCTCACATCGCGCCGGTTCTGCGCGGCGCCATCGCGATAGACAGCGGCATCGAGGGCTGCCCGCGCCGCTTCGTGCTGGAACATCGCTCCGGCCCTGATGTCCTCGATTTCTGCAATGCCGAGAATGTTGCCGATCTGGTTCACCGCGGCAATGCGACCCCTGAGCACGTCATCCACATCAAGCGCTTTGGCGTGGCGCTGCCCGCCCCCGTTGCCGGCGACATGGCCGGCTGGGCCGACAAGGTGCGCGCAGCCGTCGCCACCTACAAGGACGAGTATCGCGCCTATTTCGAGCGCAACAATGCGCGCGTCGGCGGCATCAAGCGCATGCTCGATCCGATGCCGCGGGTGTTCTATGTCGCGGACGTCGGCCTGTTTGCCGCCGGCCCGACGAAGAAGGCCGCGCGTGTCGGCGCCGACGTTGCCGAGGCGACGATCGCTGTGATCCGCAATGCCGAAGGCATCGAGAGCTTCGAGGCATTGTCGGAAGAGGACCTATTCGACATCGAGTACTGGTCGCTCGAGCAGGTTAAGCTGACGAAGCAGGCGGAGAAGCCGCTGAGCCGGCAGGTCGCGGTGATCACCGGTGGTGCGGGTGGCCTCGGGCTGGCGATTGCCGAGGCTCTGCACGCCGAAGGCGCCGAGATCGCGCTCTTGGACCTTGCCGAGGATGCCTTGCAGAAGGAAGCGGCAAGGCTCGGTGGTGTCGGCCTCGTCTGCGATGTGACGAAGCCCGAGGCGGTCGACGCGGCGCTCGCCGATGTGGCCCGGCATTTCGGTGGCATCGATATCGTTATCTCGAACGCCGGCGCTGCCTTCCAGGGCGCCCTGCTCGATGTTTCGGAGGAGGTCTTCCAGAAGGCTTTCGCGCTGAACTTCTGGGGGCACCACTATATTGCCCGCAGCGCGGTCCGGATCATGAAAGCCCAGAGAACTGGCGGTGCACTGGTCTTCAATGTCTCGAAGCAGGCGGTCAATCCCGGCCCCGACTTCGGCCCTTACGGAACGTCGAAGGCGGCGCTGATGGCATTGATGCGCCAATATGCCGTCGAACATGGCGCCGACGGCATTACCTCGAACGCGGTCAACGCCGACCGCATTCGCACCGGCCTGATGACCGACCAAATGATCGAGGAGCGCAGCCAGGCGCGGGGTATTTCGCCGGAAAGCTACATGCGCGGCAACCTGGTTCGACGTGAGGTAACGGCACGGGACGTCGCGGCCGCCTTCGTCCACCTCGCCAAGGCGCGCACCAGCACAGGCGCGGTGCTCACGGTCGACGGCGGCAATGTCGGCGCGATGATGCGCTGAGTTTAAAGCGTCCGTTATTCCGCCAAGTCCGAAGTAGCTCGGCCCCGGTCAGTCCAACTTGACCGGGGTTGGGCATATCCGTCCTTCAGGGCAGTCGCTCCCATTGGCTGTTCAGCCGATCCATCTGCCGGCCGCCGCAGTTCCCTGGGGCACAACGATCCATGCGCGGCTTGCAGGGGTGGAGTGAAGTCTTAGCGCTGCTATCTGCGGGGGTGATCGACTATATATCCCTCATCGAAGT
>NZ_LMDT01000028.1:0-48332 GCF_001425885.1 Ensifer sp. Root1252 | reverse complement strand
ATTTCCTGGCGGAAAACCGCTTCGCACTTTTCCTGGAAATGCTCGTATCAGGCAGACAGTGCCTTGAACTCGGAGAGGATGGCTTCGCCCATCTCGACGGTTCCGACCTGGCGTGCGCCTTCGGCCATGATGTCGCCGGTGCGGATGCCCTTGTCGAGCACGGTGGCGATCGCCTTTTCCAGGTTGTCGGCTTCCGTCACCAGGTTGAAGGAGTAGCGCAGGCACATGGCAAACGAGGCGATCATGGCGATCGGGTTGGCGATGCCCTTGCCGGCAATGTCAGGGGCCGAACCGTGCACCGGCTCGTAGAGCGCCTTGCGCTTGCCGGTGACACCATCCGGTGCACCGAGCGAGGCCGAAGGCAGCATGCCGAGCGAGCCGGTCAGCATCGCCGCCACGTCCGACAGCATGTCGCCGAACAGGTTGTCGGTGACGATGACGTCGAACTGCTTGGGCTGGCGCACCAGCTGCATGCCGCCGGCATCGGCCAGCATATGCTCGAGCTGGACATCGGAATATTTCGCCTTGTGGGTTTCGGTCACCACCTGGTTCCACAACACGCCCGACTTCATGACGTTGCGCTTTTCCATCGAGCAGACRCGGTTGTTGCGGGTGCGGGCCAGTTCGAAGGCAACGCCGGCGATGCGCTCGATCTCGTAGGTGTCGTAGACCTGGGTGTCGATGCCGCGCTTCTGGCCRTTGCCGAGATCGATGATTTCCTTCGGCTCGCCGAAATAGACACCGCCGGTCAACTCGCGCACGATCAGGATGTCGAGGCCTTCGACCAGTTCCGGCTTCAGCGACGATGCGGCGGAAAGCGCCGGATAGCAGATGGCCGGGCGCAGGTTGGCAAACAGCTGCAGGTCCTTGCGCAGGCGTAAGAGACCGGCTTCGGGACGGACCTCGTAAGGCACGGCATCCCACTTCGGACCGCCGACGGCACCAAACAGCACGGCGTCGGCTGCAAGCGCCTTGGCCATGTCCCCTTCCGAAATCGCCTGGCCGTGGGCGTCATAGGCAGAACCGCCGACGAGGCCTTCGTCCGTCACGAAGCCGGCGCCAAGCTCGGCATTCATGTAGGCGATGATTTTGCGGACTTCCGCCATGGCTTCCGGGCCGATGCCGTCGCCGGGCAGAAGGAAGAGATTGCGCACTGTCATGGAAAGTCCTACAAGAAGACGCTGACCCTGAANCCTTCGTCCGTCACGAAGCCGGCGCCAAGCTCGGCATTCATGTAGGCGATGATTTTGCGGACTTCCGCCATGGCTTCCGGGCCGATGCCGTCGCCGGGCAGAAGGAAGAGATTGCGCACTGTCATGGAAAGTCCTTCTCGCGGGGAAAACTCGCGCGCGTCTTAGCGCAACTTCGTATCGAGGGAAATGATCGCGACGAAAGAATTGTGCGCCAACATCCCGGCCCCGCGCCGGTTACCGGAGAAACAGCGTGCACGCCGAAAGGGTGGAATTCTCACATCCGCGGCCCGAAGCCGCAACGCCCGCACACACACGGAAAAGGATCGAGATCATGCGCAATTTCACTCACGAGATCACGACGCTTCTCGGCGCCAGCGTCAATGCCCTTGTCTTCGGCAACCGTCGAGCCAGCGGTTCCCGTCGCTAGAACACAGTTCTTCGTGTCACTGCATGCCGCCACTCTTCGGTGGAGGTCTGTCTTGCCGTTCGCGCCTACCGATTTTCGCGAAGCGACCGTGCGCCTGGAAATCCTGGAGCGTTTTTGCAGTTCCCGTTTCGACATTCTCTCGGAGCAGCCTTTCCGCTTGACGGAATCGTTGGCTGGGGATCGAATGGTCGCTGACACAACCGGGGACCCGCCATGTCCGAGACGCTGCTGATCGGTGCCTTTCTCGCCGCCCTTTCCTATACGCTCATTCCCGGGCCGGCTTTTCTGGCCTTGCTCGGCATCGGTGCCGGCCAGGGCCGCAAGGCAGGCGCCCTGTTCATGGGCGGCCATCTCGCCGGCGATATCCTCTGGTCGGGCTTGGCGCTGGTTGCGATCGTCGGCGCGCGTTCGGTCGGCACGACGATCTTCGACATTCTCGGCCTCTTCTGTGGCCTCTATCTCGGCTGGATCGGCTGGACCGCGCTGCGCGCCCGGCCGACGGGCGAAAACAGGGCGCTGATCACGGTGGAGCGACCGCTCCGGCGCGGGCTTATCTTCGGCCTGACAAACCCGAAGGGGTATCCGGTGGCGCTCGCGACCTTCACCGCCCTGCTCGCCGGCTCCGCCAACGCGCTTGAATTCGACGCCCTGCCGATGCTGCTCGGCGTCTCGCTTATCGGCTTTCTCGTTGCCGACCTGATCCTGATCGTAATCATCGGCGCGTCGGTCGTTCGGCGTTTCTATCGCCACCATGAGCTGGCGATCGTTCGGCTCTCAGGGCTGCTGTTCATCGGCTTTGCCGTCCAGGCCGTGTGGCACGCCGCCCCCGGCCTTCTCGGTCTGCGCAAGCCCTGAAACCCAAGCCCAAGTCTTGACGCTGGGGCCGCCAGCAACCACCTCAAGCTCTTCCGCCCGACGTTGTCTCCAGCTGCGTGGGCGCTCCCCTCCCCGGCCATTAGCCGGCATCCGCATGCGAAAGGATCCTTCATGACCGCCAGCACCCCGCTCAATCCTGCCCTGACGACCTGGACCGGACATGAGGGCTTGCCCCGCTTCGACCTGGTGAAGGACACGGATTTCGCGCCCGCCTTCGAGGCGGCCTTCAAGGTGCATGAAGCGGAGATCGACGAAATCGCCGGAAGCACTGATGCGCCGACCTTCGACAACACCGTGATCGCGCTTGAGATTGCCGGCGATGAGCTGTCGCGCATCTCCTCGCTCTTCTGGAACAAGGCCGGCGCCGACACCAACGAAACCATCCAGGCGCTGGAACGCGACATCGCGCCGAAAATGTCCCGGCACTATTCCAGGATCGGCACGAATGCAGCGCTGTTCAAGCGGATCGACACGCTGTGGGAAAACCGCGAAACCCTCGGTCTCGACCTTGAGGCGACGCGGGTCCTGGAGCGGCACTGGAAGGGTTTCGTCAAATCCGGCGCGAAGCTGGCGAAGGATGAGCAGGAGCGGCTGGCGGCGATCAACGAGACGCTTGCCGGCCTCGGCGCCAAGTTCGGTCAGAACGTGCTTGCCGACGAAAAGAACTGGGCCCTCTTCCTTGAGAGCGACGAGGATCTGGCCGGGGTGCCGGACTTCCTGCGCGACGCCATGGCGGCTGCCGCCAGCGACCGCGGCGAAAAGAGCAAATATGCGGTGACGCTGTCGCGTTCGATCATCGAGCCGTTTCTGACCTTCTCCGACAATCGCGAGCTGAGGGAGCAGGCCTTCCGGGCCTGGATCGCCCGCGGTGAGAATGGCGGCGAGACCGACAATCGCGGCCTCATCGCCGAAACGCTGGCTCTGCGGGCCGAGAAGGCCAGGCTGCTCGGCTATGCCAATTACGCGGCGCTGAAGCTCGACAACACCATGGCCAAGACACCGGCAGCCGTGAACGGCCTGTTGATGCAGGTCTGGGAAAAGGCGGTCTCCCGTGCCCGCGAGGAAGAGGCCGATCTTGCCAAGCTGATCGCAGCCGAAGGCCGCAATCACGACGTCATGCCGTGGGACTGGCGCCACTATGCGGAAAAGCTGCGTGCCGAAAAGTTCAATTTCTCGGAAGGCGAGCTGAAGCCCTATCTGCAGCTCGAAAAGATCATCTACGCCTGCTTCGATGTCGCCCAGCGCCTGTTCGGCATCACCGCGACGGAAAAGAAGGGCATGGCCGGCTATCATCCGGATGTGCGCGTCTTCGAGATCCGCGACGCCGCCGGCAAGCTTGTGGCGCTGTTCCTCGGCGATTACTTCGCGCGTTCGTCGAAGCGCTCCGGCGCCTGGATGAGTTCGTTCCAATCTCAGCACAAGCTGACGCTCAAGAACGGCACCGTCGGCGAACTGCCGATCATCTACAACGTCTGCAACTTTGCCAAACCCGCTGAAGGCAAGCCGGCGCTCCTGTCGCTCGACGACGCGCGCACCCTCTTCCACGAGTTCGGGCATGCGTTGCATGGCATGCTATCCAACGTCACCTACCCCTCCGTATCCGGTACGGGCGTGTCGCGAGATTTCGTCGAACTGCCTTCGCAGCTCTACGAACACTGGCTGACGGTGCCGGATATCCTCAAGCGCTATGCGGTGCACTACCAGACCGGCGAGCCGATGCCCGAGGCGCTGCTCGACAAGGTGCTGGCCGCACGCACCTTCAACTCCGGCTTCGCCACGGTCGAGTTCACCTCGTCCGCCTTGGTCGACATGGCCTATCACACGGCGGAAACGCAGGGTGAGCCGATGGCGCTCGAAACGGCGACACTGGAAAAGATCGGCATGCCGAAGTCGATCGTCATGCGGCATCGCAGCCCGCATTTCCTGCATGTCTTCTCCGGGGACGGCTACTCTGCGGGGTACTATTCCTACATGTGGTCGGAAGTGCTCGATGCGGATGCGTTTGCCGCCTTCGAAGAGACGGGCAATCCTTTCGATCCCGTCATGGCGCGCAAGCTCAGGGACAACGTCTATTCGGTCGGCGGCTCCATCGATCCGGAAGACGCCTACAAGGGGTTCCGCGGCAAGCTGCCGAGCCCCGATGCCATGTTGGCCAAGAAGGGCCTGGCGGCCTGAGGCATGATTGTCGGTCCTACCGCGCCATCTGGCGCGATCGGCCCGACCACAGTGCGCGCGCCGTGTTGCGCGCCGCCTCGAAGTCGGAGGCGTTGCCGAGACTGCTCGGCGAAGGCCTGACCCTCAGTGCCGCCGTCTACAATCTCCTGGACAAGAAGGTCGAGCAGACGGATTTCAACACGGTGATGGAGGGCCGCCGTTTCTGGATGAGCCTGACGACAACGTTCTGAGGCCATCCGCCGGGGTCGCTGCCCCGGTCATCGACGGCGCCCGTTGCGGGCGCCGTTTTTCGTTGTCAGCCGGCCTGTTCGACGCCGAGGGTCGTAACAAAGCTCTGCATCCGCTTTGCCGCCAACTCGGGTCGATCAAGCACGTTGGCCTTGTCGGCAAGCCGGAAGATGTCGGAGTAGTGCAGCAGGCCACGCGCCGACTGCATGCCTGCCGGCATGGTGAAATGGCCCTGGTGGCCGTTCAGCCAGGCGAGGAAAACGACGCCGGCCTTGTAGTACTGTGTCGGCGTCTCGAAGATCTTGCGCGACAGCGGCACGGTCGGCTCGATGACGCCACGGAAAGTGGCCACATCGCCCTTGGCCAATGCCGCAAGCGCCTTGGAGGCGGAAGGTGCCACCGCATCGAAAATGCCGAGAAGTGCGTGACTGTATTTCGCGCCGTCGCCCTCGATGAGCTCCGCATAGTTGAAGTCATCGCCGGTGAAGCAAAGTACGCCCTCCGGCAGTCGGTTGCGCAAGGCGACTTCTTTGGCGTTGTCGAGCAGGGAGATCTTGATGCCTTCAACCTTGTCGCGGTTGGCCTGGATGATCGACAGCACCGCGTCGAGTGCCTCATTGAAATCGTCAGAGCCCCAGTAACCCTTGAGCTGCGGATCGAACATGTCGCCGAGCCAATGCAGCACGACCTTGTTTTTTGTCTGGCGCAGAATGTGACCGTAGACGTGGCGATAATCGTCGGGCGAGCGGGCGACGCGGGCAAGCGCGCGGCTTGCCATCATGATGGCGCGGCCGCCCTCACCCTCGACGAATCCGATTTGTTCCTCGTAGGCGGCAATCACGTCGTCGAGCGAGCGTGCCTCAGTGGGCGCCAGGTGATCGGTGCCCGCACCGCAGGCAAGGTCAGCGCCCGGCACGCTTCGCGCCTCGGTGAGGGAGCGGCGGATCAGTTCCTGCGCGCCCGGCCAGGCGAGGCCCATGCCGCGCTGGGCGGTGTCCATCGCCTCGGCGATCTTGAAGCCCAGGCCCCAGAGATGATGGCGGAAGGCCATCGTCCGCTCCCAGTCGATGGCGGCATTGCCCCAGGGATCGGCATCGCGAAACGGATCCGACACAACATGAGCGGCGGCATAGGCAATGCGATTGAAGGTTGGGGCGGCGCTTGGCCGCTCGATCGGGATGCCCGCCAGACTGTATCGCTCAAGTGAACCGTCATGGCGTGGCAGCGTCAGGCTTGTCATCGGCTTTCTTCTCCTCCTCGGATCGTTGCATTCGAATAATTTAGATCGTTCCAAATTTCAAGTGGGAAATCTGGCATCCGATGCCAATCGAGGTGCCAAGGCTCCGGAATGAAAAGAAAAATATGGCATAAGCCATTGTAAACAAGGATATTTATAAACAATTACAACGGTGATGCCGTGGATCTATTACCTGTATCGCTGGGACTGAGATGGCCATAGAATAGTACGGAAACCAAAAAAGTGATCCTCCACCTCTTGACGAATTTGGAACGTTCCAATTATGAATGTGAAAAATAAGGCGGGTTTGGGAGGGTGCTTTGGTCAAGGAACGGGTAACGGTGGTGGATATCGCACACGCAGCCGGCGTGTCGAAGTCGACCGTGTCGCTCGTCCTTCAGGGCAGCTCGCTGGTCAACGAGGTGACGCGCGCCAAGGTCAACGCGACCATTCGCGAGCTTGGTTACGTCTACAATCGCAGCGCTGCCAACCTGCGCCAATCGAAGTCGAAGATCATCGGCATCGTCGTCAACGACCTGACCAACAGCTTCTTTGCCGAACTGGCGGTTGGCGTCGATACCGTGGTGCAGTCAGCCGGCTTCGTCCAGTTTCTCGCCAACACGAATGAAAAGATCGAGCGGCAACGCGAGGTCGTGGCGTCCATGCGCGAGCATGGGGTCTCCGGGCTGATCATCTCCCCGGCGCGCGGCACCGAGGCTGCCGATCTGGCGCCTCTGGTCGATAGCGGCATCCCCGTCGTGCTCGTCGTTCGCGATATCGCCGACGCGGGCGTTTCATCGCTGACGTCTGACAATCATGCCGGCGCCATGGCGGCGGTGCGCCACCTGATCGAGCGGGGTCATCGGCGCATCGCGTTCCTCGGTGGTTTCCACGACACCGCCGTATTCGAGGCGCGCATGCGCGGCTACCGCGAAGCTTTGCTCGAGGCGGGACTTGATGCGGCCGAGGCGCTTGTCATCGGCTCGGCGCCATCGCGCGCCGGCGGTGTCACGGCCATCGAGCAGGCGATGATGCTTTCCGACCGGCCAACGGCCGCGCTCTGCTTCAACGACGCGGTCGCATTCGGTGTCTGCGACGGCCTGCGGGCGCGGCGGCTGGAGCCGGGCGCCGACTTTGCTGTGATCGGCTTCGACGATGTGATCGAGGCGAAGACGGCGGTGCCGGCACTGACGACCGTGTCCGTCGATCCGCAAGGCATGGGGCAGAGGGCGGCGGAATTGCTGCTGAAGCAGATCAATGCGGGCAAGGCGGAGGCCGAAGCGATTATCGGTTCGGTGCGTCTCGTCGTTCGCCAGAGCTGCGGTGCTGCGATCGAGCGCAGAACGAGGGAGGCATTGTCATGAACAGATGGGGTCTGATCGGCGCGAGCACGATCGCGCGCGAATGGGTCATTGGCGCAATTCGCGCCACCGGTGGCGAAGTGGTTTCGGTGATGAGCACCAGCGCTGAGCGCGGTGCTGCCTATGCCACGGAAAATGGCATCGGCAAGTCGGTGACGTCGGTCGAGGAACTGGTCGGTGATCCCGATGTTGATGCCGTCTACGTCTCGACCACCAACGAGCTGCACCGCGAGCAGACGCTGGCGGCAATTCGGGCCGGCAAGCACGTGCTATGTGAAAAGCCCTTGGCGATGACGCTGGAGGATGCGCGCGAAATGGTTGTCGCCGCACGCGAAGCCGGCGTGGTGCTTGGCACCAACCATCACCTGCGCAACGCCGCTGCCCACCGGGCGATGCGGGATGCCATCGCCGAAGGGCGGATCGGCCGGCCGATCGCGGCACGGGTCTTCCATGCGGTCTATCTGCCGCCGCATCTGCAGGGCTGGCGGCTGGAGCGGCCGGAAGCCGGTGGCGGCGTCATTCTCGACATTACCGTGCACGATGCCGACACCTTGCGCTTCGTCCTTAACGACGATCCGGCCGAAGCCGTTGCCATCAGCCATAGCGCCGGCATGGGCAAGGAGGGGGTGGAGGACGGCGTCATGGGGGTGCTGCGCTTCCAGTCGGGCGTCATCGCCCAGTTCCACGATGCTTTCACCACCAAGTTTGCCGAGACCGGGTTCGAAGTCCACGGCACGGAGGGGTCGCTGATTGGCCGCAACGTCATGACGCAGAAGCCGGTCGGCACCGTCACCTTGCGTAATGCCGAGGGCGAAAGCCAACTGCCGCTCGATCCGGCCAATCTCTATGAAACCGCCCTTGCGGCGTTTCATTCAGCTATCGAAGGCCATGGCCAGCCCTCGGCAACCGGCGAGGACGGTGTCTGGTCGCTGGCAACCGGCCTTGCGGTCGTCAAGGCGGCAGCGACCGGTCAGGCGGCTGCGATCGAAACGGGACTTTGAGTTGATGTCGATGAACAAGCATATTTCACCCACTGAGGCCGCCGCGCTGATCCCGGATGGTGCCGTCGTTTCGGTCTCGTCGTCGAGTGGTCTTGGCTGCCCCGATCTGATGCTAAAGGCGATCGGCGAGCGTTTTGACGCAACCGGCCATCCTCGCGACCTGACGACGCTGCACCCGATCGCCGCCGGCGACATGAGCGGCATCAAGGGTGTCGATTACATCGCCAAGAAGGGACTTTTGAAGAGGATCATCGGCGGCTCCTATCCCTCGGGTCCGTCGAGTGCCGAACCGCCCCTGATCTGGCAGATGATCGGCGCCGACGAGGTTGCAGCCTACAATATCCCCTCCGGCGTTCTCTTCGACATGCACCGCGAGGCCGCCGCCAAGCGCCCTGGCGTTATGACCAAGGTCGGGCTCGACACCTTCGTCGATCCGTCGCGCGAAGGCTGCGCCATGAATGCCTCGGCGTCAGTCGAGCCGG
This sequence comes from Ensifer sp. Root1252, assembly GCF_001425885.1. Lineage (NCBI taxonomy): Bacteria > Pseudomonadati > Pseudomonadota > Alphaproteobacteria > Hyphomicrobiales > Rhizobiaceae > Ensifer > Ensifer sp. Root1252. The sequence goes on along the minus strand of NZ_LMDT01000028.1, from coordinate 39,352 downwards.
TGGTCAAAAAGGTCGCCTTTGAGGGCGAGGACTGGCTCTATTTCAAGGCGATCGCACCGCAGGTGGCGATTATTCGCGCGACGACTGCGGACGAGCGCGGCAATCTTACCTATGAGCACGAGGGTGCCTATCTCGGTGGTCTCGATCAGGCGCTGGCCGCCCGCAACAATGGCGGCATCGTCATTGCCCAGGTCAAGCGCATCACCAAGGAAGGCTCGTTGAAGCCGCACGACGTGCGTGTGCCGGGCGTGCTCGTCGACTATGTCGTCGTCGATCCCGACCAGAAGCAGACGACGCAGACGCTCTACGATCCGGCCATCTCCGGCGAGATCTTCCGTCCGCTCGACAGTTTCCGCGTGCCGGAATTCAACATCCAGAAGGTGATTGCCCGCCGGGTGGCGCAGGAGTTGCAAACGGGCAGCGCCGTCAACCTCGGCTTCGGCATTTCGGCCAACGTGCCGCGCATCCTGCTCGAGGAGGGCCTGCATGGCGCCGTCACCTGGGTGATCGAACAGGGGGCTGTCGGCGGCGTACCGCTCCTGGATTTCGCCTTCGGCTGCGCGTCGAACGCTGACGCCTTCATGCCTTCGCCCTACCAGTTCACCTATTTCCAGGGCGCGGGCTTCGATGCCTCGCTGCTCTCCTTCCTCGAAATCGACCGCAACGGTTCGGTTAATGTCTCGAAGCTCTCCTTCCGGCCGCATGTGACGGCCGGCGCCGGCGGCTTCGTCGACATTACTGCTCGAGCCAAGAAGATCGTCTTTTCCGGCATGTTCAACGCCGGCGCGAAGCTTGCCGTCGCCGATGGCAAGCTGGTGATCGAGAAGGAAGGCAAGCTGAAGAAGCTCGTCAACGAGGTCGAACACGTCACCTTCTCGGGCCGCCGCGGCGTCGAGCAGGGGCAGGACATCACCTATGTCACCGAGCGCTGCGTGATGAAGCTGACGCCCGAAGGCGTGATGCTGACCGAGATCGCGCCGGGTGTCGACCTGCAGGCACATATTCTCGACCAGTCCGAATTTCCGCTCCTTGTATCCGATCGATTGAAGACCATGGATGCGGCACTTTTCCACGAGGCGCCGATCGGCCTGAAACTGCCGGTCAAGGCTGCCCGTACGCTTGCGGGAGGCGCCCGTGTCTGAGGAGCGCATCCAGATCGCAGTCGACGGCCCGATCGCGACGATGACTGTCGCGCGTCCGGACAAGCTCAATGCCTTCGACATCGACATGCTGAAGGCGCTCGCTGCCGCCTGCGATACGGTGGAAGTGATGCGCGACGTGCGCGTGCTGATCCTGACGGGTGAGGGCAAGGCCTTCTCCGCCGGTGGCGACATCAAGGCCTGGGGCGGCATGGATGCCGCAGCCTTCGGTCATGATTGGGTGCGCTTTGGCCATCGCGTCTTCGAGCGGCTGGCGACGTTGAGAATGCCCGTCATCGCAGCGCTCAACGGCCATGCCCTCGGCGGCGGCCTGGAACTAGCCGCGGCGGCTGACATCCGGATCGCCGAAAGCCAGATCAAGATCGGCCTGCCGGAAACGAGCCTCGGCATGGTTCCCGGCTGGTCGGGCACGCAACGTCTCGTCGTCCGTTTCGGCGCACAGATCGTGCGGCGCATGGTACTCGGCGGTGAGATGTTTACGGCAGAGACGGCGAAGGCCGAAGGCCTTGTCGATGGGGTCGTCGAGACCGGAACAGTGATGCAGGCGGCGCGCGACTACGCAGCCCGCGTGGCAAAGCGCGGCCCGGCCGCGCTCGAGATTTCAAAACTGATGATCGCCTCGGCGAACGGCGAGGACAATGGTGCCGCGGTCGAAGCGCTGGGGTCCATCCTCGTCGCCAAGACAGGCGACCTCAGGGAAGGGGTCGCTGCCTTTTCCGAAAAGCGCGAAGCCCAGTTCAAGGGAGAATGGTAATGACGGTTCTGGTGAGGCCCAAGGCACTTAGCGATCACAAGGTGCGCACGTTCCAGATGCTGATCGACGGCAAATGGGTCGACAGCGCCGACGGACGCACGATCGAGCGCGTCGCCCCCGGCCACGGCGTCGTCGTCAGCCGCTATCAGGCAGCAGCGAGCGGCGATGCCGAGCGGGCGATCTCTGCTGCCCGTCGCGCCTTCGACGATGGCCCCTGGCCGCGCATGACGGCGTCCGAGCGGTCTCTGATCCTGCTCAAGGCGGCCGACATGATTGCCGCGCGCGCCGACGAGCTTGCTTTCCTCGACGCCATCGAATCGGGAAAGCCGATCAGCCAGGCCAAGGGCGAACTGGGTGGCGCTGCCGATATCTGGCGTTATGCTGCTGCTCTTGCCCGTGATCTTCACGGCGAAAGCTACAATACGCTGGGAGACGGCACGCTCGGTGTGGTTCTGCGCGAAGCGATCGGCGTCGTTTCGATCATCACGCCGTGGAACTTCCCGTTCCTGATCGTCAGCCAGAAGCTGCCTTTTGCGCTTGCCGCCGGCTGCACGACAGTGGTCAAGCCTTCCGAACTGACCTCAGCCTCGACGCTCGTGCTTGGCGAAATTCTCGAAGCGGCCGGCGTACCGGCCGGTGTCGTCAACATTCTCACCGGCACGGGTCCCGAGGTCGGCGCGCCGATGACGACGCACGCGGATGTCGACATGATCTCCTTCACCGGCTCCACCGGCGTCGGCCGTCTGACGATGGCCAATGCGGCGCAGACGTTGAAGAAGGTATCGCTCGAACTCGGCGGCAAGAACCCGCAGATTGTCTTCCCCGACGCCAACCTCGACGAGTTCATCGATGCGGCCGTGTTCGGCGCCTACTTCAACGCCGGCGAATGCTGCAATGCCGGCTCGCGGCTGATCCTTCACCGCGACATTGCCGAGGAGGTGACGGCGCGCATCGCCGCACTCGCGGCCAAGGTCAAGGTCGGCGATCCGCTCGATCCCGAAACCCAGGTCGGCGCGATCATCACGCCGCAGCATCTGGAAAAGATTGCCGGCTATGTTTCTGCCGCATCGAAGGATGGTGCCGCTGTCGCTCATGGCGGCGCTGCACTCGATCTCGGCATGGGACAGTTCATGGCGCCAACCATTCTTTCACAGGTGCGACCCGACATGGCTGTTGCCCGCGAGGAGGTTTTCGGGCCGGTGCTGTCGGTGCTGACCTTCGAGACCACCGACGAGGCAATCCGCATCGCCAACTCCATCGACTACGGTCTGTCGGCCGGTGTCTGGAGCCGCGATTTCGACACCTGCCTGACGATCGGCCGCCGCGTGCGCGCCGGCACGGTCTGGATGAACACCTTCATGGATGGGGCTTCCGAGCTGCCGTTCGGCGGTTATCGCCAGTCCGGCCTCGGCCGCGAACTCGGTCGGCATGCGGTCGAGGATTATACCGAAACCAAAACGCTCAACATGCATATCGGCGCCCGCACCGGCTGGTGGATGCCGCGCTAACTTAGAGCATTTCCAGGAAAAGTGCGAAGCGGTTTTCCGTCAGGAAATACGTAAAAACAAAGAGATAGAGCGTCGCCGTGACTCCGTTTAAACCGGAAACGCTCTAGGGGACAAGGGGAGACGGATGATGTCGGCAGGGATCGCAGCAACGAAACGGGCAGGGGCGTCATGGCACGCCGCCGGCCTGTCGTTGTCGCGCGGTTCAGTTCGATGCCGACCAGTTGGCGGGGATCTGCGGAGAGAGCAGAAGCTGCAGTTTGTTGACGTCGGTTTCGCCGCCGATGCGCTGGAGCAGCACGCGGCCCATGTCCTCGCCCGTAGCCGTCAGATCCTCATAGATCGTTTCCACCTGGGGCTGGATCGCGCCCAGGAGGTGCGACGTCTGCTTGGCGACAATGTCGTATTCGTTGCCGAGCGTCAGGCCGCAATCGCTCATGCCGGTAATGGTGGCGAGAGCACAGACTTCGCCACCGCACATGAAACTATCAGGCGGGTCGGGCTCGGCGTAACGCTGGCGAACACGGTCGCGGATGTCGCCGGCCGGGCTGTCGAGATCGATACCGGAGAGAATTTCGTAGGCGCAGCCCGCCTCGCGCACGGCGGTCATGAAGCCGTGCTGCAGGTGGCCGCCGAAGGTGAAGTCGGTTGGGCCGCTGATCAGTGCCGGCTTGCGGCGCCCCTTGGCGATCAGCCGGCGGGTGGCCTGGTAGGAGAAGGTGAAGTTGTCGTAGTCGACATAGGCGTGCGGGGTCGAAAGCTCGGTGCGTCCGTGGGTGACGAACGGAAAGCCGATCTCCGAAAGCAACATGACGCGCGGATCGAGCGGTTCGGTGCGCGAGAAGATCAGACCATCAGCCATGCTGTTGCGGGTGATGTAGTTCACCGCCTCGACATTGGTCGTGTTGAGGAAGTTCGGCATGACGATCAGGTGATAGGACGTGCCCTGCAGCGCCTTGGCGATGCCGCTCATGATCGAGGTGCCATAGCCGAGGATTTCCTCGTGTGGGTCGAGCAGGACGGCGATGACGTTGGTGCGGCCGGTCTTCAGGCGCTGGGCGGCGCGATCGGGCGAATAGCCGATTTCGATCGCCACCTCGCGAACCCGCTTGCGGGTGTCGGCGGAGATTTGCGGCGCTTCGGCGAGGGCGCGCGAAACGGTGGTGACCGCAAGCCCGGTGATCTCGGCGATCGTGCGAAGGGTCGGCTTGCCCCGTCTGGCGGGCGAACCAATGTCTTCGGAACGGGCGGGCTTGGGGGAATCGGCCAATGCTAGTCATCCTCAAGGCGGTCAAGAGCGGCTTTTGTAACGTGGCACGAACGCTTAGGCAATCGAATCATGAAAACGTTTTAAATCTCGCGACGCGGCATGAATTGCTGCACTGCGAAACGCAAACTGTTGTATATAATTCAGCAAATTCAATTGCTTCGTGAGGTGAGGAAGTGCACGCGTGCGGAATGCTTGACTTGCTGAATTTATAACGTTTTAAATTGGCCAGCCGCTGCCTTAGGCGGTGCGATATCCGAGGCGGGAGGAGGTTCCGCTTCGATAACTTGCAAACGGGAGGATAACGATGCGCAAGTTGATGACGACGACGGCTGTTGTGGCGCTGATGATGGCGGCCACCGCCGCGCGCGCAGCAGAAAACGTGGAAGTGCTGCACTGGTGGACTTCCGGCGGTGAGGCTGCTGCGCTCGACGTTCTGAAGAAGGACCTCGAAAGCAAGGGTATTTCCTGGACCGATATGCCGGTCGCCGGCGGCGGCGGCACGGAAGCCATGACCGTGCTTCGCGCCCGCGTCACCTCGGGCAACGCTCCGACCGCAGTGCAGATGCTCGGTTTCGATATTCTCGACTGGGCCAAGGAAGGCGCACTCGGCAACCTTGACGATACCGCTTCCAAGGAAGGCTGGGACAAGGTCATCCCGACGGCCCTGCAGCAGTTCTCGAAGTATGACGGCCACTGGATCGCCGCTCCGGTCAACGTCCACTCGACCAACTGGGTCTGGATCAACAAGGCTGCCCTCGACAAGGCCGGCGGCAAGGAGCCGGCGAACTGGGACGAGCTCATCGTCCTTCTCGACAACTTCAAGGCTCAGGGCATCACGCCGATCGCCCATGGCGGCCAGCCGTGGCAGGACGCGACGATCTTCGACGCCGTCGTGCTCTCGCTCGGCAATGATTTCTACAAGCAGGCCTTCATCGATCTCGATCCGGCAGCGCTCGGTGGCGACAAGATGAAGGAAGCCTTCGACCGCATGACGAAGCTGCGCTCCTATGTCGACGACAACTTCTCCGGCCGCGACTGGAACCTCGCTTCGGCAATGGTGATCGAGAACAAGGCCGGCCTGCAGTTCATGGGCGACTGGGCCAAGGGCGAGTTCCTGAAGGCGAAGAAGGTGCCAGGCACCGATTTCGTCTGCATGCGCTTCCCGGGTACGCAAGGGTCCGTCACCTTCAACTCCGACCAGTTCGCGATGTTCAAGGTTGCTGACGACAAGATCCCGGCACAGCTGCAGATGGCCTCGGCGATCGAAAGCCCGACCTTCCAGTCGGCCTTCAACGTCGTCAAGGGTTCGGTTCCTGCACGCACCGACGTTCCGGATACGGACTTCGACGCTTGCGGCAAGAAGGGCATCAAGGATCTCGCCGAAGCCAACACCAACGGCACGCTGTTCGGTTCCATGGCCCATGGCCATGCCAACCCAGCTGCCGTCAAGAACGCGATCTACGACGTCGTGACGCGCGAGTTCAACGGTGAATTGACCTCCGATGAGGCGGTCAAGGAACTCGTCGCCGCCGTCGCGGCTGCGAAGTAACGGGCGAGGCCCGGTCCGGGACGCGAGCAAGCGTCCCGGACACTCATTCTGACATGCAAGCGTCTTCGAAGCGTCGCGTCCATCGCGGACGCAGGGGAGCGGTTTGATACAAAGAACCTGCGCGGATGCCGATACCAGGGAGTTTCCCGACGGCAGAGCGCCAGAAGTGGTGAACGTTCATGGATAACCGCAGTCGACTGCAGGACCTGATACCGAAGCTGGTCCTTGCCCCGAGCTTCGTTATCGTCCTGATCTTTGTTTATGGCTTCATCGCCTATACCGGCTTCCTGTCGATGACGGACAGCAAGATGCTGCCGTCCTACAATTTCGTCGGTTTCAGCAATTATCAGAAGCTCTGGGCCCTGCCGCACTGGTGGCGGGCGGTGAGCAATCTGGCGATCTTCGCTTCGCTCTATATCGCCATCTGCTCGGTGCTGGGGCTTGGACTTGCGATCCTGCTCGACCAGAAGATCCGGGCGGAAGGCTTCCTACGGCCGATCTACCTCTATCCGATGGCGCTGTCGTTCATCGTGACCGGCACGGCCTGGAAGTGGTTCCTCGATCCCGGCATCGGGCTTGAAAACACCATGCACCTCTGGGGCTGGGAGAGCTTTTCGTTCAACTGGATCAAGGACCGCAACTACGCGATCTATTGCGTGGTGATCGCCGCCGTCTGGCAATCGACCGGCTTCATCATGGCGATGTTCCTTGCCGGTCTGCGCGGCGTCGACAACGAGATCATCAAGGCGGCGCAGATCGATGGCGCACCGACATCGACGATCTACCGGCGGATCATCATTCCCTTGATGCGGCCGGTCTTCCTCTCCGCCTTCGTCGTTCTCGCCCATCTGGCGATCAAGGCCTACGACCTGATCATCGCGCTCACCGGCGGCGGGCCGGGCCAGGCGACCGAATTGCCGGCGACTTTCATGTATTCCTACACCTTCACCCGCAACCAGATGGGCATCGGCGCCTCGTCGGCCATCATCATGCTGGTGATGATCTTCTCGATCATCGTTCCCTATCTCTACTCCGAAATCCGCGGAGGAAAACGCCCATGAGCGCCCCCAGCCCAGACAATGTCATCTCGCACAACCGCCTGACACGTGCCCTGATCTACACGGTACTCATCGTCTTTGCGCTCTATTCGCTGCTGCCGCTCTATGTCATGCTGGTCAACTCGCTGAAACCGCTCGACGAGATCCGCCAGGGCGGCATGCTCAACCTACCGCAGACCCTGACACTGGAACCCTGGCTTTCGGCCTGGTCGACGGCGCAGATCGGAGTTCAGCCGACAGGCCTGAAGCCGTTCTTCATCAACTCGATCCTGATGGTGGTGCCGGCCGTCGCGATCTCGACGATGATCGGCGCGCTCAATGGCTACGTCCTGACCAAGTGGCGCTTTCCCGGTGCCAACATCTTCTTCGGCATGCTGCTCCTGTCGTGCTTCATCCCGTTCCAGATCGTGCTGATCCCGATGGCGCGCGTGCTTGGCATCATCGGCCTTGCCGGATCGATCTGGGGCCTGATCTTCGTCCACGTGATCTACGGCCTCGGCTTCACCACGCTCTATTTCCGCAACTACTACGAAGCCTTCCCGACGGAACTCGTGCGTGCGGCGCAGATCGATGGCGCCAGCTTCTTCCAGATCTTCTGGCGGATCCTGCTGCCGTCGTCCGGTCCGATCATCGTCGTCTCGGTCATCTGGCAGTTCACCAATATCTGGAACGACTTCCTGTTCGGGGCATCCTTCTCCGGCGCCTCTTCGACGCCGATGACGGTGGCGCTCAACAACCTCGTCAGCTCGTCGACCGGGGTCAAGGAATACAACGTTCATTTCGCGGGCGCGATCCTCGCCGCCCTGCCAACGCTCATCGTCTACATCGTGTCCGGCCGCTACTTCGTGCGCGGGCTGATGTCCGGCGCCGTGAAAGGATAAGCTCATGTCGTTCCTCAAAATCAGCAACCTGCGCAAATCCTACGGCTCGCTCGAGATCCTGAAGGACATCAATCTGGAGATCGACGAAGGCGGCTTCCTCGTGCTCGTCGGCCCGTCCGGCTGCGGCAAGTCCACCCTGCTCAACACCATTGCCGGGCTGGAGCCAATCACCTCGGGCGAGATCGCCATCAACGGCCGGTCGGTCGCCGATCTGCACCCGTCCAAGCGCGACATCGCCATGGTGTTCCAGTCCTACGCGCTCTATCCGAACATGACGGTTGCGGGCAACATCGCCTTCGGCATGGAAATCCGCGGCGTGCCGAAGGACGAACGCGAGAAGGCGATCAAGCAGGTCGCCGACATGCTGCAGATCGGCCATCTGCTCGATCGCAAGCCGAGCCAGCTTTCCGGCGGCCAGCGCCAGCGTGTCGCCATGGGCCGCGCCCTTGTGCGCAAGCCGCAGGTCTTTCTCTTCGACGAACCGCTGTCGAACCTGGACGCCAAGCTGCGCGTCGACATGCGCACCGAGATCAAGCGTCTCCACCACCGGATGAAGACAACCATCGTCTACGTCACCCACGACCAGATCGAGGCGATGACGCTGGCGACCAAGATCGCGGTATTGAAGGATGGCGTGCTGCAGCAATTCGGGACGCCGGCCGAAATCTACAACAATCCGGCCAACATGTTCGTCGCCGACTTCATGGGTTCGCCGGCCATGAACCTGCTGACGGCCCGGATCGAAAGGAACGGCGCCGATGTTGCCGTCACGCTCGCGCGCCCGAACGCCGAGCCGATGAAGCTCACCGTTCCGCATGCCAGCGGCGCACTCTCTACCTATGCCGGCAAGGACGTCGTCTTCGGCATCCGCCCGGAAGCACTGACCGACCCTGACGGTGCCGACCGCAATGCCAAGGCGATCGTCGAAGGCGAATGCCTGATCGAGGTGGTCGAGCCCGCCGGTTCGGACACCTTTGCGGTGACCCGCCTTGGCGGCAAGGAGGTCGTCGCCCGCCTGCGTGCCGATGCGCGCATCGCACCCGGCCAGACGTCGCAGCTCGCCTTCAATCTCGACAAGGCGGTGTTCTTCGATCCTCAGACGCAGCAACGGATCGCGTAACGGCCGATGGAGCAGCAGCCGGATATCGTCATCATCGGGTCGGGCATCGGCGGCTCCACCGTTGCGGCGGGGCTCGCCGGCTCCGGGGCGCGCATAGCCATACTCGAGCGCGGCGAGCGCCTGCCCGACACACCGGAAGCGCGCAGCTATAGTTCGATCTTCGTCAAGGGCCATTTCCGGCCCAAGGAGATGTGGCGCGAAGCCGACGGCACGGAGTTCAATCCGGGCAATTTCTATTTCGTTGGCGGCAATTCCAAACTCTTCGGTGCGGTGCTCTTGCGCTACCGTGCAGAGGATTTCACCGAGATGCAGCATCTTGGCGGCGTTTCGCCGGCATGGCCCTTTCTCTATGAAGAGCTGGAGCCGTGGTACGGCAAAGCCGAGCAACTGTTCGAGGTGCGTGGCGAATTGGGTCAGGACCCTACGGAGCCGTTCCACGCCTCGCCCTACCCTTATGGCCCGGTACCGGACGAGCCGGCAATTGCTCGCGCGCGCGCCGAGTTGAAGGCGCAGGGGCTCAATCCGGCGACGCTGCCGCTTGGCGTCGACATCGAGACGTGGCTGGCAGGCGGGCGCACGCCATGGGACGGGTTTCCCAACACCGGCAAGGGCAAGAAGGATGCCGAGACCGCATCGCTCGCCTCCGCGCTGAATGACCCCAACATCGAGCTGATCACCTCCGCGCATGTCGACACGCTGGAGAAAGGTCGGGGCGGCCGGATCGAGGCGGTCCATTACACCCATAGGGGCGAGAAGAAGCGCCTGTCGCCCAAGTTGGTGATCCTGTCGGCGGGCGCGATCAACTCGGCCGCCATCTTGCTGCGCTCCGGCGATGGCAAGGGGCTCGCCAACGCCTCCGGCCAGGTCGGCCGCAACTTCATGAACCACAATTGCAGCGCCATGCTGGCGATCAATCCGTTCAGGCGCAATGACAGCATCTACCAGAAGACGCTGATGCTGAACGATTATTACCTGACCGGCGGCAGGGACGGTTTGCCACTCGGCAATGTCCAGCTGCTCGGCAAGATCAACGGTGACATCCTCAAGGCCAATGCGCCGGTCTGGGCGCCGCGCTTCGCATTGGATTTCATGGCCGGTCATGCGGTCGACTGGTACATGATGACGGAGGACCTGCCGAACCCGGAAAGCCGCATCATGGTCGACGGCAAGGGCATCATCATGCAGTGGCGGCGCTCGAACATGGAGGCGCTTTCCGGGCTCGAAGCGAAGATGCGCGCCCACTTCAAAGCTGCAGGCTATCCGATCGTGCTCTCCCAGGCCTTCGACAAGCGCACGCCGTCGCACCAGTGCGGCACGATCCGGATGGGCACCGATCCCGGTCAGGCGCCGCTCGACGTTTATTGCCGCGCCTTCGATCATCCGAACCTCTTTGTCGTCGATGCCGGCTTCCTGCCAACGTCCGCTGCGGTCAACCCGGCGCTGACGGTGGCGGCACAGGCGCTGCGCGTTGCCGACCATATCGTTGCGAAGGAGCTGAGAGCATGACGACATCGACGCGTCCCGTGGCTGTTGTCACCGGTGGCCGGCGCGGAATCGGACTCGGCGTGGCCCGGGCACTGGCGCGCGACGGCTTCGACATAGCGCTGACGGGGCTCGGTGCGGCGGATCAAGCGACGCAAGCCACGCTCTCCGAGCTATCGGCGCAAGGCGGTCGCGCCATCTACCTCGAGGCCAATCTCGCCGATATCGGCGCGCATGCCGCCACCGTCGCCTGCATCCGCCAGGAACTGGGCCCGATCCGCTGCCTCGTCAACAACGCCGGCATCGCCTCCGTCGTGCGCGGCGACTTTCTCGACCTTCTGCCGGAGAATTTCGACACGATCGTCGCCACCAACTTGCGCGGCACAGTGTTCTTCACCCAGGCCGTGTTGCTCTCGATGCTCACCGAGCCGCCAGGTGCGGCACCACGTTCAATCATCAACATCACATCGGTTTCCGCGACCATGAGTTCGCCCGAGCGGCTCGACTATTGCATGACCAAGGCCGGCCTTGCCGCCTTCAGCCAGGGGCTCGCCTTGCGGCTGGCCGACACAGGCATCTCCGTCTTCGAAATCCGGCCCGGGGTCATCCGGTCTGACATGACCGCTGGCGTCTCGGCGAAATACGACGCCCTGATCGACGGCGGACTGGTGCCGATGAAACGCTGGGGCGAGCCAGAAGACATCGGCAACATCGCCGCAGGGCTTGCCAGCGGCAAATTCGGCTTTGCGACCGGCTCAGTCATCCAGGCCGATGGCGGCCTGTCGATCGGTCGACTCTAGAAAATAGTGCAGGGCAGTCCGGGGCTCGCAACGGCGAGCAGGTTTCGAGTTTAACACGTCGGAAATTTGGAACGTTCCAAATGCCGTGCCGTGGAGGAAGACAGGCAATGACATACGACTATATCATCACCGGTGCCGGCCCTGCCGGCTGCGTTCTCGCCAACCGTCTCTCTGAGGATCCGTCGGTCCGCGTCCTGTTGCTGGAGGCGGGTGGCGGCGACTGGAACCCGCTGTTTCACATGCCGGCCGGTTTTGCCAAGATGACCAAGGGAGTTGCAAGTTGGGGCTGGGAGACCGTGCCACAGAAACACATGAAGGGCAGGGTGCTGCGCTACACCCAGGCCAAGGTCATCGGCGGCGGTTCGTCGATCAATGCCCAGCTCTACACCCGCGGCAATGCGGCCGACTATGACCTCTGGGCGTCCGAGGACGGCTGTGCCGGCTGGGACTATCGCAGCGTTCTTCCCTATTTCAAGCGCGCCGAAGACAACCAGCGCTTCGCCGACGACTATCATGCCTATGGCGGTCCGCTCGGCGTCTCGATGCCGGTTTCTACCTTGCCGATCTGCGATGCCTACATCCGCGCCGGCCAGGAACTCGGCATTCCCTACAATCACGATTTCAACGGCCGTCAGCAGGCCGGCGTCGGCTTCTACCAACTGACGCAGCGCAATCGCCGGCGTTCGAGCGCGTCGCTTGCCTATCTCTCACCGATCAAGGACCGCCGGAACCTTACCGTTCGCACCGGAACGCGCGTCGCCCGGATCGTGCTCGAGGGTACGCGCGCCGTCGGCGTCGAGGTGGTGACGGCGAAGGGAAGCGAGACGATCCGGGCGGAGCGGGAAGTTCTGGTCACGTCGGGCGCCATCGGTTCGCCGAAGCTGCTCCTTCAATCCGGTATCGGCCCGGCGGATCACCTGAAGTCGGTGGGCGTGCCGGTAAAGCACGACCTACCCGGCGTCGGTGGCAATCTGCAGGACCACCTCGATCTGTTCGTCATTTCCGAATGCACCGGCGATCACACCTACGACAACGTCGCGAAGCTGCACCGGACGCTCTGGGCCGGCCTGCAATACGTGCTTTTCCGCTCCGGCCCGGTGGCATCGAGCCTGTTTGAGACCGGCGGCTTCTGGTACGCCGACCCGGATGCCCGCTCGCCGGATATCCAGTTCCATCTCGGCCTCGGCTCCGGCATCGAGGCTGGCGTCGCGCGACTGAAGAACGCCGGCGTGACGCTCAATTCCGCCTATCTGCATCCGCGCTCACGCGGCACCGTCAGGCTTTCCGACGCTGATCCGGCCGCAGCGCCGCTGATCGATCCGAATTACTGGGAAGATCCGCACGACCGCAAGATGTCGATCGAGGGGCTGAAGATAGCCCGCGAGATCATGCAGCAGGCCGCCCTCAAGCCTTTCGTGCTGGCGGAACGTTTGCCGGGCAACACTGTCGTCTCCGACGAGCAGTTCTTCGACTATGGCTGCGCCAATGCCAAGACCGACCACCACCCGGTCGGCACCTGCAAGATGGGCACCGACGCCATGGCCGTGGTCGGACTCGATCTGAAAGTGCGTGGGCTGGAGGGCCTTCGCGTCTGCGACAGTTCGGTCATGCCGCGCGTTCCCTCTTGCAACACCAACGGGCCGACGATCATGATGGGCGAAAAGGGCGCCGACATCATTCGCGAGCGCCAGCCCTTGCCGCCGGAGATCTTCGCCCATGAACGAAACGATGCCCGGCCACGTGCCCGCGCCGATATCCGTTGAGGAAAACCATGATCCGCCACTGTGTCTTCATTCGCTTTCGTCCAGACGTTTCGGCGGATGAGAAAGCGTCGATCTTCGCCGAGATCGCGGCGCTAAAAAGCCGGCTTCCCGGCCTTCTCGCGACCTATGCCGGCGCCAATGTCAGCCCGGAAGTGGGCATGGACAAAGGGTATGCCGAGGGTTTCATCGTCGATTTCTCCGACGCAGCCGCGCGTGACGCCTATCTCGACGATCCGGAGCATCGGCAGACCGGTGCAAAGATCGTCGCGGCGGCGCAAGGCGGCATCGACGGCATTTTCGTCTACGATCTCGAAATCGCGGGCTGAAGACGATGGCGGCCTTCGAAGCGCGTCCCTTTCTCACCGCCCTTTTCGACGCGGCCGTCCGCGCCGCCGATCCCTATGAGGCGATCCGCGCGCATCTGCCGGAAAAGCCGAAGGGACGAACGATCGTTGTCGGCGCGGGCAAGGCCGCAAGCCAGATGGCCGCAGCTTTCGAAAAGCTGTGGGATCACCCGCTGACCGGCGCCGTCGTTGCGCGCCACGGGCCGATTGAACGCTGCGAGCGCATTCGCGTGTTGCAATCCGCCCATCCGGTGCCGGATGAGGCTGGCCTTCGGGCGTCGGAAGAGCTGCTGAAGCTGGTGGAAGGCCTGACCGCTGACGATCTGGTTGTCGCTCTGATTTCGGGTGGTGGATCGTCCTTGCTGCCGGCGCCGCCGGAGGGTTTGATGCTTGCCGACGAGATCGCCGTCAACCGGGCGCTGCTTGCCTCCGGCGCACCGATTTCCGCGATGAACGTCGTGCGCAAACATGTGTCGCGCATCAAGGGAGGCCGTCTTGCGGCGGCCGCTGGGCCGGCGCGTGTCGTCAGCCTCGTCGTTTCCGACGTTCCCGGCGACAACCCCGCTTTCGTTGCCTCGGGCCCGACAGTGCCTGACGGGTCGACGGTGGAGGAGGCGCTGGAGATCGTCGGCCGCTATCGCATGGCTCTTCCCGATGGCGTGGTGGCCCACTTGCGATCCGGTGCCGCGCGGGCACCTGATCCGTCCGAACCGGTTTTCCGTCGGCACGAATGCCACGTGATTGCGTCGGCGCGTGTCTCGCTGGAGGCTGCAGCAAGGACGGCGCAGGAATTGGGTGTAGAGGCGCGCATTCTTTCTGATGCGATTGAAGGCGAGGCGCGCGATATCGGCCGCATGCATGCGGCGCTGGCGCGTGAAGTCGCCCAGCGCAATCAACCTTTCGAAAAGCCGGTCGTGCTGCTTTCCGGCGGCGAAACGACTGTGACGATATCGGGCAAGGATTACGGCAAAGGCGGCCGCAACAGCGAGCTGTTGCTGTCGCTGGCGCTCGACATCGAGGGGCTCGACGGGATCGATGCCCTGGCGGCGGATACGGACGGCATCGACGGGTCTGAGGACAATGCCGGCGCCTTTGCCGATGGCGGCAGCGTCAGTCGCATGCGTACTGCCGGTGCTGATCCGCGGGCGCATCTGGCGCGCCACGATGCCTGGTCGGCATTCTCAGTGAGTGGCGATCTTTTCGCGCCCGGTCCGACTGGAACCAATGTCAATGACTTCAGGGCGATGCTAATCCGTTAGCCGGATTCTCCGGCTCAAGGCAGAACAGAAAATCTGCGTGTCATGGTCGCCGCCAAACGTTTCGGCGGCGACCATGATCTCTTGTTTTTACTTGGCGCGCTTCAAGGCATCGCCGAGGATCGAGACGATTTCGCCGAAGTGATTTTCGTCGGTGATCAGCGGCGGCGAGAAGGCGATGATGTCGCCGGTCACGCGGATCAGCAGCCCCTTTTCGAAGCAATCGACGAAGACCTCATAGGCGCGGGCGCCGACAGCACCCTCGCGTGACTGCAGCTCGATGCCGGCGATGAGGCCGATGGTGCGGATGTCGATGACATGCGGCAGGCCGTTCAGCGAATGCATGGCATCATGCCAGGCGTCCTGCAGCTCGGTGGCGCGGGTCATCAGGCCCTCATCGCGATAGATGTCGAGCGTGGCGATACCCGCGGCGCAGGCGGCCGGGTGGCCGGAATAGGTGTAGCCGTGGAAGAGCTCGATCTGGTTTTCCGGGCCGTGCATCAATGCGTCGTGCACCTTGCGGCTGGCAAAGACCGCGCCCATTGGGATGGCGCCGTTGGTGAGCCCCTTCGCCGCCGTCACCAGGTCCGGGGTGACGCCGAAGAAGTCGGTGGCGAACGCAGCGCCAAGGCGACCGAAGCCGGTGATGACTTCGTCGAAGATCAACAGGATGCCGTGTTTGTCGCAGATCGCGCGCAGCCGCTCGAGATAGCCCTTCGGCGGGATGAGCACGCCCGTCGAACCGGCAACCGGCTCGACGATGCAGGCGGCGATGGTTTCGGCGCCGTGTAGCGCCACCAGCCGTTCGAGATCGTCGGCAAGTTCGGCGCCGTGCTCGGGCTGGCCCTTGACGAAGGCATTCTTGGCAAGGTCGTGGGTGTGGCGCAGATGGTCGGAACCGGGAAGCTGCGGGAAGACGCGGCGGTTGTTGAGGATGCCGCCCACCGAAATGCCGCCGAAGCCGACGCCGTGGTAGCCGCGCTCGCGCCCGATCAGCCGCGTGCGAGTGCCCTGGCCGATCGCGCGCTGATAGGCGATGGCCATCTTCAGCGCCGTGTCAACCGATTCCGAGCCCGAGCCGGTGAAGAACACGCGGTCGAGCTTCTGGCCTTCCGGCCCCGGCGCGATTTCGGCAAGGCGTTCGGCAAAATCGAAGGCGATCGGGTGGCCCATCTGGAAGGAGGGGGCGAAATCCATCGTCGACAGCTGGCGTTCGACGGCTGACGCGATCTGGCGGCGGCCGTGGCCGGCGTTGACGCACCAGAGACCGGCGGTGCCGTCGAGGATCGTGCGGCCATCGGTGCTGGTGTAGTGCATGCCCTCGGCGGAGGCGAGCAAGCGCGGTGCCGCCTTGAACTGCCGGTTGGCGGTAAAGGGCATCCAGTAGCTGTCGAGTACGGGGGCGTTGGGTTTGGTGTGCTGGTTCATGGCATCCTCCTGAAGATCAGGGGATTGACGCCATGATTTGAATTGCCAAACAAGTCCTTTTCTGTTGTCATTCAAGCCATTGAATTTTATACAACGAGGTTTGCGAAATTGCGATATTTCGAACAACCTGAACACCGAGATGGACACCCATGAGCGTCGACATTGGAAACCGGCTTCGCCACCTCCGGCTGATGCACAATCTTTCGCAGCGCGAACTTGCCAAGCGAGCGGGCGTGACCAACTCGACGATCTCGCTGATCGAGTCGAATGCGTCCAATCCGTCGGTCGGCGCACTGAAGCGCATCCTCGACGGCATACCGATCGGACTTGCGGAGTTCTTTTCGTTCGAGCCTGAACGGCCGCGCAAGGCATTCTACGCCGCAGAGGAACTGGTCGAGATCGGCAAAGGGCCGATCTCCTATCGCCAGATCGGCGACAATCTCTTTGGCCGCAGCCTGCAGATCCTGAAGGAATGTTATCAGCCGGGCGCGGACACTGGAAAAGTGCCGCTGGTGCATGAAGGCGAGGAGGGCGGCATCGTGCTGTCGGGGCGCATTGAGGTCACCGTCGACGACGAGCGGCGGATTCTCGGGCCTGGGGATGCGTACTATTTCGAAAGCCGGCGACCGCACCGATTTCGTTGCGTCGGGCCGGTACCTTGCGAGGTGATCAGCGCCTGCACGCCGCCGACGTTTTGAAGGAAGGGAGCGGGCGCCCCTCATCCCGCTGCCGCGACCTTCTCCCCGCCTGCGGGGAGAAGGGATATGCCGCCAGCGCCTCATACTCTCTTTGCGAACAGGAGTAGAGAGGCAGCTGTTTGCGCGACCGTCCCCTCTCCCCGCAAGCGGGGAGAGGGCTAGGGTGAGGGGCTACTTCCGAGTTACGAAAGCCGAGCGCAGGCGTCGGCGATGCGCATGAGCGCTTCCTTCAGTTCCGCTTCCGACGTCGCATAGGAGATGCGGAAGAACGGCGACAGGCCGAAGGCCGAGCCGGGGACAACGGCGACATGGGCGTCGTCGAGCAGGTAGGCGCAGAAGTCCGTGTCCGTCTCGATCGTCTTGCCCGAAGGCGTCACCTTGCCGAGCATGCCGGCGCAGCCGGAGAAGGTGTAGAAGGCGCCTTCCGGAACGCGGCAGTCGAGACCGTCGATGGCGTTGAGGCCGTTGACGACGAGATTGCGGCGGTGCTGGAAGCTGGCCGTGCGTTCCTTCAGGAAATCCTGCGGGCCGGTCAGGGCTGCCACCGAAGCGGCCTGGCTGACCGAAGACGGGCAGGAGGTCGCCTGGCTCTGGACGACAGCCATCGCCTTGATCAGCTCGCGCGGACCACCGGCATAGCCGATGCGCCAGCCGGTCATGGCATAGGCCTTGGAGACACCGTTGACCGTCAGGGTGCGGTCCTTGAGCCGAGGCTCCAGTTGGGCCGGGGTGACGAAGCGGAAGCCGTCATAGACGATGTGCTCGTACATGTCGTCGACCAGCAGCCACACATGCGGATGCCTCAAGAGCACGTCGAGCAGCGGCCGGTAGTCGTCAGCGCTGTAGGCGGCACCCGAAGGGTTGGAGGGTGAGTTGAGAAGCACCCAGCGCGTCTTCGGCGTGATCGCCGCTTCGAGCTTGTCGGCGGTGAGCCGGAAACCGGAGGCCGCGTCGCAGGGGATCAGCACCGGCTTGCCTTCGCAGATCTGGACGATATCCGAATAGGAGGTCCAGTACGGCGTCGGAATGACAACTTCGTCGCCGGCGTCGATCGTCGCCATCATGGCGTTGAACAGGATCTGCTTGGCGCCGGTGGCAATGGTGATCTCGTCCTGTTCGTAGGCGAGGCCGTTCTCGCGCTGGAACTTTTCACGGATCGCCTTCTTCAGTTCCGGCGTGCCGTCGAGTGCGGTGTATTTGGTTTCGCCGCGCTGGATCGCCTCGCAGGCGGCCTGCTTGACGTAGTCAGGCGTGTCGAAATCCGGCTCGCCTGCGCCGAGAATAATGACCGGCTTGCCCTCGCGCTTCATCGCTTGCGCGCGCGCGCCGATCTTGAGGATTTCGGATACTCCGATCGAAGAGATCCGCGAGGCGGGCTTGAAGCCCGCCTCCTTGACCGTTGCGTTGATGGTCATCGCTTGGTCCTACTCGATATCGAAGGAGACGCCCTGTGCCAGTGGCAGGGCCTTCGAGTAGTTCACCGTGTTGGTGGCGCGACGCATGTAGGCCTTCCACGAATCGGAGCCCGATTCGCGGCCGCCGCCGGTTTCCTTTTCACCGCCGAAGGCGCCGCCGATTTCCGCACCTGAGGTGCCGATGTTGACGTTGGCGATGCCGCAATCCGAGCCGTCGACGGCCAGGAACCGTTCGGATTCCTGCATGTCGCGGGTGAAGATCGACGAGGACAGGCCGGCTGCAACCGCATTGTGGTCGGCAACGACTGCGTCGAAGTCGCTGTACTTCATGACGTAGAGGATCGGCGCGAAGGTTTCTTCGAGGACCGGGCCTGCCTGCT
The DNA here is from genome assembly GCF_001425885.1 of Ensifer sp. Root1252. Lineage (NCBI taxonomy): Bacteria > Pseudomonadati > Pseudomonadota > Alphaproteobacteria > Hyphomicrobiales > Rhizobiaceae > Ensifer > Ensifer sp. Root1252. Next base: position 20,489 of record NZ_LMDT01000028.1, on the reverse strand, counting down.
CAGGCATTTCGACCAGGGCGGGCTTGGCGTAGTAGCCGTTGGCATAACCGAGCTCGACGCGTTCGCCGCCGGTGACGGCGCCGCCATGGGCCTTGGCTTCGTCGATTGCCTTCTGCATGCCGTCGAAAGCGGCCTTGTCGACCAGCGGGCCGACGAGTGCGGTGGTTTCCAGCGGATTGCCGACCGAGACCGAGCCATAGGCCTTCTTCAGGCGGGGAACGAGCTGGTCGTAGACGCTTTCATGCACGAACAGGCGGCGCATGGTCGTGCAGCGCTGGCCGGCGGTGCCCATGGCGCCGAAGGCGATGGCGCGCAGCGCCATGTCGAGATCGGCCGATGGGCAGACGATACCGGCATTGTTGCCGCCGAGTTCGAGGATGGCGCGGGCGAAGCGCTTGGCAAGACGCGGGCCGACGTCGCGGCCCATGCGGGTCGAGCCGGTGGCCGAGACCAACGGAACCTTCGGGTTGTCGACGAGGACTTCACCGACGGCGCGGTCGCCGATCAGAACCTGCGACAGGCCTTCCGGGGCGTCGCCGAAGCGGGCAAGCGCGCGTTCGAAGATAGCCTGCGATGCAAGCGCCGTGAGCGGGGTCTTTTCCGACGGCTTCCAGACGACGGAGTTGCCGCAGACGAGCGCCAGCGCCGTGTTCCACGACCAGACGGCGACCGGGAAGTTGAAGGCGGAGATGACGCCGACGACGCCGAGCGGATGCCAGGTTTCCATCATGCGGTGGCCGGGACGCTCCGTGGCGATCGTCAGACCGTAGAGCTGGCGGGAAAGGCCGACTGCGAAATCGCAGATGTCGATCATTTCCTGAACTTCGCCGAGGCCCTCGGAGGTGATCTTGCCGGCTTCGATCGAAACGAGGCGGCCGAGGTCGGCCTTGAAGGCGCGTAGCTCTTCGCCGAGCAGGCGGATCAATTCGCCGCGCTTCGGTGCCGGAACGAGGCGCCAGGCCTTGAAGGCTTCATGCGCCTTGTCGATCTTGGCGGCAGCCTCCGTGGCCGAAACCGTCTTCAGGCTGGCGATCTGTTCGCCCGTGACCGGGCTGAACGACGGCATGTCGCCGCCGGTGTAGAGTTCCTTGGCGACGCCCATCTTCTCGAGGAGGGCTGCTGCCTCCTTGGTGACGTCGATCTTCTTCGTTGCAATGTTCATCTGGTCTGACTCCCGTTTTCCTGCCCTGGCCTATCCGAAGCGCACGCTGCCGAGTTTCCCCGGCGAGGTGAGCGTCTTCAGGCCCGCGGCCATGTCCTTGAGTTTGTCGGTTGTATAAACGTCGTAGTAGGCCTGGTTGCGGCGGCCTATCGCATGTTCCGCGCTGAAACTGCCGTGATACTCCTCGACCGCCACGGCGAAAACCCATTCTCTCAAACGCTGCTCGAATGTCGGATCGCTGAGCAGCGCGCTGTCCTTCGGCACCACGAGATTGAAGTGTACACCACCATCGCCGATATGGCCGAAGTCGCAGACGGTGACATCAGGAAACCTCGTCGGCATTTCGGCCTTCATATGGTCGCAGAAGGCCATGATGTCACCCCTGCGGAAGGAGACGTCGAAGGCGATCAGCTTGCCCAGGTGTTTCACACCTTCCGAAAGTGCGTGGCGCAGCGCCCAGACCTCATGCGGCGGGCCGACGAACGCGTCGGCGAGCGGTGCCGTCTCCATCTCCCAGATCTCGGCCAGCACCGTTTCAAGCACGGCGTCGAGCGATTGCTCGCCTTCGCGTGGGGCCCAGGTGCGGCTGATTTCCGCGAGAATGACGTATTCAGGGACGTGTCCGCCCTGGAACGGGTTCTTCAGCGAAGGCACATGCGCGAACGCCGCCTTGACGGCGTTGCTCGACATGCCCTCGAAGGCCGAGAGGTAGGCGCCGAGCCGCTCTTCCATGGCGCGCAGCAGCGGCAGCACATGGGCGCCGCTTGCCGGCACCAGCAATGCGGTCGCCGTCTGCTGCGGCAGGCGCTCCAGATTGAGCACGCATTCCGTGATGATGCCGAAGGCGCCCGACGTGCCGACGAAGACCTGCTTCCAGTCGACGCCGGTGTTGTTCTTGCGCAGGTCGCATTGAAGATCGAGCACGGTGCCGTCTTCATCGGCGAGAACCACGGTGAGGCCCAGCGTGTTGCGGCGCACGTCGCCGTATTTCAGGAAACGCGAGCCGCCGGTGTTGGTGGCGATCATGCCGCCGATGCGCGGATCGGCGCCGAGATCGATCGGGAAAAACAGGCCATGTTCTTCCAGCCGGCGGTTGAGATCGGAAAGCCTGAACCCGGCATCGACGCGCACCGAACGATTGTCGAGATCGAGTTCGAACGCTTTGGTGAGGCGGTCGAGGCTGAGGATCGCTTCGTTGCCGGAACTATCAGGGGTCGAGCCCGAGACCAGTCCGGTATTGCCCGATTGCGGGATCAGGGCGATGCCATGACGCACGCAATAGGCAACGGTTGCCGAGGTTTCCACTGTTGTCGCCGGCCGCAGAACGACCGAAGCCCGGCCACGATCGTAGCGCGCGCCGGTCTCGTAGGCTTCCATGTCTTCAGCACGCGTGACCACACCCTTGTCGCCAAGGATGCCGGTCAGCGCGTCTATGTGTACCTGTTCAATCATCGTGAACGCATCATTCCGCAGCCATGGCTGCGGTCAAGGCCCGCAGGCAGCTTTCGATCGATGCCTCTTCGATGCCGGCATAGTGATCGAACTCGTTGAGCACTGTGGCGCCGAGGTCAATCTCGAAGCGCTTCTGGTTCGGGCTTGCGACAAAAGCCTGCTGCGCGCCGTCGCCGAGATTGGACTGGAAGATGCCTGCGGCGCTGACCGGCAGGAAGTCTTCGTAGACGATGGCGTCGAACTGCACGAGGCCGTCGGCGATCAGCGTGTTGATATCGCGGCGGTCGGAAATCCGGGTCTTCAAGCCCTTCTCGGTCAGTGAATAGCTGAAATAGCCAAGGCCGGCTTCGCGAATGCCTGCCCAGGTGTCGGGGAAGCTTTCGAAGGCTTTGGCAAGCGCGGCTTCATAGTCGCGGGCGTTGGAGCCGTCGGCTGCCGGGCGCACGATCTTGCGCGAGGCTTCCAGAAGCTCGTCGTAGAGCGCACGGCCCTTGGGAGTGAGCGCAATGCCGCGCTGCTCGATCTCGCCGAAGCGGGCGGTGTGCGAGCCGGCTTTCCAGTCGCCGCCGCCATCACGGAAGGAAACGGCCTCTTCCAGCGCCTTGAACGAGGTCTGGCGAAGCAGGATTGGGCATTTGCGGGTCGGCGGACCTTCGACGACGGCCTTCGGCGCGATGCCGAATTCGGGCATCAGCGCCTGGACCTGGTCGATATCCAGCGTGCGCGGCGTCAGGTGGTTGATATGCGGGCCCTTGAACGACACGACGTCGGCGATCAGCCGGTGGGCGTCATGCAGGCGCTTGTACATGTCGGCGCTGACATTGGCCCTGTCGTGCCAGCGGAAGGTCTCCAGCACTTCGGAGACGAAACGCTCGGCGTCGGCCTTGTCGAGGCCGCCATCACGCTCGGCCTTTTCGGCGAGTTCGATGGCAACAGGCGTAAAGATCCGACGCTCGGCCAGGATCGCCTCGGATGCGGCGCGCAGACTCTCGTCCGCAATCAGGTCAAGGCGAAGAAGCGAGGTGAAGACACGGAAGGGATTGCGCTTCAGAGCGGTTTCGCCAACCGGGCGGAAGGCGGTCGAGTGCACCGGTACGCCGGCGGTCGAAAGATCGTAGTAGCCGACCGGGTACATGCCCATGACAGCAAAGACGCGACGCATCATCGAGAGTTCAGCAGGCGTGCCGAGACGGATTGCGCCGTGGCGCTCCTCGGAAATGCGATCAAGCGAATCCGTCGCATCGAGGCGCTCTTTCAGCGCCGGGTCGGCATTGAGCGTATCGTCGTTGACCTTGGCAACCAGTTCCATCAGCGTGCCGTAAGCAGGCACTTCCTCGCGGTACATGACCGACATGGCTGCGGAAAAGGCCGAACGGATATCATCGGCGGATACGAAACTATTCTCTTTCACTGGGGCTCGCCTCGCGCTATGGGTGAAGGACAAGGTCATTCTCATTTCGGATCATATCCAAAGGAAGCGGCCATTGATCGCGCTGCTTGTGACTATGTTGATGCGAGGCTGGAATGAAGTTAAGCCGCAGACTGGTTCCTGATGTTACGACGCTGCAGGCTTTCGAATGCGCGGCACGGCACGGCAGCTTCACGCAGGCAGCCGCCGAACTCAATCTGACCCAGAGTGCCGTCAGCCGTCAGATCAAGGATCTGGAGAACCAGCTCGGCGTTCTCCTGTTTGAGCGGGTGCGCCAGCGCGTCATTCTCTCCGAGGCCGGGCAGAAGTTCCTGCCCGAGGTTCGCCGCCTGCTCAACCAGACCGAAGAGCTGATGGTGCGGGCAATGGCCTCGGCGCGCGCCGACTCGACATTGTCGATCGCGTCGCTGCCGACCTTCGGCAGCCGTTGGCTGGTGCCGCGGCTGCCGGATTTTCTTCGCCAGCACCCCGATACCGTGGTCAATATCGCGTCGCGGTCGGCACCCTTCGATTTCGACGAGCAGAACTTCGACATCGCCATCCACTACGGCCAGCCGGTTTGGGCGCATGCCACCTGCAGCTATCTCTGCAGCGAGATCATCGTGCCGGCGGCAAGCCCGACCCTGCTTGCGGCCAATCCGGTGGCGACGCTGGAGGATATCGTCGGCGGTCCGCTGCTGCACCTGGCGACGCGACCCAAACTCTGGGCGCAATGGTTCGAGGCCAACGGCATGGATGGAAGGGGTGCCTATCGCGGTAACCGCTTCGATCAGTTCTCGATGGTGATCGAGGCGGCCACGGCCGGTCTCGGTTTCGCCTTGCTGCCCCGCTATCTGATCGAACAGGAGCTGGCAGCGGGAACATTGCGCATCGTTCTCGACCGGCCGATGCAGACGGAGAACAGTTATTATCTCGCGGTTCCGGAAGGCAAACTCGAAAACCCGATCAGTCTCGCCTTCCGCGAATGGATCACTGAACAGGTCGGGTAGGTTTCCCATCCTCGAACATGTTTCGACCGATGGCCGGAACCTTCCTGACGCCGTCGGCGTTTCGCGACGGACTGCTACCCAGAGATGCGCCGGGAAGGGGCAAAATTGATACATAGATTTGAGGTTGCCATAGGCGAGCGCGGACTATTGCGTTTTCGCCCGATGAGAGTGTGCGCAATTCGTCCAAACTTGCGCCGCCGATCCTTGCAAGCTGTTGGCACCACGGCTAAAAAATGCCACTTTCATGCATCACGCGGCCTTGAAAACCAATGCGCCGCCGGCTTTGCTTTCTCTGATGCCCAGTTCAAGGGCGGCGCCAGTTTCCGCCAGTTTCCGGTTTGCCGGAAAATGACGGCGGATGGGAGGACACATGACCGTGTCTAGCAACGTGCCGGCCAAGCCTGGAACTTCAGGACCGCAGCCAACCCGGCAGAACAACGAGAGCCGGGCCGATCAACCCCGGTTGGATTCAGAACCAGCACCCATGCCCCTTCACAACACGCCGACCTCCTCTTCTCGCGAACCGGAAGCGAAACAGATCGATTACAACGATTCGATCCGCTCGACCTTTTTCTCGATGGAGGATCTGCGGCAAAGCGGCGAGACCCTTGCGCTCAAGGGCGCACCGTCCCTGCCGGGCTTCTTCCCGTTCGAATTCCGCCCGCGCCACCGCGAGAATGAAAACGAAATCCTGAGGGTGTATCGGGCAACAGCGGCTGATGTCGAAGCGGGGGCGTCGATCACGCCGGCCGCCGAATGGCTGCTCGACAACCACCACGTGGTCGAGGAAGCGATCCAGGAAGTCCGCCGCGACTTCCCGCGCAAGTTCTATCGCCAGCTGCCCACGCTGTCCGTCTCCGGAACAGTCATTCCGCGCACGATGGCGCTCGCCTGGCTCTATGTCGCCCATACGCACAGCACGGTCTCGCGGGAAAGCATTACCGCGATGGTCGAGGGCTTCCAGAAGCACGACACGTTCAAGATCGGCGAATTGTGGGCCTTGCCCTCGATCCTGCGCTTCGTTCTCATCGAGAACCTGCGGCGCATCGCCATCCGCGTCGAGCGTTCGCGCGGCATGCGGCGCAAGGCCAACGACATCGCCGACCAGATCATCCGTCACAACGACCCGGAAAAGTTGCGAGCGCTGCTGGCCGAATCCGAGGCGCTTGCGGCGGACAATACCTTCGTCGCCCAGCTGCTCTACCGCATGCGCGATGGCTCGCAGACCTCCGGCTCGGTGATCGCCTGGATCGAGGAACAGCTCGAGAAGCGCGGCAGCGACGTCGAGGACGCGCTGGTCGCCGAGCAGAACCGCCTGTCGTCAGGCAATGCGACGATGAGCAACATCATCCGCAGCCTGCGCGAGATCGACGATACCGACTGGGCCGTCTGGTTCGAAAGCGTCAGCAAGATCGATGCGGCGCTGCGCGATGGTTCCGATTACGCCGCGCTCGAATTCGGCTCGCGCAACAAATACCGCGATACGATCGAAAAGCTGGCGCGCCGCTCCGGCCACAGCGAATACGAAGTCACCCAGATCGCCATCGAGATGGTGAAGGAAGCGGAAGCGGTGGCTGCAGTCGAGCCGCAGCTTCATGAGCCGAACGTTGGCTCCTTCCTTGTCGGCAAGCAGCGCAAGGCGCTCGAGCAGAAGATCGGCTACCGGCCGTCGGTGCTGCAGAGCATCATTCGCCTCAGCCGCAAGCTCGACTGGTTTGCGATCGCCGGACCGAACATTCTCCTGACGATCCTGGCGATGGTCGCCGTCTATGCCTTCGTCAGCCCGATGGATATTCCGAACGGCGCGAAGCTGATCATGCTTCTGCTGTTTGCGCTGCCGGCGTCCGAAGGTGCGATGGGTCTGTTCAACACGCTCGTCACGCTGTTCGTCAAACCGTCGCGCCTGGTCGGCTATGAGTTCCTCGATGGCGTTCCGGAATATGCCCGCACGCTCGTCGTCGTGCCCTGCCTGATCTCCAAGCGCGACCATGTCGACGAACTCGTGCGCAATCTCGAGGTTCACTACCTCGCCAATCCGCGCGGCGAGATCTCTTTCGCGCTGCTCAGCGACTGGATCGACAGCAAGTTCGAGGAAACCCCGGCCGATACCGATGTTCTCGACTATGCCCGGCGCGAGGTTGCCGAGCTTTCGGCGCGTTATGCCTATGACGGCAGGACGCGTTTCTTCCTGCTGCACCGCCGCCGCCTCTTCAACGAGGCGGAAGGCGTATGGATGGGTTGGGAGCGCAAGCGCGGCAAGCTGCATGAGCTGAACATGCTGCTGCGCGGCGATCGCGACACCTCGTTCCTCCAGGGCGCCAATACCGTGCCGGAGAACGTTCAATATGTCATGACGCTCGACGCCGATACGCGCCTGATGCGCGACGCGGTGACGAAGCTCGTCGGCAAGATGTACCACCCGATCAACCGCCCGATCGTCGACCCGGAAACACAGAAGGTGATTGCCGGCTACAGCCTGCTACAGCCGCGCGTGACGCCGTCGCTGACGACTGGAAGCGAAGCCTCGGCCTTCCAGCGCATCTTCTCGGCCAATCGTGGCATCGACCCCTATGTCTTCACCGTTTCCGACGTCTACCAGGACATCGCTGGCGAAGGCAGCTTCACCGGCAAGGGCCTCTATCACGTCGATGCTTTCGAGGCCGCGCTCAAGGGGCGGATCGAGGAAAATGCCGTTCTCAGCCACGACCTGCTCGAAGGCTCGTTTGTGCGCTGCGCGCTGGTGACGGACGTCGAACTCGTCGAGGATTTCCCGACCCGCTACGAGGTAGAGATGTCGCGCCAGCATCGCTGGGCCCGCGGCGACTGGCAGCTGCTGCCCTATATCTTCAACCCGTCGAACGGCCTGTCGATGCTCGGCCGGTGGAAGATGTACGACAATTTGCGCCGTTCGCTGATCCCCTGCGCCTGGCTCGTCGCCTCTGTCATGGGCTGGTACTACATGCAGCCGACCGAGGCGCTGATCTGGCAGATCGTGCTGATCTTCAGCTTGTTCGTCGCCCCGACGCTGTCGCTGATCAATGGCCTCCTGCCGCGCCGCAACGACATCGTCGCCCGTGCCCACCTCCATGCTGTGCTGACCGAAGTTCGTGCCGCCAATGCCCAGGTCGCCCTTCGCATCGTCTTCATCGCCCATGGCGCGGCGATGATGGGCGACGCGATCGTGCGTTCGCTCTACCGCACCTTCGTCAGCCGCAAGCTGATGCTGGAATGGCGCACCGCTGCCCAGGTGCAAAGTGCCGGGCATGGAAGCATCGGTGATTATTACAAGGCGATGTGGATCGCACCGGCGCTGTCGGTTCTGTCGCTGGCGCTTGCGGCGATTTCCGATACCGGCCTGCCCTTCATCGGCATTCCCTTTGCCCTGCTCTGGGCGCTTTCTCCCGCTGTCGCGTGGTTCGTCAGCCAATCGGCCGAAACCGAGGACCAGCTGGTCGTTTCCGACGAGGCGATCGAGGAAATGCGCCTGATCGCGCGGCGCACCTGGCGCTATTTCGAGACCTTCGTGACCGCCGAGCAGAATTTTCTGCCGCCGGACAACTTCCAGGAAACGCCGCAGCCGGTGCTGGCCGAGCGCACCTCGCCGACCAATATCGGCGTCTACCTACTCTCGGTCATGTCGGCACGCGACTTCGGCTGGATCGGCTTCGAAGAAACGATCAACCGCCTGGAGCAGACGATTGCGACCATCGACCGGATGCCGAAATATCGCGGCCACCTGTTCAACTGGTACCGCACCAACACGCTCGAAACGATGGAGCCGCGCTACATCTCGTCGGTCGACAGCGGCAATCTTGCCGGCCACCTGATCGCCGTGTCGTCCATGTGTCGGGAATGGGCGGAAGCGCCGTCGGCGCATGTCCAGGGCAGCCTTGACGGCATTGGCGACGTCGTCGCCATTCTTGCCGAGGTGCTGAACGACCTGCCTGACGACCGCAAGACCGTTCGCCCGCTGCGCCGCCTGATCGAGGAGCGCATCGTCGGCTTCCAGAATGCTCTGGCTGCCGTCAAGCGCGAGCATGAATTCGCATCGATCCGCGTGATCAATCTCGCCGTTCTGGCGCGCGACATGCACAAGCTGACCGTCAACCTCGACCATGAGGTTCGCACGGCCCAGAGCAGCGAAGTGACGAAGTGGGCGAACGCGCTGGTCACCACCTGCGAAGCGCATATTGCCGACGGCGTGTTCGATCTTGGCGCCATCGAAGCGCTGCGCCAGCGCTTGGCGGTTCTAAAGGATCGTGCTCGCGACATCGCCTTCTCGATGGATTTCGGCTTCCTGTTCCGGCCCGAGCGTCGCCTGCTGTCAATCGGCTTCCGCGTCAACGCCAATGAGCTCGACGAGGCCTGCTACGATCTTCTGGCGTCCGAGGCCCGTCTGACCAGCCTGTTCGCGATCGCCAAGGGCGACCTGCCGACCGAGCACTGGTACAAGCTCGGCCGTCCGATCGTGCCGATCGGCGCGCGTGGCGCGCTGATCTCCTGGTCCGGTTCGATGTTCGAATATCTGATGCCGCCGCTGGTGATGCAGGAGCGGCAGGGCGGTATCCTCAACCAGACCAACAATCTGGTGGTCAAGGAGCAGATCAATCACGGCCGCCGTCTCGGCACGCCGTGGGGCATCTCCGAAGCGGCCTTCAATGCGCGCGACCACGAGCTGACCTACCAGTACACCAACTTCGGTGTGCCGACGCTTGGCCTCAAGCGTGGCCTCGGGCAGAACGCCGTCATCGCGCCCTACGCCTCCATTCTCGCCTGCATGTACGATCCGAAGGCGGCGCTCGCCAATCTCGGTCGACTGCGCGAAGTCGGGGCGCTCGGCGTTTACGGCTTCCACGATGCCGTCGACTTCACGCCGACGCGCGTGCCCGAGGGGCAGAAATGCGCCGTCGTGCGCAACTACTATGCCCACCACCATGGCATGTCGATCGCCGCTGTCGCCAACGTCGTATTCACCGGCAGGCTGCGCGAATGGTTCCACGCCGATCCGGTAATCGAGGCGGCCGAACTGCTGCTGCAGGAAAAGGCGCCGCGCGATATTCCGATCATGAACGCCAAGCGCGAGCCGGAATCGCTCGGCAAGGGCCAGGACGATCTGTTGCGTCCGGAGGTTCGGGTCATCGAAAACCCGCTCGCCCAGGACCGCGAAACCGTGTTCCTGTCCAACGGCCACTACGCCGTCATGCTGACGGCAACCGGTGCCGGTTATGCCCGCTGGAACGGCCAGTCGGTCACCCGCTGGAAGCCGGACCCGGTCGAGGACCGCACGGGCACCTTCATTTTCCTGCGCGACACGACGACGGGCGACTGGTGGTCGGCCACCGCCGAGCCCCGGCGCGCCGTCGGCGAAAAGCTCCTGACGCGGTTCGGTGACGACAAGGCCGAATTCGTCAAGACCGTCGGCGACCTCACCAGCGAAGTCGAGTGCATCGTTGCCACCGAGCACGATGCCGAAGGCCGCCGCGTCATCCTGCTCAACACCGGAACGCAGGACCGCTTCATCGAGGTGACGTCCTATGCCGAACCGGTGCTGTCGACCGACGAGGCCGACAGCGCGCATCCCGCCTTCTCCAAGATGTTCCTGCGCACGGAGATCAGCCGGCGCGGCGACGTCATCCATGTCAGCCGCAACAAGCGCAGCTCAGGCGATCCGGATATGGAAGTGGCGCATCTCGTCACCGATAATGCCGGCAGCGACCGTCCGACCGAGGCGGAGACCGACCGTCGCCGCTTCATCGGCCAGGGGCGCACCCTTGCCGAGGCCGCCGCCTTCGACACCGACGCGGTGCTTTCGGGAACCGATGGCTTTACGCTCGACCCGATCATGTCGCTTCGACGTGTCGTTCGGGTTCCGGCCGGCAAGAAGGTCAGCGTCGTCTTCTGGACGATCGCGGCCCCGAACCGCGAGGCCGTCGACCGCGCCATCGATCGCTACAGGCACACGGAAACCTTCAATCACGAGCTGATCCATGCCTGGACGCGCAGTCAGGTGCAGATGCGCCATGTCGGCGTCACCTCGCAGGAGGCCGCAAGCTTCCAGATGCTCGGACGCTACCTCGTCTACCCCGACATGCACCTGCGCGCCGATACCGCAACGGTTCAGGCGGGGCTCGCGTCGCAGTCAACGCTCTGGCCGCTGGCAATCTCGGGCGACTTCCCGATCTTCTGCCTGCGCATCAACGATGACGGTGACCTCGGCATCGCTCGTGAGGCCCTCAGGGCACAGGAATATCTGCGCGCGCGCGGCATTACCGCCGATCTGGTGATCATCAACGAGCGGGCCTCGTCCTATGCCCAGGACATGCAGCACGCGCTCGATTCGATGTGCGAGAACCTGAGGCTTCGCGGCCTCTCCGACGGTCCGCGCCAGCACATCTTCTCGGTGCGCCGCGACCTGATGGAGGCGGAGACCTGGTCGACGCTCTTGTCGGCTTCCCGCGCCGTCTTCCATGCCCGCAACGGCACGATCTCCGACCAGATCGCCCGCGCCAATTCGCTCTATTCGACGCCACCGGTGAAGGGCAGCGAAAGCAACTTCGCTCTGCTCGCCGCCCCGCAGCAGCCGGCCGACGCCGTCGATGCGGAGATTGTCGGTGACGGTCTCGATTTCTGGAACGGCTACGGCGGCTTTGCCGAAGGTGGGCGCGAATATGTCGTGCGCCTGCGCGGCGGCGAGGCGACACCGCAGCCGTGGATCAACGTCATCTCCAACGAGCAGTTCGGCTTCCACGTTTCGGCCGAAGGGGCCGCCTTCACCTGGAGCCGCAACTCGCGCGACTACCAGCTGACGCCGTGGGCCAACGATGTGGTCGTCAACCGGCCGGGCGAAGCGGTCTTCATCCGCGACATGGCGAGCGGCGCAGTGCTGACGCCATACGCTGCCCTGTCGCGCAGCCGGTCGGTCGTCTTCGAGACGCGCCACGGACTTGGCTATTCGACATTCCGCAGCACACAGGACGATCTCGATATCGAGGCAGCCCACACGGTGCACCGGACCTTGCCGGCCAAGCTGGTCCGCATCTCGATCCGCAACCGCTCCACGGCTGCCCGCCAGCTGAAGGTCTACGGCTTTGCCGAATGGGTGCTCGGCAACAACCGGGCCCGCATGGCGCCCTTCGTTCTGTCGACCTGGGACGAAGCCTCCGATGCGCTGGTTGCAACCAACCCCTACAGCATCGACTATGCCGGTCGTTCGGCCTTCTTTGCTGTCGATGGCGGTGAAGGTGTGAGCCATACGGCAAGCCGTCGCGAGTTCCTCGGGCGGGTCGGCGGCATTCTGGTGCCGCAGGCCGTTTTCGCTGGCGCCGAGCTTTCCGGCTCGATCGATGTGGATGGCGACGCCTGTGCGGCGTTGGCGACCGATCTGGTGATCGAGCCCGGTGCCGAAAAGCAGCTCACCTTCATCCTCGGCGACGCCGACAACGACGAGCAGATGCGCTCGGTTCTCGGCGAGTTGCGCCAGACTGCGTTCGACACCGTCATGGACGCCGCCAAGTCCTTCTGGACCGAGTTCACCGACATCGTGAAGGTGGAAACGCCGGATGCGGCCTTCAACACCATGATCAACAACTGGCTGCCCTATCAGAGCCTTGGTTGCCGGATCATGGCACGCTCGGCCTTCTACCAGGCGAGCGGCGCCTTCGGCTTCCGCGACCAGCTGCAGGATACGCTGGCGTTCCTGATCCATCGGCCGGAACTGGCACGGGCACAGATCCTCAACGCGGCCGCGCGGCAGTTCGTCGAGGGTGACGTGCAGCATTGGTGGCTGCCGGGCACCGGCGCCGGCGTGCGAACAATGATCTCGGACGATGTCGTCTGGCTTGCCCATGCCGTCACGCACTACTGCGAAGTGACGGGGAACGCCGACATTCTCGGTGAGAAGATCGCCTTCATCACCGGACCGGCGCTCGAGGAAGGGCAGCACGACAGCTTCTACAAGCCGGAGATCTCGGACGAGATCGCCGACGTCTACGAGCATTGCGCCCGCGCACTCGATCTCGCGATCAAGCGCAGCGGCGAAAATGGCCTGCCGCTCATTCTCGGCGGCGACTGGAACGACGGCATGAACCGCGTCGGCATTGCCGGCCGCGGCACCAGCGTCTGGCTCGGCTGGTTCCTGGCGGGCACGCTGCGCGGCTTCCTGCCCTTTGCCCGCGAGCGCAAGGACAAGGCGCGCGTCAGCCATTGGGAAGCGCATCTCGCCACCTTGAAAAAGGTGCTCGACGAAGCCGGCTGGGATGGTGACTACTATCGTCGCGGCTACTACGACGATGGCGCGCCGCTCGGATCGAGCGAAAGCGACGAATGCCGGATCGATTCGATCGGCCAGTCTTGGAGCGTGCTTTCAGGCGAGGGTGACGAGCAGCGATCGCAGAATGCGATGGATGCGGTCATGGCCGAGCTCGTCGATCCGGATCGCCGCATTGTCCGGCTGTTCACGCCGCCGCTTGAAAGAACCAGGCAGGACCCGGGCTATATCAAGGCCTATCCGCCTGGCGTACGGGAGAACGGCGGCCAATATACCCATGCGGCGACCTGGGTGGCGCTGGCCTTTGCCGAGCAGGGAAGGGCCGAGGAAGCCTGGCGTGTCTTCCAGATGCTGAACCCTGTCTCGCATGCCCTCAGCCGCGAAGACGCGGACCACTATCGGGTCGAGCCCTATGTGGTCGCCGCCGATATCTATGGCGAAGGCGCGCTCGCCGGACGCGGCGGCTGGACCTGGTATACCGGGTCGGCCGGCTGGCTCTACCGCGCCGGCGTCGAGGGTATTCTCGGCATCCGCCGACATGGCGACAAGCTGGTCATCCGACCGGTGTTGCCGGAGGCCTGGGACGGCTACTCGGCGGAAGTGACGCTGAACGGCACGAAGCACAAGATTTCGGTCAAGCGCGATGCAAAAAGTCGCGAGCCGATCGTCAGCATCAATAATAGTGTCACAAAAAACGCGCATGAAGGCATTTTGCTGTAACTGCCGGTATTGAATGAACGTTGGAACCGGCTTTGCACCCGAACGGGCAAGGCCGGTTTTTTCTTGCTGATTTGCCGGCGGCACGAACCCTGACGGGCTCGTGCATCGATCGACGGCATCGAACATGCGCTTGCCCCTGGGGCTAAGCGCATGTCCGGTGCCCGTTTCAACAGGGGTGGGGCAGGGGCGCCAGATCCCGGATACTAGACCGCATGCTGCAAAACACATTTGGGGGCGGCTCGAACCCGACGATATCCGCCCGCATGGTTCCCAAGGAGCGCGACACGCGCCTCGACGTGTTGAGGGCGCTCTGCCTTCTGACGATCTTCGTCAACCACGTGCCCGGGCAATATCTCGAATATCTGACCCACAAGAACTTCGGCTTCTCGGATTCGGCCGAGGCCTTCGTGCTCATCTCTGGCCTCTCCGTCGGGCTTGCCTATGGCGGCAAGTTCGTGTCCGGCGCATGCTTGGCGCTGACGCTCAAGATCTGGCGGCGGGCGCTGGCGCTCTACGTCGCCCATATCATGACCAGTATCGTCACACTGGCGATCTTTGCCGGCGGCGCCCTCTATTTCGGCCGGCAGGACCTGATCAGCGAGATAAACATCCGACCCTTCGTCGAGCAGACCGAGCAAGGCATCGTCGCGATGGTCCTGCTCGGGCACCAACTCGGCTATAACAACATCCTGTCGATGTATGCGGTGCTGTTCCTGATGCTGCCCGGCATCCTCTGGCTGAACGGCATCAGCAGCCGGCTGCTCCTCGTGTTTTCCGCGCTGCTCTGGCTTGTGGCCGGGGTGTTCAAGCTGGTGCCCTCCAACTTCCTCGACGAGGGCTACTGGTTTCTCAATCCGTGGTCCTGGCAGTTCCTCTTCGTCATCGGCATCGTCTCGATGACCGCGATCCGCCAGGGCGCAGTCCTGCCGCGCAGGCCGCTGCTGATCGCGATCGCCGCGATCTATCTCGTCGTTTCGGCGCTGTGGGTTCTCTTCTCCTGGTGGAACATCGACCTGTCCTTCGGTCTTCCGGCGGTGCTGACCGGTTTCGACAAGACCTTCCTGTCACTGACGCGGCTAAGCCATGTTCTCGCGATCGCCTATCTCGTCGCCGTCATTCCCGCCGTCAATCGCCTCGCCCGGCTCGATGCCGACCACCCGCTGGCGATGGTCGGCCGCCATTCCCTGCCGATCTTCATTTTCGGCACTATCCTGGCGATGGTCGGTCAGGTGCTGTTGTTCGTGACCGGCCGGAACCCGATCGCCGGCACGCTCTTCGTGATCGTCGGCATCGGCCTGCACTTCGTTTACGGCTACTATCTGGAATGGTTGCGGGGCGTCGTCAGCGCGAAACCGATGCGAGCGACATGATGAAACGATAAGGACGACCAAGGGTTTGCATCAAGGCTCGGCCGCCGGTTCAAATGTGTAGGCAGCCGGCCGCGGAACTTGGGGGCCCCTACCCTCGAGTTCGATCGTCTTGCCATTGGCGCGCAGGACAGTAATTCCGCCTGCTTCGCAGGGCCCAGAGATACACGCGGTACCGATCATCGCCATCTACTGCATGTTTCCTTTAATCTTATTCGATTGAAGGACAAAAACTGCAGCCATTCAAAGGGCTACAGCGACCTTTGCGCGTCTAATAAAGACGCCCGGCGTAGGCCGACGTCACTCAGGGTGCGAAGTCCGGTCGACACGACCATGGCGTCCAGATGCCCCGCAGGAACGCGAACATGAACCTCTTGAAGATAGTCAGTTAGCCCGGCTATGACGATTTGGCCTGACGTGTGGAGCCGTCCGATGACGACATGATCCGCATTTTCGATGTCGATCTTCGGCATCTGTTCGTGCAGTTCCACGATAACCGCAACATCCCTGTTCCGAGCAGTCACGACGACCAGCGCATCGTTGCCTGCAAGCATTCGGATCTTGAAGTCTTCGTCTGTCCAGTTCGATGGGAGATGTAGGTTGTTGGAAGCGTCTGCGAGCTAGAACTGATGATAATCAGCCATGACCCGACCATCGAATAAAACGGTCAATCGTGACCTACCTTCCGAAGGATGTTCGCTGGCCTTCGCTAACGCCGAATTCGCTGGCCGTTCTGACCGAGAACCCATGACGCCAATGGCGGCTGCATGCAGTGCCGTCCAGCAAACGACGGCGCAGTACTTGAACGGGATTGCAAGAGCCAAGTCAATGCGAGCGGCATAAACGAAAAAAGCCCCGGAGGGTCCGGGGCCTTTTGCATTGCGTGATCTATAAGGCGTCGGCTCAGGCCGCCGTGTGGCTCATGCGGACGTCTTCGTCCGTCAGGATGCCGCTGGCGCGAAGCAGGGCGGCGAAGCGGCCGTTGCTCTGGCTGAGCTCGTTGAAGCCGCCCATCTCGACGATCCGACCTTGATCCATGAAGATCACCAGATCGGCCTCGCGCACCGTCGACAGGCGGTGGGCGATGATGAAGGTGGTGCGGTCCTTGCGAAGCGCATCGATCGCATCCTTCACCCGAGCCTCGGTCTCGACGTCGAGCGCGCTGGTCGCCTCGTCGAGCACCAGGATCGGTGCGTTCTTGAGGATGGCGCGGGCAATCGCAACGCGCTGGCGCTCGCCGCCAGACAGGCGGTTGCCGCGTTCGCCGACGACGGTGTCGTAGCCATTGTTGCGGCTTTCGATGAAGTCGCTGGCGGCAGCCGCTTCGGCGGCAGCCATCACTTCGTCGAGCGACGCGTCGTCGCGGCCAAGCCGGATGTTTTCGCAGATCGAGCGGTTCATCAGGCCGGCGTCCTGGAAGACGGTGGCGATCGAGCGGCGCAGCGACTTGCGCGTGACCTTGGCGATATGGACGCCGTCGATCAGGATCTGGCCGTCACGCGGTTCGTGAACGCGCTGCAGCAGGTTGACGAGCGTGGTCTTACCGGCGCCGGTCGGGCCGACGATCGCGATCGTCTGGCCGGCCTTGGCCGTGAAGGACACGTTGCGCACGCCCTGCGTGGTGTTGGCGAAGTCGAAGGACACGTCGCGGAATTCCACTTCGCCCTTGACCGCGCCCAGGTCCATCGCACCGGCCGGCTCTTCGCGTTCGCGCACCGAATCTTCGAGCTGGAAGAAGTCTTCAAGCTTGGCGCGGGCTTCGAAGATCTGCGTAACGAAAGCCTTCATCTGGTCGAGACGGCCGATCAGCAGGTTGGCAAAGCCGATGAAGGCGATGACTTCGCCGACGCCGAGTTCGCCGCGCTGGACGAGCACGGTGCCGATGACGAGGATCGTCATCATCGAGATGGTCGAAGCGACGCGGTTGAGCGCGCTTGCCAGCGCCCACCAGTCAAGCACGGGGAACTGGGCGGAGATCAGGCGTTCGGTGAACTTCTTGAGTTCGCGCGTTTCGGCTTCGATGCGGTTGTAGCTGTGAACGACCGAAACGTTGCTGATGGCGTCGGAAACGTGGGAGAAAACCGTGTGATAGTGGTTCTCGACCGAGGCCTGGCCTTCCTTGGTGCGGTTCATGACAGCCTTGCTGACCAGCACATAGGAGACACCGAGGACGACGAGCACCAGCGACAGGCGTACATCCATCGCAAACGCGGTCGGGATGAGCAGGACGAGCGCTACCGCCGTTGCCAGATGCTGGCGCATGAATTCGAGCCAGAGACCGAACAGCGTTTCACAGGCGCGAAGCAGCGTATGCAGCGCGTTCGACGTACCGCGCTGGCTGTGCCAGGAGAGCGGCATCGAGACGATGCGGCCGAAGGCTTCCGTCAGCAGCGTGGCGCGACGGCCATGGGCCAGCCGATCCGCTTCGCGGGCGACGAGGACGAAGGCGACGGTGTTGAACACACCCAGGCCTGCCCACATCAGCAGCATCGGCGTTACTGCGCCTTTGGAGGAAATGGCGTCGATGATGCGACCAAACAGGATCGGCTCCGCAATCGTGATGACGGCGAGCACGACGTTGGCGAGCACGATCGCCGAGACACGGAACTTGTGAACCGCAAGATACTGAAGCGCTCTTGCATACACTTGGAACAATGACACTGTCTCACCCCTTCCGGGTACCGGATTTTGCGCCGCACCAAACATTCGTGCGGCAAATGCGTCACGCCTCAACACCTCCGGCCGTCGGGCACGAGGCCGCGATTTGCCGGCCGCCAAGGCCGCTCTGGGACGGTCATTTGCGATATTTTAGGAAAAACAGGAGCTTGAGGCGGTTTTGATAGCGAAACTCCGTTCGCCCGTCGTTGGGCTTGGCGAGAGTATTCATAGTCTGCTATCTTTTCCGTCCAATTCCGATTTCCCGCGATTTTCGCACAAGACCGGGCGTGGTATGTCGAATTATCGCGGGTGCAACATGAATGGCCCCTGAACGGTTCATTCATGTCCGGTTTCCGGCCCTCGCACACGTGTTCTACCTGGAAGGTGATCCATGAATATCACGCTGCTTGTGCAATTTCTTGCGCTGATCGAAGAGATGAAGACGCGCGAAGAAATCGTACCGGAGTTCGAACGGTTGCTCGACCGCTGCGGCTTCGACTTCTACGGGGTCGTCAGGCAGCCGAAGCCTCACGAAAACCCGTTGAGGCTGCTGCTCGCCGGTCGCTGGCCGGAAGGCTGGCCGCAGATCTACATCCGCAAGAAGTTTGTCGTGATCGATCCGACCATCCGCTACCTCGGTCACGCCCAGCGCGGCTTCCGCTGGCGCGACACACTGTTTGCCTTCCGTTCCGACCCGCATCGCAAGCGCATGGAAAGCATGATGATCGAGGCCCGCAACCACGGCCTCTATGACGGTTACATCTTTCCGGTGCACGGCCGCCGCGGCCTGTTGGGCAATCTCACGGTCGGCGGCCGCGTCGTCGATTTGAGCCCTATTGAAATCAGCCTGTTCGACCAGATTGCCAAGCGTCTGTTCTGGAAACTGCTGGAACTGACCGATCCGGAGATTTCAGCCGAACTCGCATCGCGTGTCGAAGTGCAGATGACGCGGCGCGAAATGGAAGCGCTCAACTATCTCGCCGACGGCATGACCTCGAACGATATCAGCAAGGTGCTCGATATTTCCAGTCACACAGTCGATTGGTACATGAACGGCATCCAGGAGAAACTGAAGGGCAAGAACCGTCACCACGTCGTGGCGATCGCCTTCCGGCTGGGGCTCATTTCCTGATCCATTTCTCTCGGATTTCCGCTCGACTCTGAAATTGCGCTTCATTCCGCGACCCGCTAATACTTTACTTCGCGGGTGCAGCATTTCCCGCGTTTCAAGTCTTGAGGAGTCCGACTTGCCCATTTCGAAGATCCTTGTTGCCAACCGTTCCGAAATTGCAATCCGCGTGTTTCGCGCGGCCAATGAACTAGGTCTGAAAACGGTCGCGATATGGGCTGAAGAGGACAAACTGGCGCTGCACCGCTTCAAGGCGGACGAAAGTTATCAGGTCGGCCGCGGCCCGCATCTGTCGCGGGACCTCGGGCCGATCGAGAGTTACCTGTCGATCGAGGAAGTGATCCGCGTCGCCAAGCTTTCCGGCGCCGATGCCATTCATCCGGGCTACGGCCTGTTGTCGGAAAGCCCCGAATTCGCCGAGGCCTGCGCCGAGGCCGGCATCACCTTCATCGGCCCGAAGCCGGAAACCATGCGCCAGCTCGGCAACAAGGTTGCCGCCCGCAACCTGGCGATCTCGATCGGTGTACCGGTCGTGCCGGCGACGGAACCGCTTCCCGAAGACATGGCTGAAGTGGCGAAGATGGCCGAGGCGATCGGCTATCCGGTGATGCTGAAGGCTTCCTGGGGCGGCGGCGGGCGCGGCATGCGCGCGATCCGCGACCCGAAGGATCTCGCCCGCGAGGTGACGGAAGCCAAGCGCGAGGCCAAGGCCGCCTTCGGCAAGGACGAGGTCTACCTCGAAAAGCTGGTCGAGCGTGCCCGCCACGTCGAAAGCCAGGTTCTCGGCGATACCCACGGCAACGTCGTGCATCTGTTCGAGCGCGACTGCTCCATCCAGCGGCGCAACCAGAAGGTCGTCGAGCGCGCGCCGGCGCCTTACCTCAACGCCAGCCAGCGCGAAGAGCTTGCCGCCTATTCCAAGCGCATTGCCGAGGCGACTAACTACATCGGCGCCGGTACTGTCGAGTATCTGATGGATGCCGACAGCGGCAAATTCTACTTCATCGAAGTCAATCCGCGCATCCAGGTCGAGCACACGGTGACCGAGGTGGTCACCGGCATCGATATCGTCAAGGCGCAGATCCACATCCTCGACGGTTATGCCATCGGCACGCCGGAATCCGGCGTGCCGTCGCAGGAAAATATCCGCCTCAACGGCCACGCGCTGCAGTGCCGCATCACCACGGAAGATCCCGAGCAGAACTTCATTCCGGACTATGGCCGCATCACTGCCTATCGCGGCGCAACCGGCTTCGGCATCCGGCTCGATGGCGGCACCGCCTATTCGGGCGCGGTCATCACCCGCTACTACGATCC
>NZ_LMDT01000027.1:0-47535 GCF_001425885.1 Ensifer sp. Root1252 | reverse complement strand
ATTTAGCAGGAATCGGACAACAGGAAACCGGCGCTTTCATGAAATTCCTTCCACCGAGATCTCGTCGAACGGGTTCATCGACATCTTCACGTTGGCAAGCTCGACACCCGAGCCGTCAGCCTTCACCCGGATCTTGACGTTGTAGTCAACCACCCGCTTGACCGTCACAAGTATTTTCATGGATTCTTCCCTCCAAGAGCTTTCGCAGGAAAATGCGCCTTAACGGAGCCGCCTGATTGTCGGTTGGCGACATCGATACGCGTTTTTTCTCCAATTACAATCACTGTGCATGACGCTAAATCGATATAATCCCGAGAATTGGAATAACGTTTACGTACACGTAAGAAAGTGAGCTGACAAGACCTCTTCGCAGATGCGGCATGACGGTTCTTTCGCGATCATGCGGCGACGATCAAGCCTTTGAAATGGTGACGAAACCGGGGCGCTGGAAATGCCAAGCCGGCGGTTTCAAACGGTTGGTCGACCCCAGGGTGTCGGCGGCTTCCGCGTTTCCGGCGTGGGTTGCGGCGTGACGACGACGGACTCCACCTTATGCTCGACGGCGCGCGGCGTGACGATCGTCCGGTCGAAGAGCGGCACGCCGCGGCGTCGCAAAATGACCACGAGGACAAGCCCGGCAACGATGCCGCCGACATGGGCGCTCCACGAGACGCCGCTGCCCGGATCGACCACCAGCATGAAGAATTGCTGCCCGATCCAGAAGGCGAGCGGAATGGCCGCCGGCAGGGGCAGGGGGATGCGGAAAAACACCAGCACCCAGACGCGCACCTTCGGATGCAACAGGAAATAGGCGGCGACCACGCCGGAGATCGCACCCGATGCGCCGATCAGAGGCGCTTCCGATGCCGGGTCGAACAGGCCATGGGCCAAGGCCCCGGCAGCGGCACAGGCAAGGTAGAACAGCAGAAAGCGAAAGTGCCCGAGCGCATCTTCGACATTGTCGCCGAACACCCAGAGAAACAGCATGTTCATCGCCAGATGCATGAAGCCGCCATGCAGGAAGGAATAGGTGATGAAGGTGAAACCGTCGGGCACGATGATCAGCGACGGATCGAGCTGGGCATAATCGAAGATGAGCGCCGGGATATAGCCGAAGCCCAGAAGCGTCGCGTTGGCGAACTCTTCCGTGGCGATCGGCCCGGTTATCAGCCAAACAACGATGTTGATGACAATCAGGCTGATCGTCACATACTGAACCTTGATGTGCTTCAGGGTGTTCTTATCGTGAAGCGGTATGAACATGCGGTCTCCCGAAGCGTGATTCTACGGCGGCGCGCCTGTCCAGACGCGCAATGGTCGCCGTAACACTTTGTTTTACTGCACAGTCTCACCTTTTAATCGAGCCCGACTTAAGGGTGAGATTGTGCAGTGGGGAAACGTTATCTGTTTTTGCCGGGAATCCAAAGGACGTCGGCATGGCCCTTGTCGTTTGCCCAACGGGCGGCGACGAACAGGAAATCCGACAGCCGGTTGATATATGCGATCGCCTCGCGGCTGACGATTTCGGCTTCGAGCTGGGCAAGTGCCACCATCTGCCGTTCGGCACGCCGGGCGACGGTTCGCGCCACATGCAGTGCGGCCGATGCGGCGCTGCCGGCCGGCAGAACGAAGGAGCGCAGGGGTTCGAGATCGGCGTTCAGCCGATCGATTTCGGTTTCGAGCCAGGTGACTTGGCTTGCGACGATGCGAAGCGGCTCGTATTCCGGCTTCTCGCCGGTGTCGGGTGTCGCGAGATCGGCGCCGAGATCGAAGAGATCGTTCTGGATCCGCATCAAGGTGGCATCGAGATCGGCGACATCGGCGGTGTGTTGCCGGGCAAGCCCGACAAAGGCGTTGGTCTCGTCGACTGCGCCATAGGCATCGACCCTGAGATCGCTCTTCAGGCGGCGCGGACCGGAGACGAGCCCGGTGGTGCCGTTGTCGCCCGTCCGGGTGTAGATCTTGTTGAGCTTGACCATGGTGTCGTCACGTTCCTTAGGCGGGGCGGCCGCCGCCGGTGATCCATAGCGTCAGCATGATCAATACGATCGCGACTGCCTGCAGCAGTACACGGGCCTGCATCAGCTTGTTGGATTTGCTGCTGCTGCCACCCCTCATCATGTTCAAGAGGCCGCGGATCAGAACGATGACGACCAGCCCCATGACGAACAGGGTCAGGCCGGTGACGAAACTGGACATCGAATGCTCCCTTGCGTTTTCACTCAGCCGAGTCGGCCGATAATGCGGTAAAACAATGCTGCCGGCAGGAGCTTCTTCAGGAACGCGCCCTGCTTGGCGGGCCTTGTTACAATATAGTGCGGTTTCGGTCTCTTTGCCGCCAGCGCGTGCTTTAGGACTGCATATACGGCATCCGGTCCAAGCTTGCCCGCGACCGGTTTGCTCTCGCCTTTCAGGCGACGCATCTGCCGCTCGTACTCGGCGCGGTGGACCGAATTCTTCAGGTCGATGAAGCGCTCGATATAGGTCACGGCATTGGCGGTGAATTTCGAGGCGATCGGCCCCGGCTCGATCAGGCTGACCTTGATGCCACTTCCGGCGAGTTCCATTCTCAGGGTCAGCGACAGCGCCTCGATCGCAAACTTCGATGCGTTATAGGCGCCGCGCCAGCGGTAGGGCACAATGCCGAGGATGGAGGAGCATTGCACGATGCGGCCGCTTCCGCGCGCCCGCATGGCGGGGATCACCCGGCGCGTCAGGTCGTGCCAGCCGATGACATTGGTTTCGAGCTGCAGCCGGAGCGCCTCGGTCGGCAGGTCCTCGACCGCGCCGGCTTGGCCGTAGGCGCCGTTGTTGAACAGCGCATCGATGCGCCCGCCCGAGCGCGCCATCACCGCTTCGACCAGGGCGGCGATCGTTTCCGGCTTGGTATAGTCCATCAGGAAGGTCTCGATGCCTTGGCTTTCAAGGGCGCCTCGATCTTCGTCACGGCGCACGGTCGCAAACACCCGCCAGCCGTCCGCATGCAGCGCGTGGGCGCAATGGGCGCCGATCCCGGATGAACAACCGGTGACAATGATTGTGGGACGATCGGACATCCTGTCGATTCCTGTAGCAATCCTGCCCCCGTTTCCCATATTCATCGGCGGGATACAATTGAATTGCGCGAGCCGAAACCCGTGTACGCTGTCGCGGTCGGACGAGCGTCAATGCCATGGAACGGCGCCGCAGGATCCGCATGCGAAGGCACGCGACCGCGGCGCCACTGGGCCGGAGTGGAAATGCCAGCGTTTATTCGCATCACCTGGAAAGTCGTGTTCGATGCGCTATGGCACTTCAGTCTGGACGACGGCTGGGCCATGGCGAGCCATGTGGCGCTTTCGTCCCTGCTTGCTGTCTTCCCCTTCCTGATTTTCGGCACGGCGCTCGGCAGCTTCCTTGGTGCCGATCAGTTTGCCGAGACTGCGGTCCATCTCATTTTCGACGCCTGGCCGGAATCGATCGCGACCCCGATCGCCAACGAGATCGTCCAGGTGTTGACCATTCCGCGTGGCGGCCTGTTGACCGTTTCGGTGCTCGCGGCCGCCTATTTCGCCTCGAATGGGGTCGAGGCCTTGCGGGTCTCGCTCAACCGCGCCTACCGGGTGACGGAAAGCCGCTACTGGTATGTGACGCGCCTTGCCAGCCTCGGGTTTGTGATTGCCGGGGTGCTGATCCTGGCGGCGCTGAGCATCCTGCTCGTCGCCGTGCCGCTGGCGCTTCGTTATGCCGGCGAATGGCTGCCCTGGCTCGACGGCGTGCTGGCAACCGTCGACAACTGGAGTCTGCCACTGGCCCTGGTCGTGGTGACGGGCGGGCTCCTGGTGTCGCATCTCTGGCTACCGGACGGTCACCGCAAAGTGATTGACGTGCTGCCCGGTATTTTCTTGACGCTGCTCTGCTGGACGATCGGCGGCTACACCTTCGCCTATTATCTTTCGACCTTTGCGACCTATGTCTCGACCTATGCCGGTCTCGCTTCGATCATGATCGTACTGGTGTTCCTCTATATGGTCGCGGCGATCTTCATCATCGGCGCAGAGATCAATGCGGCGATCCTCAAATACCGGGTCAAGCGCATGGTGCGGCGCAGCTTCCAGAGCCCCCGCACTACCGAGGACTGAATTCCATCAGAGGACCAAAGCACGGATGTCGGCCGGCGAGCGGCCGGCCTCGCGGAAGGCCGAGATGCCAGTGTCACGATTGCTCTTGGAAAGCTTGCGGCCGTCGGCGCCGAGCAGCAGGCGGTGATGGTGGTAGACCGGCTCCGGCAGGTCCAGCAGCCGCTGCAGCAGGCGGTGCACCGCGGTTGCATGATAAAGGTCGCGGCCGCGCACCACGTGCGTTATGCCTTGCAGTGCATCGTCGACGATAACAGACAGATGGTAGCTCGACGGCGCATCGGAGCGCGACAGGATGATGTCGCCCCAGGCCGCCGGATCCGCCGTTATGAGGCCCGTCTCTCCATCTGGCCCGCTGCCGGTTTCCTGCCAGGTCAGCGGCGGTGCGCCCGCCGCAAGCACCGCCTTTTTCATGTCCAGCCGCCAGGCATGGGGCTTGTCGCCGGCAACGATGGCATTGCGCGCATCGGCCCCCAGATCGCGCTCGCGCTCTGGGTAGAGCGGCGCGCCGTCCGGATCGCGCGGCCAGGCATTGCCGCGGGCTTCGGCATCGGCAACCGCCGCCTTGATCTCGCCGCGCGACAGGACCGAGGGATAGACGAGGCCCATGTCGTTCAGCCGCTGGAGTGCGGACGCATATAGGTCGAGGTGGTCCGATTGCCGGCGCACCGGCTGTTCCCATTCAAGCCCGAGCCAGGCGAGATCGCTAGAGATCGCGGCCTCGAATTGCGGATGGCAGCGCGTCCGGTCGATATCCTCGATGCGCAACAGGAACCGTCCGCCCGACGCTTTTGCCATATCGTGGTTGAGGATTGCCGACAGCGCGTGGCCCAGATGCAAAAGGCCGTTCGGGCTCGGTGCGAAACGGAAAACGGGTTGCGTGGATGACGTGTCTGCCATCGTTTCCCTTTGGCATGGAAGCGGTATAAAAATCATCCGCTTTTTGGAGGCGCCATGCGGATCATCCGAACACATGAGGACATCGAGGCGGGGCTTGCCGGCCTGATGATGCTCGACGCCCGTCTCGAACATGTCGTGGCCAGGGCCGGGCCGGTGCCGCTCAGGCGAACCGACCCAGGCTATCGTGGTATCGCCAGCATCATCGTGTCGCAGATGGTATCGAAGGCAAGCGCTGCGGCGATCTGGAAACGCATGGAAGCCTCGCTCGGCGAGATTACCGCACCTGCCGCCCTGACGCTCAGCGACGAGGATTGCCGGGCGATCGGGCTTTCCCGCGCCAAGGCCGATGCGCTGAGGCGGGTTGCGCAGGTGGTCGTTGCCGGCGAAATCGACCTCGACGCGATCTGCAATGTCGAAGCCCCGGAGGCGATCCGCGAGCTGACGACCATCAAGGGCGTCGGCCGCTGGACGGCGGAGGTCTATCTCTTGTTTTGTGCCGGGCATCCGGATGTCTTTCCATCCGGCGATGTCGCGCTTCAGAACGCGATCGGCCACGGGCTCGGTCTCGAACTGCGCCCGACCGCCCGCGAGATTGATTCGCTGGCCGCGTCCTGGGCGCCTTGGCGCAGCGTCGCGGCACGTCTGTTCTGGGCCTATTACGCCCAAGAAATGCGGCGGGATGCTGTTCCTGTGACACCTTGAAGGAAAAAGCGAATCCGTTGTTCGCTTTTTTCTTTCCGGCTTCACAATCCTGTTGCAACGGGCCTAATATAGAAGGTGCAGATGCCGAATCGATCAGGAGAATACGCTTGACGATTGCAGTCTCACCGCAGGCCTTACCAGCGCTCGTCTTGAACGCTGACTATCGGCCGCTGAGTTATTACCCCTTGTCGCTCTGGTCCTGGCAGGACGCGATCAAGGCCGTCTTCCTTGACCGTGTGATTATCCTTGCGGAATACGAGCATTCGGTCTCCTCGCCCAGCTTCTCGATGCGGTTGCCGAGCGTGGTTTGCCTCAAGAGCTACGTGCAGCCGTCGCGTCATCCGGCGTTCACCCGGTTCAACGTCTTCCTGCGCGACAAGTTCGAATGCCAGTATTGCGGCACGCCCGACGACCTGACCTTCGACCACGTGGTGCCCCGCGCCCATGGTGGCCAGACGACCTGGGAAAACGTCGTTGCGGCCTGCTCGCCCTGCAATTTGCGCAAGGGCAGCAAGCTGCCGAAGCAGGCCGGCATGTTCCCGCACCAGAGGCCCTACCAGCCAACGGTGCAGGACCTGCACAACAATGGCCGGCTTTTCCCGCCGAACCACCTGCATGAAAGCTGGATGGACTATCTCTACTGGGATGTCGAACTGCAGCCCTGAGGCATTTGGACCATTGCTTTCTGGACGAAGTCCGGCCCTGAGCTGGGGCATGGAGCACGCCGCGTGATCCTTCATCATGCGGCGTTACTTTTGGGTCGGCCGTTCCGGCCTCGCAGATCAGGCCTTTGCGGCGCCGCGCAAGGCGATCGCTGCAAAGATCAGGCTGGCAATCACGTTCCAACCGGCAAAGGACAAGCCGAGCACCCGAAGCGCCGCCTCGGTGCAGGACGGGCCGTGCTTGGAATCGAGGTCGCCCAGGAGATCGCCGACATTGGACGATACGCCCTGCGCTGTCGTGGCGCAGGTCGACGGACCTTCCCAGAAGCCCCATTCGGCGCCCGAGTGATAGACGCCCATGCCGGCGCCGACGAGCATCAGGATGCCGATCGCCAGAAGCAGGGTGCGCGTCGTCCAGGTCGGCAGCTTCAAGGCGCTGGTGATAACAGCCAGAATGCCGAGCGGAATGCCGTAGTAGTAGGGATCGCGCTGCAGCAGGCAGAGCGCACAGGGGATATATCCGCCGATATGCTCGAAACCGAGCGCACCGCCGACGGTCGCCGCCATGCCGAGCGTCAGGAGAACGGCGATGAACAGGTGGTGGCGGGTAGCGGTGGAAGCGTCGATCATGCGTACCTCATGCTGGAAAGCATAACGGATCAGTATCCGGCATATGCTGCATTGCAACTGAATAAGGCCTTCTTAGGTGCGACGGCGCGTGCTGTAAATCGCGTCCTCTGCGTCATGTTTGCACGCTTTCGTGATTGTCGCTCCGCCAAGCCGTGTCGCGATCTCTTGGGATCGCTTGCCGCACGTTTGCGTTCCTGCTTTTGTGCATGCCGTAGTCGCAAAACCGGTGCACACTTTTGGGCGACGTGCTTTCGTTGAAATTGATGGTTGACCACGGCAAAAACCTTCGTGTAAATCCCAGCCGCTGATATCTTATATCCCTGAGCCCCATTGGCGGAATTGGTAGACGCGCTCGACTCAAAATCGAGTTCCGAAAGGAGTGCTGGTTCGACCCCGGCATGGGGCACCATCACTCAGTTTTTCCCGCACCGGTCGATCCCGCATCCCATCTTTGACGTCCGTGAGTGGCGAATCTGTCTACTGCCCGCTTGATGCGAGCCACTGCAACAGGGGCGCCATCGGCAACATCCTGCTGACCATCCTCGGGCCTGCAATCGTGGCGCTGACATAGACAGTGAGGTCGCCCTCGTCATGCCGGGTCATTGAACAGAGGCGGGCGAAGATGTTAGGTGCAGTGCAGCAGAAGTCTGTTGCGGCGGGGCCATGTTACCGACAATCGAGAATTACGACGAACTCTACGGCGCTTTCCAGTGGCAGATCCCCGAGAAGTTCAACATCGGCGTTGCGGTGAGCGATGCCTGGGCGGCAAAAGAGCCGGAGCGCATCTGCCTTCAGCATTTCAACCCGGATGGCGGCCATCGAACGCTGACTTACGGCGCCTTCTCCCAGCAATCCTCGGCCTTCGCGCGCGGGCTTGAACGCCAGGGGATCAGGCCGGGGGACCGGGTGGCGATATTGCTGCCACAAGGGTTCGAGGCTGCCATCGCGCACGCCGCCATCTACAAGCTCGGCGCGATCGCCCTGCCGCTGGCCCTGCTGTTTGGAGTAGAGGCGTTGGAGTACCGCCTGCTGGACGCAGGTGCTGCGGCAATCGTCACCAATGCTTTCGGTCATGAGCGGGTCGCGGCCATCCGTGACCGGCTGCCGGATCTACGGCTAGTCGTGCTGGCCGGCGCCGAACGCGTTCCCGGCACGCTCGACTTCACCGACCTTGCCTCAGGCGATGCCGATGGTTTTGTTGCCGCCGATACCACGCCCGACGATGCGGCATTGATGATCTACACCTCAGGGACGACAGGGCCGCCCAAGGGCGCGCTGCATGGCCACCGGGTACTGCTCGGCCATCTGCCGGGGTTTCAGTTTCACCATCATTTCCTGCCGCAACCGGGTGATCGGATGTGGACGCCTGCGGACTGGGCCTGGGCGGGCGGATTGCTGAACGCGCTCTTGCCTTCGCTGCTGCTCGGCGTCCCCGTCGTCTCGTCACCGGCGCAGAAGTTCGATCCGGACACCGCCTTTCGCATTCTGGAAGAGATGGATGTCCGCAACGCCTTCATTCCGCCGACGGCGCTGCGGCTGATGAAGGCGATCGAAATGCCACGCGAGCGATATCGTCTCAACCTCAGAACCATCGGCTCGGCCGGCGAGGCGCTCGGGCGCGAAACCTTCGAATGGGCCAGGGCCGCGCTCGGCCTCGATGTCAGCGAGTTCTATGGCCAGACGGAGTGCAACATCGTCATTTCGTCCGCCGCTGATCTCGGTGTGGTAAAGCCTGGCTCGATGGGCAAGGCGGCGCCGGGGCATCGCGTGGCGATCATCGATGCCGACGGCCGGGAGTTGCCGGCGGGAGCCGTCGGCCAGGTGGCGATCCGACGGCCGGATCCGGTGATGTTTCTCGGCTACTGGAAGAACGACAAGGCCACCGAAGCAAAGTTCATCGGCGACTGGATGACAACCGGCGACCAGGGCGTGATGGACGGCGAAGGTTATTTCACCTTCTTCGGGCGCGATGACGACGTGATCACCTCTTCGGGCTATCGCATCGGTCCTGGAGAGATCGAGGACTGCCTTGCCGGCCATCCGGATGTGCAGCTGGCCGCGGCCGTCGGAAAGCCCGACGCGCTGCGCACGGAAATCGTCAAGGCCTATGTCGTTCTGAGACCGGGTGTGGCTGGCGACGAAAAGACGGCCCAGTCCGTCCGCGACTGGGTGAAGACGCGGCTGTCGATGCACGAATATCCGCGCGAGATCGCCTTCGTAGACAGCCTGCCGCTGACGACATCGGGCAAGGTCATTCGCCGGTTCCTGCGCGAGTGGGCAGCGGCGGAGCCGCCGCACTCACCCTCGGCCTGAACGAGGTCACCGCCCGGCGAGCGCCTTGATCTTTTCGCGCAGCATCCGCGCCATGTTGCGGGTGTTGCGGTAGAGGTGCAGCTGGGCAGCGACCTGGCGGACGTCGCGGTCGCGCGTCTGCTGCAGGCCGATGACGAGTGTTCCCATCTCTTCGCGTTCCTGCCAGAAGCGGCTCATGATCGGGTGGTCGGGAACGGCGCAGGAATCCGAGCGGGCGATGTTGGCGTCATCGAGGTGCCATTCGGTCAGCTCCGCCAGCAGCAGCTTGCCGGGCGAAAACTTCGCGTAACGTTCGTCGTAGGCCGTCTTCCATGTATAGGCCTCGCCCGACATCAGGAACACCACCATCGAGGCGATCGCCTTGCCGTCGAGATCGAGCGTGTGGATGCGGACGCTGTCTGCTTCGGCGAGGTTGGTGATTGCCTCGCGGGCAAAGGCTGCGCGGAACCGGTCCAGCACCATGGCGCTCCGCTCGCGACCCTTCCAGCCGGACGCTTCCAGCGCAAGGAACTCCTCCATGCGAATGCGGATCTCGCTCGGCTGGCGCGCGACCGAATAGGCAAGCTGCCCGCGTTTTTCCAGCTGATTCCATTGGCGTCGCAATTCGCGGAAATGTGCCGGGCTGATCGATTTCTTCAGATAAGTCGGACCGTCGAGCAGGCTTTCGAGCATCGGCCGGCTGAACGTGTCGGTTACCGTCAGCGGCAGGTTCCGGCCGATGGCGACGGCGCGCGCCAGCTGCGCGAACTTGCCCTTGAGGCGTAGATCCGGCAGCACGAGAACCGGGGGGAGGCTTGCCGACGGATTGGTCAGGGCCTCGAACAGGTTGTCGATGGTTTCGGCGGCGTCTTCGGCATCGAGCAGCGGCACGCCAAGCGGACCGAAGGGATTGGACCAGGCGCGGATGATCGAGGCGCCAATCGAAAAACCGGGCTTCTCGATCGAATACGGCATCAGGAAGCGCATGCGGCTGCGGCGCTCGTCATTGTCCCTTATGATGGCCAGCCGGATCACGCGTTCCTCGAGCCTGGGCATCGCCGGCGCCAGGAAATGGCCGGTGAAGAACACGTTCGGCTCAAGCGCCCGGTTCGACAGGAAGTCGAGCTCACGCTGCAATTCGTAGCCGGCCTTGGCCGGGTAGATCGAAAGATGCCGTCCGGGGCGCCCGACCTCGAGCATGTGCTCGGCCTGCGGATGGGAGTGGCCCATCGGTGCCAGCCCGCCAAGAATGCGAGCAGCCCTATCGTCTGCGTCAGCGGGAAGATTGGTATTGCCGATCATGGATGGATCGCCCCGTTGTTGTCATGGCTCGAACGCCCGCTTGCGAAAGCGAAGAGTGCGAAGCCAAAGGTGCGCCTTACGGCGAAATGAAGCAGCATAGCCTCGACGAACATAGCACCGGCGGTTGCAAATGCAGCACCGGTTAGTCCGAAAAGTGGAATGAGGCACAAGTTTAGCGTGATGTTGGCCACCAGTGCGCCGGCGTAAAGGATCACGCAGAGCATCTGCTGGCCGGCCATCGTCAGCAGGATTTCGGCAGGTCCGATGAAGGCCTTGGCCATGATGCCGGCAAAGAGGATGGCCATCAGCGGCAGCCCGCCGAGGAAAGCGGGACCGAAGAGCGAGAGCAGGAAGGGGCCGGCAAGCAGGACCGCTGCGCCGACCATGAGCGACGGCCAGAATGCCCAGCGCGCGCTTTCGACGGCGATGCCTGCCAATTGCCTGCGGTCGCGTGCGGCCATGGCGCCTGCAATCCGTGGGCCG
Source organism: Ensifer sp. Root1252 (assembly GCF_001425885.1). NCBI lineage: Bacteria > Pseudomonadati > Pseudomonadota > Alphaproteobacteria > Hyphomicrobiales > Rhizobiaceae > Ensifer > Ensifer sp. Root1252. The sequence continues at coordinate 36,446 of NZ_LMDT01000027.1, read as the reverse complement.
GCGGCCGCCTTGACTGCGAACATGACGAAGTGCACCAGCGCCATCGTCTTGGCGGCGGCGAAATAGACCGCGACATCGTCGGGCTTGAGATAGACGCCGACGATGACGACGTCGGAATTGGTGAGCAGGAAGCCAAAGCCGTCGATCAGGAAGATCGGCACCGCGACCTTGAGCCATCGTCCCATTTCGATGCGAAGCGGGCCGCTGACATAGCGCGAACGCAGGCGCCAGGTGAGGGCGAGGAATTGGCTGACGGTCGTGACATAGGCGGCGGCCATGGCTGCCGCGATGGCGGTCGGCGCCGTATGCGGCTCGCCCATCGTTGTTGCCAGCACCATGAAACCGAGCACAAGCAGCGGGCGAATGATGAATGTCGGGCTCATTGCCGAAAGCGGCCAGCCATGGGCGCGGGCGGTGCCGTCCATCACATCGCCAAGCGCGATCATCGGCAATGTGAACAGGCCGAGATAGAGCGGAACGAGATAGTAGTCCTCGATCCGGTCGGCGAAGAGCCACAACCCCAGGAAGCCGACGATGGCCAGTGTGCTTGCCGACATCAGCGCAAAGATCCGGGCGGTGGTCGTCAGCCCGCGAATTTCAGCGAGCGCGGAGGTTGCCTGATACTCAGGCAGGAAGCGGATGACGGCGGAATGGAAGCCGACGCAGGACAGGTTGCCGAACAGGATCACCAACACCCAGACGAAGACGAAGATGCCGTATTCGAACTCGCCCATCAGGCGTGCAAGAATGATCTGGGAGAGGAATGCGATTGCGGCGCTGAGGATGCGGATGACGAAGGCGACAAGCGCCATACGTCGCGCCGTATTCTTCGGGTCCTGTTCGGTCAGGGCGGCGACCAGCACGCCGATGAGCGGAGACAGGCGGTGTCGCAGCGCCGACGGCAGCATTCGTCCGGCTGTTTGACATACCGCCATGAACACGAGAACACCCTGAGATTACGCAATACAGGGTTTGGTTGTGCCAGATCAGCGTTAACAAACGGTTCAGTCGGGGTCCTTGCCTCAGGGAAAGGGGCCGATCGGATGCTGCTGGATCGCCGGCCGTGAGCACGATGGTCGAACGGCAAAGCGGGCAACTCTGTGCCTGGCGACAGGGCGGTCTGCGCGCTTTGCGGCCCCACAAACAAAAATGCCGCCCGGAGGCGGCATCTTCAGATCAGGCTTCGTAAATTCCGTGGCAATGCTTGTACTTCTTGCCGGAACCGCACGGGCAGGCTTCGTTGCGCGAGACCTTGCCCCAGGTCGACGGATCGGCCGGGTTGCGGTTTGCCGGTGCGACCGCCAGCAGCGAGTCGGAGCCGCGACCGAAATCGTCTTCGCCGGTCAGAGGGTCGATATGGTGACCTTCCATCAGCGGCGGCGCCGGCTGCGGCGCCTCGGCCGCTTCGCGGACCAATTCGACGCGCATGAGCTGGGCCGTCACGGCCTGGCGCAGGTTGCCGAGCAGGGCCTGGAACAGTTCGAAGGCCTCGGACTTGTATTCCTGCAGCGGGTCGCGCTGGGCATAGCCGCGGAAACCGATGACCGAACGCAGATGGTCGAGATTGACGATGTGTTCGCGCCAGAGGTGGTCGAGTGTCTGCAGGATGACCGAGCGCTCGACATATTGCATGATCTCGGGACCGAAACGCTCGGCACGGTCGGCAACCGCCTTGTCGGTGGCCGCCGTCACACGCTCGAGGATGTCCGCCTCGTCGATGCCTTCTTCGGCTGCCCATTCGGCGATCGGCAGGTCGAGGTTGAGGTACTGCTGCACGTCGGCCTTGAGGCCTTCGACGTCCCACTGCTCGGCATAGGCCCGCTCGGGGATGCGCTTGGAAACGATGTCCTCAATGACTTCGGTGCGCATGTCGGTGACGGTTTCGGTGACGCTCTCGGCATCCATCAGCTCGATGCGCTGCTCGAAGATCACCTTGCGCTGGTCGTTGAGCACGTCGTCGTACTTCAGAAGGTTTTTGCGGATGTCGAAGTTGCGGGCTTCGACCTTCTTCTGCGCACGCTCGAGCGCCTTGTTGATCCAGGGGTGGACGATCGACTCGCCTTCCTTGAGGCCGAGCTTCTGTAGCATGCCGTCCATGCGGTCGGAGCCGAAGATGCGCATCAGGTCGTCCTGAAGCGACAGGTAGAACTTGGACCGGCCGGGGTCGCCCTGACGGCCGGAACGGCCGCGCAGCTGATTGTCGATACGGCGGCTTTCGTGGCGTTCGGTGGCGAGAACATAAAGTCCGCCGGCTGCCAGCGCCTTTTCCTTCAGCTGCTGCACCTCGGCGCGGATCGCCTGTTCGCGGTCGTTGCGCTCGGGGCCGGGCTCGACCTCTGCGAGTTCCTGCTGGATGCGCATGTCGACGTTGCCGCCGAGCTGGATGTCGGTACCGCGACCGGCCATGTTGGTGGCGATCGTCACCGCACCCGGTACACCGGCCTGGGCCACGATGAAGGCTTCCTGCTCGTGATAGCGCGCGTTCAGCACCTGGAAGTTGTCGAACCCGGACTTCTTGAGCAGATCGGCAAGCTGTTCGGACTTCTCGATCGACGTGGTGCCGACCAGCATCGGCTGGCCGCGCTCGTGCGCCGACTTGATCTCGTCGATGATCGCCTTGAGCTTCTCGCCCTGCGTACGATAGACTTCGTCGTCCTCGTCGATACGCTTGATCGGCAGGTTGGTCGGAACTTCAATGACTTCCAGGCCGTAGATGTTGCCGAATTCTTCTGCTTCGGTGGAGGCCGTACCGGTCATGCCGCCGAGCTTGGAATACATGCGGAAATAGTTCTGGAAGGTGATCGAGGCGAGCGTCTGGTTCTCGGGCTGGATCTGCACCTTTTCCTTGGCTTCGAGCGCCTGGTGCTGGCCTTCGGAATAGCGGCGGCCCGGCATCATGCGGCCGGTGAACTCGTCGATGATGACGATCTCGTCGTTGCGTACGATGTAGTCCTTGTCGCGCTGGAACAGCTTGTGGGCCTTGAGCGCGTTGTTGACGTGGTGGACGATCGCAACGTTTTCGATGTCGTAGAGCGATTCACCCTTGAGCAGGCCGGCCTGCTTCAAGAGGTTTTCAAGCTTCTCGGTGCCTTCTTCGGAGAAGTTGGCTGAGCGCTGCTTCTCGTCGATCTCGTAGTCTTCCGGCGAGAGCATCGGAATGAACTCGTTGATCGTGTTGTAGAGATCGGAGCGGTCGTCGAGCGGGCCGGAAATGATCAGCGGCGTGCGCGCTTCGTCGACGAGAATCGAGTCCACTTCGTCGACGATGGCGAAGAAGTGGCCGCGCTGGACCATCTGCGCGCGCTCATACTTCATGTTGTCGCGCAGATAGTCGAAGCCGAGCTCGTTATTGGTTGCGTAGGTGATGTCGCAGGCGTAGGCCGCGTGGCGCTGGTCGTCGGTGAGGCCGTGGACGATCACGCCGGTCGACAGGCCGAGGAAGCTGTAGACGCGGCCCATGGTGGCGGCGTCGCGCTGGGCCAGGTAGTCGTTGACGGTGACAACGTGCACGCCCTTGCTGGCAAGCGCGTTGAGATAGACGGGCAGGGTCGCGACGAGTGTCTTGCCTTCGCCGGTCTTCATTTCGGCAATGGCGCGCTCATGCAGGATCATGCCGCCGACCAGCTGCACATCGAAGGGGCGCAGGCCGAGGACGCGGCGGGCCGCCTCGCGGGCAACGGCAAAAGCCGGTACCAGCAGATCGTCGAGCGTTTTGCCGTCTGCGAACTCTTGGCGGAACTCCACGGTCTTGGCGGCGAGTGCCTCATCCGACAAAGCCTTCATATCGGCTTCAAGAGCGTTGATGGCATCCACTCTGGCCTTGTAGCCACGCACACGGCGTTCGTTGGAGGAGCCAAACAACTTGCGGGCTAGGCCGCCGAGACTGACCATATGAATGGTCCTTTCTTTTTTGTTGCCTTGGGTTCCACTGGCCGCACCGTCAAAACCGCGCAATGCCGTGAAACGCCCGGAAACTGTTCTGGACGCGAGGTTGCGTGACAGATAAGAGGGGGGTCGAATTATGTCAACGCACTTGCGTGGCTGGACGGCTACAGAACCGCCACATTCTGGTGGTGTTCAGCCGCTACGAGCCCAATGCAATCGCGTTGACGGCCAAAGGTGAAAGGTTACGAGCATGTCGAAGTTTAAGACCCTGGCCGCTGCGGCCCTGGTTGCGGCGATCGCCGTTCATGGTGTCGCGCGCGCCGAAGATGCGGACCCTGTCATCGCCACGGTCGGTGGCGAAGAAGTGCGCCAGTCCGAGCTCAACCTCGCCCTTGGTGGTCTCGACCCGCAGCTGCAGCAGATGCCGGAAGAGCAGAAGCGCGCCGCAGCACTTTCGGCTGTCATCGACGTCAAGCTTCTGTCGAAGACGGCCGAGAAGGAAGGCCTTCAGGACGACGCGGCCTTCAAGCAGCGTCTGGCCTACCTGACCGAGCGCGAACTGCACAACGCCTTCTTCAAGAAGCACGTCGTCGACGCGATCACCAAGGAAGAGGTGAAGGCACGCTACGACAAGGAAATCGCCGCGGTTCCGGTGCAGGAAGAAATCAAGGCACGTCATATCCTCGTCAAGACCGAGGAAGAGGCCAAGGAAATCATCAAGGAACTCGACGCCGGCAAGAGCTTCGTCGAGCTGGCCAAGGCCAAGTCCTCCGATCCGAACAAGGATGACGGCGGTGACCTCGGCTACTTCACCAAGGGCCGCATGGTTCCTGAATTCGACGCCGTCGTGTTCACGCTCGATAAGGGCGCCTACACCAAGACGCCGGTGAAGACGCAATTCGGCTTCCATGTCATCCTGGTCGAGGACAAGCGTCCGCAGGCCCCGCCGGCGCTGGAGCAGGTCGAGCCGCAGGTTCGTCAGCTTGTCATGCGCGACAAATACGTTGAGCTTCTTACTGCTGCCAAGAAGGACGCCGGTGTCGAGATTTCCGATCCGGCTCTGAAGAAGGCCTACGACGAGGCCAACAAGGCGCAGGAAGCCAAGTAATTTCGACCGGCGGGTTGTGCTTTAGGCAAGGCTCGCCGATCTACGTTTCTTGTCGATGCCCGACGGCCCGAAAGCCGCTCGGGCATTTGTCGCAACGCCACCTTGACCCCACGTTCTTCACGCAGGTTTCCCATGTCCGGTTCCGTCTCTCCGCTCGCTCCGAAAACCTTTGCCGAAATGCCCGCCTTGCGCGGTGTTCGCATGGCAACTGCCGCCGCCGGCATCAAGTACAAGAACCGTACCGACGTGCTGATGATGGTTTTCGACAAGCCTGCGGCTGTTGCCGGCGTGTTCACCCGCTCCAAGTGCCCGTCAGCGCCTGTCGACTTCTGCCGCCAGAGCCTTGGCGGCGGCGTTGCGCGTGCGGTTGTCGTCAATTCCGGCAATGCCAATGCCTTCACCGGCAAGAAGGGCCGCGACGCGACGGAACTGACCGCGAAATCGGCGGCGAAGGCTGCCGGTTGCGCCGAGAGTGAGGTGTTTCTGGCCTCGACCGGCGTCATCGGCGAACCGCTGGACGCGACGAAGTTCGCAGGCGTGCTCGACGATCTCGCCGCTGCCGGCCGCGAAGACTTCTGGTTCGAGGCCGCCAAGGCGATCATGACCACGGACACCTATCCGAAGGTCGCCACCCGCAGCGCAGAGATCGACGGCGTGAAGGTGACGATCAATGGCATCGCCAAGGGTGCTGGCATGATTGCGCCTGACATGGCGACGATGCTCTCCTTCGTCGTTACCGACGCCGACATCGCGCCAGCGGCGCTGCAGGCGCTGCTTTCGGCCGGAGTCGGCCCGACGTTCAATTCGGTTACCGTTGATAGCGACACGTCGACGTCCGACACCCTGATGCTGTTTGCGACCGGTGCTGCTGCCGGCGATGGCCAGCGGAAAGTGACGGATGCTTCCGATGCGAAGCTCGACGCCTTCCGGGCGGCCCTCAACGATCTGTTGCGCGATCTGGCTCTCCAGGTCGTTCGCGACGGCGAAGGTGCGCGCAAGATGGTTGCCGTTACGGTGGAGGGTGCCGAGAACGACGCGGCCGCGAAGCGCATCGCGCTTTCGATCGCCAATTCGCCGCTGGTCAAGACCGCGGTTGCGGGTGAGGACGCCAATTGGGGACGCGTTGTCATGGCCGTCGGCAAGTCCGGCGAGATGGCCGAGCGCGACCGGCTGGCCATCTGGTTCGGCGATGTGCGGGTCGCCGTCGAGGGCGAGCGCGATCCTACCTATTCGGAAGCCGCCGCCACGGCGGTCATGAAGGCGCAGGATATCCCGATCCGCGTCGATATCGGGCTTGGTGCCGGACGTGCGACGGTCTTTACCTGCGACCTCACCAAGGAATATGTCGAGATCAACGGCGACTACAGAAGCTGACGTCTTCGCGCGCAGTCTTTTCCCCGGGGCTTGCAGCTCCCCCGGGGCTTGCAGCTCCCAAAGCTGCTCGCATTGTCGGTAATTGGTTTGGCCTGTTGGGGGTAAGCAGATGACATCGATCGAGACCCAGCCGTCCGCAGGCGATGCCGCGGCTGAAGGCAAGGACAAGCGGATGGTTGATCTTCCGAGCGTACGGCGGCTTGAGGCCGTCGGCTTTCGCGCCTGGCCGGCGGCGTCGGTCCATTATGACGGCAGCTGGCTGATCCGGCTGAATGCTGGCCACGATTCCAAGCGTCTCAATTCGGTCAACCCGCTCGATCCCTCCGATTACCGCGACATCCCTGTTCGATTGGAAAAGGCTGCCAGGCGCTTTGCCGACTACGACCGGCCACTGACCGTGCGACAGACGCCGCTGACGCCGCCGCAACTGATCGCCCACATGGATGCCGAAGGCTGGACCGCCTTCTCCCATAGCACCGTGATGATGGCTGATATCGCCGAGCGCGACTTTGGTGATGGCATTGACCATCTGCCGATCAAGGACGTCGGCCGCTTCGTCGACGCACGCATCCGCATCGGCAAGGAAGACCCCAAGACCAAGGCGGCACTGGCCGAGATCATCAATTCGATCAAGCCGGAGAGCGGGCTGTTCCTGTTCGAGGACGTGGAAAGCGGGCCGACGGCGGTATCGCTCGTCGTTCAGGACAACGATCTCGCGGGCATCATGCTGTTTGCCGTTGATGAGCATTTCCGTCGACAGGGGCTGGGCAAAGCCATGCTCGACGTTTCGTTGCGCTGGGCGCGCCTGCGCGGCGCCAAGAAGGCATGGCTACAGGTCGAGGCAACCAGCGAGGCGGCGTTGGCGCTTTATCGCAGCGCCGGTTTCCGCGATGTCTACAGCTATCTCTACCGCACGCCGAAAGCTTGAATGATGGACGCTATCGGAAAGAAGATCGTTCTCGTCGCGGCTTGCGCCTTGGTGGATTCTGATGGCCGCATCCTGCTGGCGCAGCGTCCTGAGGGCAAATCGCTTGCCGGCCTCTGGGAATTTCCCGGCGGCAAGGTGGAGCCCGGCGAGACGCCGGAGGAAACGCTGATCCGCGAACTGGACGAAGAACTCGGCATCCAGACCAAGGTTGCCTGCCTGGCGCCGCTGACCTTTGCCAGCCATACCTACGACGATTTTCACCTGCTGATGCCGCTCTATGTCTGCCGTCGCTATGAAGGCGTGGCGATTGGGCGGGAGGGCCAGGCGATCAAATGGGTGCGCTCCAAGGCACTGCGCGACTACCCGATGCCTCCTGCCGATGAGCCGCTCATCCCATTTCTTATGGATTTGCTCTGAACCTACCCAAAAACCGACCGATTATTAATCGATCGTTTATCTCCCTCCCGCAAAGATAACTTCAATTCAGTTTCGGTGCGTAACGTTCAGCGAGCGGCGTATCGGTTTCGGACAATGTGGCAAACGAAGCTTGGGAAGGATGCTCCCGTTCGCCGCACCTTCTGCGTTTGTGAGGCTTGGATGGTAGACGACGATTTCTGGAGGACGGTTCAGGAGAAGGACATGGCGACGAGCCAGTCCCGCCGGACAGGCGTGCTCAATCTGTCGCTGCTGTTTGGAACAGCGGTGATTGCACTGACGTTGATCCTGACACCGATGCTGTCCTCGAAGACGGACAAGCGCATGCTGGCGAACACGCCGGTGGACTACGACAATATTTCGACCGGCTCTATCCCCTCGAACGGCACCACCAAGCGCTATACCGTGCGCCGCAGCGTGCTTCAGGAAATGCCGGGTGCGGTCTGCATCATCGATGCCGACGGCAGCAAGAGTGGCTGCTGATCCGGGCGGCGCGTCGGACTGGTTCCTTGCGTGTCTGCCGGTCGGGAAGTGAGTTCCAACCGGGCTGGGGACCTATGGACACGTTGAAGCGCCTTATTCGCGATAGAAGCGCGGCCACAGCGATCGAGTACGGTCTCATCGCAGCGATCATTTCTGTCAGCCTGCTTCTCGGAATGGAGCAGATACAGGCAGCGCTTACGGCCATCTTCGAGCTGTTGACGACGACATTCCAGAACGCAATGAGTTGACGTTGATCGGACCGGACGCTTAGCGCGTTTCCGCTTTGGACGAGGTCGCAGAGCGCGCCACCTCTTTGTTTTTACGCATTTCCTGGCGGAAAACCGCTGGCACTTTTCCTGGAAATGCTCCTAGACCGGTCTTTCCTTCGTCCCAAGAGCCTCCGACAGCCGCTGTTTGGCAGAGCCCGGCTTCAGCGGTTTCTGCTGGCTTTCGTGCGGTGCCCAGCCTGAGAGGTAGACGACGGAGAAGGTCGCGCGGATGCGGCCGTCCGGGTCGGAGAAGCGCTCGGCATAGATTTCCGCAGCCCTCAGGAAAAAGCGCCGGGACACGGGTGTCCGGCTGCGCGCTGTAAGCGGGCTGGTCATGCCCATCGCCCGCAAATCCCGGATCAGCGCGAAGAGCGAATCGTAGCGCACCGTATAGGTCTCTGCGTCCGCCACCGGCAGGGCAAAGCCCGCCCGCTGCAGCAATGCGCCCATGTCGCGAACGTCGGCGAAGGGAACGACGCGCGGGCTTGCGCCCCCGGTCAGCTCGGCCTCGGCGGCAAGCAACGCCTCGCGCAACTCGTTCAGCGTTCCATTGCCGGGAATAGCTGCCAGGAACAACCCGTCCGGCTTCAGCGATCGGCGCGCCTGGATGAAGGCGCCGGGCGTGTCGTTGGTGAGATGCAGCGACAGCGGGGAGACGAGAAGATTGAGTGTCTCGGGCTCGGCCGGGATGCGCTCGAGTGGCGCAATCGCGACCGGCATGGCGGTCGTGCCGAAGCCTGGATCCGTTTCCACCCGCTCGACCGTTCCGACCTTGCCGGTTTCCAGAAGCCGAAGGGCTGTTGCGCCAGTGTAGCCGTGCAATTCCATAGCCCTGTCGAACTGTCGCTCGACGACGCTGACACGGTCGGCCAGCTCCTGTGCGACGATATCGAGGAGGAAGGCTGCCTTGGGGTCGGCATTGCGCAGCGCCCGGCGACGGTGGGCCTCGACAAGGCTCTGGTCAAAGATGATTTCCACGGTACTCTGCTCCGGCAGCATGATTGCTTCCCCGGATCGAAACCGATTAAGGGAGTAAACATGCAGAATTTCAAAGTGCTACAGCGTCCTGCAAAGAAACCCACACGACGGCAAAGTCAACCTCATGAACTGGGAAGAGCGGCAATTTGGCCTGGCGGATTGCCTGGCCTTTCTGCGGCGGATCGGCGTTGATCTCATCGACGTCGTATACCCGCCCGTCTGCTGCGGTTGTGGACGCCTGATGGGTCGTCACCGGGCCGTCTGTGCGCCCTGCTGGTCGACGCTTCAACTGCTCGAGCGGCCCTACTGCGAAATCCTCGGCCTGCCGTTTGCCCATGATCACGGCGAGGGAACGGTGTCGCCCGAGGCGATCGCCGATCCGCCGGTGTTCGACCGCCTGCGCTCCGTTGCGATCCACGAAGGCATCGCGCGTGAACTCGTGCATGGGCTGAAATATCGGGACCGCACCGATCTTGCTCCGATGATGGCGGAATGGATGGTCCGGGCGAGCGATGGTGCCGTCGCCTCCGCGGATGCGATCATCCCGGTGCCGCTGCATGCCTTCAGGCTCTGGGGGCGCAAATACAACCAGGCGGCAGAGCTTGCCCGTTCCGTCGCCGCACTGTCCGGGCGGCCCTACCTGCCGACAACGCTTCGCCGGATCAGGCGCACGACCAAGCAGGTCGGGCTCGGCGCCAAGGCGCGTGAAGACAATGTTCGCGGCGCCTTTGCCGTCACCGAAAGCGGCAAGCAAGGTCTCGTCGGAAAACGCATCGTTCTCGTCGATGATGTCTATACCACCGGCGCCACCGTTTCGGCCGCGACCCGCGCGCTGAAGCGGGCGGGGGCCGGCCACGTCACGGTTTTAACCTTTGCAAGAGCCATGTCCGGTCTTATATGACAAATGGAAGTCCGGCATCGTTGCCGGTGAAGGAGCGGTTAGGAAACATGGCTTCGGTCGTTATTTATACGCGTCAGTTCTGCGGCTATTGCTCGGCTGCCAAAAAGCTTCTGGAAACCAAGGGCGTCTCGTTCCTCGAGCATGATGCAACCTACGATCCGCAGGTGCGCCAGAAGATGATCGAGAAATCGCATGGCGGAACCACATTTCCGCAGATCTTCATCAACGATATCCATGTCGGCGGCTGCGACGATCTGCACGCGCTCGAGCGCGCCGGAAAGCTCGACGAAATGCTCGTCGCCTAGACCGTTGCCGCTTTGGATGGAGTGGCGAAGCGCTCCATCTCATAAGCTTTGCGCATTTCCGACGGAGAGCTGCTTCGTGCCTTTCCGGGAAATGCCCTGAGGAGCCAGACTGCGATGACATTCAAGGCTGCCGCCATCCAGATGTGTTCTGGCGTCGATCCGGCACGAAACGCCGAGACGATGGCACGGCTGGTGCGCGAGGCGGCTGGTCACGGGGCGATCTATGTCCAGACGCCGGAGATGACGGGTGCGCTCCAGCGCGATCGTGCCGGCTTGCGGGCCGTACTCAAGGACGAGGCAAACGATATTATCGTTCGCGAAGCGGCAGCGCTTGCTGGCGAACTCGGCATTCATCTGCATGTGGGCTCGACCGCCATTGCCCTTGCCGACGGCAAGATCGCCAATCGCGGTTTCCTCTTCGGTCCGGATGGGGTGAAAATCTGTGACTACGACAAGATCCACATGTTCGACGTCGATCTCGACAATGGCGAAAGCTGGCGCGAGAGCGCTGCTTACACCCCGGGCAGCACGGCACGCCTTGCCGACCTCGATTTCGGCAAATTGGGCTTTGCCATCTGCTACGATGTTCGCTTCCCCGAGCTGTTCCGCCAGCAGGCGGTTGCAGGCGCAGAGGTGATGTCGGTACCGGCCGCCTTCACCCGGCAGACGGGCGAAGCGCATTGGGAAATCCTGCTGCGCGCCCGTGCCATCGAAAACGGCTTCTTCGTCATCGCCGCTGCACAGGGCGGCGTGCATGAGGACGGGCGTGAGACCTTTGGCCATTCGATGATCGTCGACCCCTGGGGCAAGGTGCTCGCCGCAGCGGGTGCTGCCGGCGAGGGGATCGTGCTGGCTGAAATAGACGTGGCCGCCGTGCATGTGGCCCGCGCCAAGATCCCGAACCTCAGGAATGCCCGCAGCTTTGGGCTGGATCATGTCCTGCCGACCGGAAAAGGAGGCGTTGCCGCTTGATTCGCTACACGCTTTCCTGCGATCAGGGCCACGCTTTCGAGGGCTGGTTCTCGTCGAGTGACGATTTCGACCGCCAGATGGAGCGCAAGCTCGTCTCCTGTCCCACCTGCAATTCCACGTCGGTTGCCAAGCAACTGATGGCACCGTCGGTCGCGACCGCCCGCAAGAAGGAAGCGACGCGGGCATTGGTCATGGACCAGGCGCAGAAGGAAACCGTCGCGAAAATCCGCGAACTCGTCAAGGCGGTGCGCGACAATGCCGAGGATGTCGGTGACCGCTTTCCCGAAGAGGCCCGCAAGATCCACTATGGCGAGACGGATGAACGCGGCCTGATCGGCAAGGCGACCGTGGAAGAGGCTGTCGCGCTTCTCGAAGAGGGCATCGCGATCGCGCCACTGCCGGTGTTGCCCGACGAGGTCAACTGACCTGCAGAGCGCAATGCCTGCTCGCGCCACCGACTTTCAGCGCTCTCAGGCGAAATCTAGCAAACACCCTTTAAAAACAGATCGTTGGTTCCCATTTCCGGATCTTTGTAATCCGGGATTTTGAGCGCTATGGATCTTTCCGACCTTCGCATTTCCACCGACCGCCTGACGATCAGGCATTTTGCGCCTGAGGATTTCGACGGGTTCCATGCCTATCACCGGCTGCCGGAGGTTTACCGCTATCTCTATGCCAATCCGCTTGACGAGGACGGCGCGCGCGCAAAATTCGCCAAGGCGAGCGACCCGCGTCTCGATGCGGATGGCGATGTCGCGGTTTTTGCGGTCGAACGGAGGCAGGATGGCGCGCTTGTCGGCGAGGTGCTGTTGAAGCTCGCCAGCAAGGCGGCGCGGCAGGCTGAAGCCGGCTACATCTTCAATCCGGCATTTTCGGGCAAGGGCTATGCCACCGAAGCGATGCGGGCAGTGCTCGACCTGGGTTTCTTCCAATTGAACTTCCACCGGATCTTTGCCCGTCTCGACCCGCTCAACGCCGGTTCCGTCGGGGTCGTCGAGCGGCTCGGCATGCGCCGTGAGGCGCATCTGATCCAGAACGACCTGTTCAACGGCCAATGGGGGGACGAGTTCATCTACGCGCTGCTTCAGCATGAGTGGCAGGCGCGGCCGAAGGTGGCTTGAGGCGCTACAGCGCCGTGCGCCAAATATGACGCACAAAGGACGCTGTAGCGTTTTAAACTTGCTGCATAATTTTGTCCTTAAAATCGGATCCGATTTAAGGAACTATGCAGTAGCGCTAAAAGCAAAGCCCCCCGGCGAACGGCGTCGGCGGAGGGCTTTGCATAGGATTTGATGCGGATGCGAAGGGCCGGCTGCGTTAGAGCGGGCGCTTGGCGACAATCATGTAATTGACGTCCATGTCCTTCGACAGGTTCCACTGGTTGGACAGCGGATTGAAGAATACGCCGGTGCGTTCGGTCAGTTCCAGGCCGCTTGCCACCAGCGGTTTTTCCAATTCCTCGGGGCGCACGAGCTTTTCATATTGATGCGTGCCGCGCGGCAGCCAGCGCAGAACGTTTTCGGCGGCGAAGATGGCCAATGCCGCCGCCTTCATCGTGCGGTTGATGGTGGCGACGAACATCAGGCCGCCGGGGCGAACCATATGGGCGCAGGTGGTCATGAAGAAATCGACATCGGCGACGTGCTCGACCACTTCCATGTTGAGAACGATGTCGAAGCTTTCGCCCGCTTCCGTGAGGGCTTCGGCCGTCACGGCCCGATAATCGACGTTAACGCCGCTGCCGGCCGCATGGGTCTTGGCAATGCCGATATTCTTTTCCGAAGCGTCCGCGCCGACGACGTCAGCGCCCATGCGGGCCATCGGCTCCGACAGCAGCCCGCCACCGCAACCGATATCGAGCAGGCGCAGGCCCTTCAGCGGCTGCGGGCTCTTCGGATCGCGGCCGAAATGCTCGGCAACCCTGTCGCGGATATAGGCAAGGCGCACCGGATTGAACTTGTGCAGCGGCCGGAACTTTCCCGTCGGATCCCACCACTCGGCGGCCATGGCCGAAAAGCGGTCTACTTCGCTCTGGTCGATCGTCGTGCGCGCTGTCTCGCTCATGCTGCCGTCTCCTTCATTCTGCCTGATGAAGTCGGACGATCGGGCAGGGATGTCAAGAGGCGGACCCTGGCCGCAACAGCGCATCGGGAGCGGCCGCGGGGCGAGCGCCCGATCAGACATCCGGCTGCGGCTGGTAATGCAGGATGACGACGCCGGACTTGAGCGGTCGCGTGTGGGTGAGCTTGAGGGTGGTGCGCGTCGGCAACGATTTGAACAGAGGCACGCCGCCGCCGAGCAGTACCGGATTGATGCCAAGCCGGTATTCGTCGACAAGGCCCTTTTCCACCAGGCCTGCGGCAAAATCGGCGCTGCCGAAAATGAAGATGGTACCACCCCCAAGCGCCTTCAGGTGTTCGACTTCGGCGACCGCGTCGCCGGTAACGAGCGTGGTGTTGTGCCAGTCGGTGCTTTTGAGGGAGCGGGAGAAGACGTATTTCTCGACGCCGTTCATGAAGGTGGCGATATCGCCTTCGGCTTCGGGCCAGTAAGACGCCATCATCTCATAGGTCACCCGGCCGAAGAGCAGCGTATCGGCCTCAAGCTGGGTCTCGCCGATATAGGCTGCGAGTTCGTCCTCGAAGACGAACCAGCTGATGTCATGGCCTGGTGCTTCGAAAAAGCCGTCGACACTGACCATGTCCCACATGATGACCTTGCGCATAGTCGTTCCTCCCATTCTCCCTTGCCGCTATTTGCGGCACGGTTCGTTGATGAGCGGATCATCGCAAAACTGATTTTATATTGCAAGTGGTTTTATTTTGATATCGGAAAGTCCCGGACGACCATCAAGCCGATCATGGTATCGTCCCGCACTCGACGGCGGGCTTGCGTGAGGAGGGGACATGCACGCGGAAGGCAGAATCGGTTGGGCAGTAGAAATGATCGCACCGCAACCATCGGACTGGCTGCTTGAGATCGGCTGCGGTCACGGTGTCGCAGTTACGGGCGTTTGCGAGAAACTGGCCGATGGGCGGATCGTTGCGATCGATCGCTCTGCGAAGATGATCGCGGCGGCGAAACAACGAAACGCCAGCTATGTCGCGGCCGGCAGGGCAGACTTTGAGGCTATTGAGCTGGCGCGAGCGGATTTTGGCGACGCGCGTTTCGATGCTGCTTTCGCCATCCGTGTCTGTGTCTTTGCAAGGGGCGATCCATCGCGCGAACTGGCGGTACTTGCGCAGGTTCTCAAGCCGGACGGGCGGTTGCTGATCTTTGACGACGAGCCGTCGGGCAGTGCCGAAGACATTTCCAGCCGGATCGAAGCCCGCCTTGCCGATAGCCGATGGAGCGTGGCAAACGTCAGGACCCATCGGGTCGACCGCAGCGACGTCGTTTGCGTGATCGCACGACCGGGTCAATCCGAAAACGGTCGCCTCGGATGAAAGTACTGGACGGCATGGGCAAAGCCCGGGTGCGGTTCCGGCCCGGGCTTCTGTCTGCCCTACCGCTGGGCGTCGACGATCAAAATCATCGGCCGTTCCATCTCTTCGGCGAGATCCGGATTGGCGTCGATCTGCGCCGGCGTCGGGCGCCACTCCTCGACGTGACGGATGGCGAAACCGCCGCGCATCAAGGCGTTGAGCGTGGTGCCGATCGTGCGGTGGTACTTGACCACGCCCTTGGCCAGCCAATCCGTCGTGCGCTGGCCCTCGATGGAATAGTGATCGACCGGCCAGCGCTTCTGCCCGTTTTCCCCGACCTGCCAGCCAGGGTTCAGCGAGGCCATGTAGATCGGGTGCTCGATGGTGAACACCAGGTGCGCGCCCGGCACCAGCGCATCGTAGATTGCCTGGACCAGGCGGTCGAAATTCTCGACATAGTGAAACGCGAGCGAGCTGTTGGCGACGTCAAAGGTGCCGGTTTCGAGCGCAAGATGATCGAGATCGGCGATGCCGTATTCGATCGCCGGATCGGGCGTGTCGCGCCGGGCGCGGGCGATCATGTTTTCCGACAGGTCGAGCCCGAGCACGCGGGCCGCACCCTGCTCGCGCGCGAAACGCGAGAACCAGCCGAAGCCGCAGCCGAGATCGACCACGCGCTTGCCCTGCAAATCCGGCAAGGCGGCGCGGATTGCCGGCCATTCGGCGGCGCCGTCGAGGCCATGGACCGATCGTCCGAGCTGGCTGTAGCCTTCGAAAAATTCCGGTTTGTCGTAGATGTTCTGTGCCATTTCATTCTCCATCAAAAATGCCGATGGACGGCGCACCCGTCAAAAGAAGAACCCCGTCCGTTTCCGGCGAGGCTGCAGGTGCGCGAACGCTCTTTCGTTAGCGTGCTTTATCACCCTGCATCCCGCCTATTGGGATGCCGGCCGAACGCGCAACGATATGGACGTCATGTTCGCACATGGGTCCGATATCGCCCGATCGGGCCGCCTAGTCAAGGTTCTCAAGCAATGCAAAGACCTTAGCGCTGGAGACGGGTTATCAATCGAGATATTCCAACGGATATAACGCTGTGCCATAGTCGCGCCGAACCATCGTCCGCACCTCCATCCCGAGGCTTCACCATGATCAGATCTATCGCCGGTGCCTTCGGCGCCCTTCTTACCCTGATGCCGCTTGCGGTTCAGGCGAAACCCTTCACGGATGCGGCCGGTCGCACGGTCGAGCTTCCCGACCATATTGGCAAGGTGCTGGCGGCCGGTCCGCCGGCCTCGGTGCTGGTCTATGCCATCGCGCCGGAGAAGCTGGCCGGCTGGGTGCGCGAGCCGAAGGAAGACGAAAAGCCCTACCTAATGGAGGCCGTACGCGGTTTACCGACCTATGGCCGCCTGACCGGCAAGGGCGGGACGGCGAATATCGAGGCGGTGCTTGCGGCCAAGCCTGACGTCATCATCGATGTCGGCACGGTGGACGCGACCTATGCCTCGCTTGCCGACAAGGTGCAGAGCCAGACCGGCATTCCCTATGTGCTGATCGACGGTTCGTTCGGCAAAAGTGCCGAGACCTTGCGCAGCCTCGGCGCGATGCTCGGAGCCGAAGAGCGTGCCGGCAAACTTGCCGACTATGCCGACGAAACGCTGAAGGAACTCGGCGAGACGATAGCGGCAGTACCGGCCGACGAGCGGCCCAGGGTCTATTACGGACGTGGCCCCGATGGTCTGGAGACGGGCCTGGCAGGCTCGATCAATCTTGAGATCCTCGAAGCCGCAGGTGCAGTCAATGTCGCGGCCGTTGCCGGCAAGAGCAGTCTCACTCAGGTTTCGCCGGAGCAGCTGCTCGCCTGGAACCCGGAGATGATCATCGCCGCGAGCCCGAAGTTCGCCTCAGCGGTCGCGACAGATCCGGCGTGGAGCAGGGTGCAGGCGGTCGAGAAGGGACAGGTGTTCATCGCGCCGTCGATGCCATTCGGCTGGTTCGATTCGCCGCCCGGCATCAACCGCCTGATCGGGGTCCGCTGGCTTGAGGCACTGCTTTATGGCGGCTTCTACGAGGGTGACCTGAAAGCCGAGACGCGGGAATTCTACAAACTCTTCTACCAAGTGGATCTTGATGACGCGCAGCTCACGAGGCTTGTCAAAGGTGCCCTGCCGGAAACGCAATGACAAAGCAGATCGTTCTGAGGCGAGGGTGGGTCGGTGCACGGTCGCTGGTTGCGATCGCAGGCCTCCTGTCGCTTTCCGCCCTGTCGATGACTGTCGGCAAATTCGACGCGGGCCTGTCCGATCTGATCGGTCAAATCTGGGCAATGGTCGGCGGTACCCCCAGTGATGAGACGGTGGCCACGGTCTTCTGGAACATCCGCTTGCCGCGTGTGCTGGCCGGTCTTGCCGTCGGCGCGGCGCTTGCGGCAGCCGGCGCCACCTACCAAGGCCTGTTCCGCAACCCGCTGGTTTCGCCCGATATTCTCGGGGTTTCCGCCGGCGCCAGCTTCGGCGCCGTTGTCGGCATCTTCCTGTCGTTGCCGGTCGGCGTCATCCAGCTGATGAGTTTTGTCGGCGGGCTGATCGCCGTGCTGTCTGTCTATGCGGTTGCAACAGTGATCCGCAACCGGGATCCGGTGCTCGTTCTCGTTCTGGCAGGCATCGCGGTCGGTGCGCACGTGGGTGCCGGCATCTCGCTGATCAAGATCCTTGCCGATCCCTATGATCAGTTGCCGGCGATCACCTATTGGCTGCTCGGCAGCCTAGCCTCGGTGACATCAGGCGACGTCGTCTCCATTCTTCCCGCGCTTGTCGTCGGCATCATCCCGCTCTTTCTCCTGCGCTGGCGCATGAACGTCATGACGCTTGGCGAGGAAGAAGCGCGTGCGCTCGGCATCGACACCGGCCGGCTGCGCGTCGTGCTGGTGCTGGCGGCAACGCTGATCACCTCGGCTTCCGTCTCGGTCACCGGCATCATCGGCTGGATTGGGCTTGTCATCCCGCATGTGGCGCGCCTCCTCGTCGGACCGGATTTCGTCCGGTTGCTGCCGGTGTCGATGGCGCTCGGCGCCGCCTATCTGCTCGTCGCCGATATGCTGGCGCGCAGCATTGCGATGATCGAGGTACCGCTCGGCATCCTGACGGCGACCGTCGGCGCGCCGTTCTTTCTCTGGCTGCTCGCATCAGGGCGAAAGGGCTGGCAATGAGGCTCGAGGTCGACCAGATCGCCTTTGGCTACGGCAGCCGCCTTGTCGGCCAGGACATCAGCTTCACGCTTGATGAAAACGAGGTACTCGTGCTGTTCGGGCCGAATGGCGCCGGCAAGACGACGCTGTTCAAGACGTTGCTCGGGCTCGTTCCGCTGAGGGCAGGCACGATCCGGCTGGATGGCCAGCCGATCGGCTCCTGGTCCGGCCGCGACCGTGCCTCGCGCATCGCTTATGTGCCGCAGGCGCATGCCGCGCTCTTCCCATTCACGGTCGAGGAACTGGTGCTGATGGGCCGTGCGCCGCATGTGGGCCTGTTTGCAACGCCCGGCCGCCATGACCGCGAGGTGGCCGCCGCCACGCTGGAGCGGCTCGGCATCGACCATCTGGCGAACCGTGCCTATACCGAGATCAGCGGCGGTGAGCGCCAGATCGCCCTGATCGCGCGCGCGCTCGCGCAGGAGCCTTCGATCCTGGTGATGGACGAACCGACGGCAAGCCTCGACTACGGTCATCAGATGCGGGTGCTCGATCGGGTGCGGGAGCTTGCCGGCGAAGGCGTTTCGATCGTTCTGTCTACCCACAATCCCGACCACGCGTTTCGGGTGGCTGACCGCGTGGCGTTGGTGTTCCATTCGCGGATCGTCGCGCTTGGAACACCCGATGCGGTGCTGACCGTGACCGCGCTCAAGCAGCTCTACGACATCGATGTGGTGATCGGCACGCTTGCGGGCAGCGACGCCCGCCTCTGCGCACCACGAAACAACGCCTGAGGAAGGAATACGAGATGGTTCGCGAAAACGAAATCCGGGAAAACGAAGTCTCGATCACGCCGTCGGAGGCAACCGATGCAGGGCTGACCTTCATCGGGCGCATTTCGACGCCCTGGGCGTCAAGGCTCGGCTGCCCGCGACAGGGGCGCCATGACGGGCCGATCTGCCGGATCGAGATCTTTTCGCCCTGGGTCGAGGCGCTGAAGGGCATCGAGCGGTTCGAGCGACTGGAGATCCTCTATTGGCTCGATCGATCGCGCCGCGACCTCGTGTTGCAGAGCCCCGCCAACAATGGCGAGACGCATGGCACCTTCGCCTTGCGCTCGCCAGTGCGGCCGAACCCGATCGGCACATCGATCGTGGCGCTCGAGGCGGTCGAAGACAATGTGCTTCTGGTGCGCGGCCTCGATTGCCTCGACGGCACGCCGCTCATCGACCTGAAGCCCGATCGCACGCTGTTCAAGCCGATTGCACCGCCGCAGCCTGGTGATTTTGAAACCGGCGATGCCGGCACGGCCCATTACTGCAAGAAGGCGTGATTGCTCAGTCGATCGCAACCATCACGTCGGAAGCCTTGATGACCCCGTAGGCGTCGCCGCCGACCTTGAGGCCGAGTTCGTCGACGGCTTCGTTGGTGATCGATGCCGTCAGATGGCTCCGCCGCCGAGATCGATGCGCACATGCGCGGTCGTCGCCCCTTTGACGACATCGACGATCTTGCCCTTGAAGCGGTTGCGTGCGCTGATTTTCATGGGTGGCTCCTCCGGTTCGACACGGAGATTAAGGGGGTAAGCACGCCCGTCAAACGGCGACGCGCCACAGCAGTCGCGCGTCGCCTGTCGATCAGGCCACATCGCCTTGTGCGGCCGCGGCGAAGAACGCCTCGGGATCTTCCACTTCGACGAGCCGCCGCTTCTCGATCAACCAGAAACGATTGCCGATGTTGCGCACGAAGCTGCGGTCGTGGGACACCAGCAGGCAGCTGACCTCGTTTTTCATCAACTCGTCTTCCAGCGCTTCCTGGCCCTCGATATCGAGATGGTTCGTCGGCTCGTCGAGCAGGTAGAAGTTGGGCTCGCGCAGGCGGAGCAGCAGCATCGCCAGACGCGCCTTCTGGCCGCCGGAGAGCCGGCCGACCGGTTTGTCCTGCATGTCGATGCCGACACCGGCGCCCGCCAGCAGCGAACGCACCTTCTGATCGCCGAGCGAGAACCGGCGGGAGAGGGCGACAAGCGGCGTTTCCTTGTCCGAAAGACCCGCGAGCGCCTGATCGCTGTAGCCGAGCACCAGGGAAGGCGTGGCTTTCAGCGTTTCGGGTCCGCGCTCCGGCTCCTCGATCGCAGTGCGGATGAGGTTGACCAGCCTTGTCTTGCCGGCGCCGTTTTCGCCGAGCAGGACAATACGGTCGCCCTGGCAGATCCAGCGTTTTCCCGTGCGAAACAGCGGAGTGCCATCGGGCGTTTCCACCTGGATATCATCGAGCGTCACCAGGATTTTTGCGTGGGTGCCGCGATTGGCGAGCCGGATTACACCGGCCGAACGCTCCTGGTGGGCGGGCTTGGCCGCATCCTCCAGCCGGTCGGCGCGCTGACGCAGCTGTTTGGTCTTTATCGTCAGCAGGTCGCTACCGGAGTTGATGCCGATGTTGTTGAGCTTGGCCGCCTGGCGACGCAATTGCTGCGCCACCTTCATGTCGCGCTGGTAGCGCCGCTCTTCCGAGGCGTCGAATTCATCGACGGCCGCACGCGCCTGCGAATAGGGGAGTGTAAAGACGGGCGATTGGTCTGGACGCAGAAACAGCGTGCGGTTGGTGGTAGCGTCGAGAAAGGCGCGGTCGTGGCTGGCGATCAGCACCGGCACGTCGCGCGGAAGCGCGTTCAACCAGGATTCGAGCCGGGCGATCTTGGCAAGGTCGAGATGGTTGGTCGGCTCGTCGAGGAGCAGCGCGTCGGGATCCGTGACCCAGACGCGGGCAAGGAGGGCCAGCCGCTGCCAGCCGCCGCTCAAGTCCGCGACGGCGCGCTCACGAAGGGCTTCGGGCACCTCGAGCGAATCGAGCACGATATCGACGCGCCAGCTTTCGCTGTCCGCCTGCTCGCTCGACAATGCCGAAAGAACCGCCGCATGGAACGACAACGGCAGCAGCTGCGCCGGCACGTTCTGCTCGACATGGCCGATGGTCAGGCCGCGTGAGCGGGTGATCTCGCCAGCCGTCGGCTCGAAGCTGCCGCCGATCGATCGGAGCAGAGTGGACTTGCCGCGCCCGTTGGCGGCGACGATGCCGAGGCGATCGCCGGCCGCGATCGAAAGGTTGAGATTGGAAAACAGCGACGTGCTGAGGGTGACGGCGAGGTTGCGGATATTGATCAAGGCCATGTTCGTTCGTTCTCTGGACTGCGCGAGCGACGGCAAACATCCGCGGGCGGCAATACATCTGCCGGGTTGGGCGGAGTGTCGGACCCGATGCACGATCGTGCAGTGTTCGGGCCGCTTCGGCTCGGTATGGAAAACGGCGCGGGCGTTCAAACCGAAACGGTTTTCAGCCGCACCACACTGGGGCAGACCAGGAGTAAGATTCGCGAGGACGCGAAGCGATTGTACCGGTCAGCCCTGCAAACGCATCTGCAGGGCGTTGACGGGGCCACGCTGGCGGTGGTGCCGGAAAAAAGTCATCACAACGCAGCCCTCCTTTCACAATCGAGTTGCGCGGAGTGTTTACCATCGACGCGAGCAGTTTTCAACGGGGTGACGGCGGCGGAGTGCGATCCAACACGGCTGTCCGCCCTAGATGCAAAGCTGCAACGCTTTTGGTGGGGCCTTCGTTGCGCCAGGCGACGTCGTTCAGCAATATTGTTGCCAGGCGTGCGGTCAGCTCGCTGGAACGGAGGCCTTATTCCTACCTTCTTGCCATTGCGCCTCGCCCCCCGATCCGCTAAGAGACGCCGCGACTTTCCGCTCCCCGAAGCGGTGATTGGCCGATGTCCGAGAAGTCTCCCAAGCTTTTTGATCGTCGGGCGCCGACGGGAGCGCTTTCCTGTCACGCGCGCTCGCGCGCAAACATCGGTACCGGTAGAGGCGAAATGGCACGCATCGTGATGAAATTCGGCGGAACTTCCGTCGCTGATTTGGACCGCATTCACAACGTTGCCCGCCATGTGAAACGTGAAGTCGACGCCGGCCACGAGGTCGCGGTCGTCGTTTCCGCCATGTCCGGCAAGACCAACGAACTGGTCGGCTGGGTACAGAACATGCCCAAGGTCGCCGGCAGCAATGCGCCGTTCTACGACGCGCGCGAATATGACGCCATCGTAGCGTCCGGCGAGCAGGTGACCTCGGGCCTGTTGGCGATCGCGCTGCAGTCGATGGGCATCAATGCGCGCTCCTGGCAGGGCTGGCAGATCCCGATCCGCACCGACAACGCCCATGGCGCCGCCCGCATCCTCGACATCGAGGGCGCCGACATCATCCGCCGCATGGGTGAGGGGCAGGTGGCCGTGGTCGCCGGTTTCCAGGGCCTTGGCCCGGACAACCGCCTGGCGACACTCGGTCGCGGCGGCTCCGACACGTCGGCCGTTGCGATTGCCGCCGCCGTCAAGGCCGACCGTTGCGATATCTATACCGACGTCGATGGCGTCTACACCACCGACCCGCGCATCGAGCCGAAGGCGCGGCGTCTGAAAAAGATCGCGTTCGAGGAAATGCTGGAAATGGCATCGCTCGGCGCCAAGGTGCTGCAGGTGCGCTCCGTCGAGCTCGCCATGGTGCACAAGGTCCGTACCTTCGTGCGCTCGTCTTTCGAGGATCCCGATGCGCCGGGCATGGGTGACCTTCTCAATCCGCCCGGCACGCTGATTTGTGATGAGGAAGAAATCGTGGAACAGGAAGTCGTAACCGGCATTGCCTATGCCAAGGATGAAGCCCAGATTTCGCTGCGCCGTCTTGCCGACCGGCCGGGCGTTTCCGCCGCGATCTTCGGGCCATTGGCCGAAGCCCATATCAATGTCGACATGATCGTCCAGAACATCTCGGAAGATGGTTCGAAGACCGACATGACCTTCACCGTTCCGTCCGGCGATGTCGACAAGGCGCTGAGGGTGCTCGGCGACAACAAGGAAAAGATCGGCTACGACGTGATCCAGTCGGAAGCTGGCCTGGTCAAGGTCTCTGTCATCGGCATCGGCATGCGCAGCCACGCCGGCGTTGCCGCATCGGCATTCCGTGCGCTCGCCGACAAGGGCATCAACATCAAGGCGATCACCACCTCCGAAATCAAGATCTCGATCCTGATCGACGGACCCTATGCCGAATTGGCAGTTCGCACTTTGCATTCCGCCTACGGTCTCGATAAGAGTTAACCCACAGGTGACTGATTTGGGATTCGCGGCCGTTTCGGCTGCGAATTCGTCCGCCGCCGTCGTCTACTCTTTTTCGGGGGACCCCACGCGATGAGAGACCTTTCCGCAGGTCCGCGCGTTCTCCTCAAGCGGTTGCGCGAACTGATGGCGGAACCGCTCGAGCCACAGGAGCGCCTTGACCGGATCGTGCGCCAGATCGCACAGAACATGGTCGCGGAAGTGTGTTCGGTCTATGTGCTGCGTTCCGACGGCGTGCTCGAACTCTACGCGACCGAAGGTCTGAACAAGACCGCCGTCCACCTGGCGCAGTTGAAGATGGGGCAGGGCCTCGTCGGCACGATTGCCGCGTCCGCACGTCCGCTCAACCTGTCCGACGCCCAGGCGCATCCGGCCTTTACCTACCTGCCGGAAACCGGCGAAGAGATCTATCACTCGTTCCTCGGCGTGCCGATCCTGCGCACGGGTCGGGCGCTCGGCGTTCTCGTCGTGCAGAACAAGGCGATGCGCAACTACCGCGAAGACGAGGTCGAGGCGCTGGAAACCACCGCCATGGTTCTCGCCGAGATGGTGGCGACCGGCGAGTTGAAGAAAATCACCAAGCCCGGCCTCGAACTCGATCTGTCCCGGCCGGTCTCGATCGACGGCAACAGCTATGGCGAAGGCATCGGCCTCGGTTATGTCGTGCTGCACGAGCCGAGGATCGTCGTCACCAATCTTCTGAACGAGGATACTGACCAGGAATTGCAGCGGCTTGCCGAGGCTCTGGGGTCATTGCGTATCTCGATCGACGACATGCTATCGCGTCGCGAAGTGTCGATGGAGGGCGAGCACCGAGCGGTGCTTGAGACCTATCGCATGTTTGCCCATGACCGCGGCTGGGTGCGGAAGCTGGAAGAGGCGATCCGCAACGGCCTGACGGCGGAAGCTGCCGTCGAACGGGTGCAGAGCGAGACCAAGGCGCGGATGATCCGGCTGACCGATCCCTATTTGCGCGAGCGCATGCATGATTTCGACGATCTCGCCAACCGGCTGCTGCGCCAGCTTTCGGGCTATGGCGCCAAGCTTTCGGCGAGCGACTTCCCGACCGATGCGGTGATCGTTGCCCGGGCCATGGGTGCCGCCGAACTTCTCGACTATCCGCGCGAAAACGTCCGCGGCCTGGTCCTTGAGGAAGGGGCCGTCACCAGCCACGTGGTCATCGTCGCCCGCGCCATGGGCATTCCGGTCGTCGGACAGGCGGCGGGTGCTGTCGCGCTTGCGGAAAACCGCGATGCCGTCATCATCGATGGCGACGATGCCAAGGTGCATCTGCGGCCGTTGGCCGACCTGCAGCGCGCCTACGAGGAAAAGGTACGGTTCCGCGCCCGCCGGCAGGCTCAGTTCCGCGCGCTCAAGGATGTCGAACCGCTGACCAAGGACGGCAAGCGCATCACCTTGCAGATGAACGCTGGCCTTTTGGTCGACCTGCCGCATCTGAACGAAGCGGGTGCCGAGGGCATCGGCCTTTTCCGCACCGAACTGCAGTTCATGATCGCCTCGACGATGCCGAAGGCGGAAGAGCAGGAAGCCTTCTACCGCAGCGTTCTGAAGCAGACCGGCGGCAAGCCGGTGACTTTCCGCACGCTCGATATTGGCGGCGACAAGGTGGTTCCCTATTTCCGCGCGGCGGAAGAGGAAAATCCGGCACTCGGATGGCGGGCGATCCGCCTTTCGCTGGATCGGCCCGGCCTGCTGCGCACTCAGCTGCGCGCCATGCTGCGTGCGGCTGCCGGTCTCGAGCTGAAATTGATGCTGCCGATGGTGACCGAGGTCTCGGAGCTGAAGGAAGCGCGCGAGCTTTTGCAAAAGGAAATCGAGCGTCAGTCGAAGCTCGGCGAACAGCTGCCGCGCAAGCTGCAGTTCGGCGCCATGCTGGAAGTGCCGGCGCTGCTGTGGCAGCTGGACGAACTGATGAGCGAGGTGGACTTCGTCTCGGTCGGCTCGAACGATCTGTTCCAGTTCGCCATGGCAGTCGATCGCGGCAACGCCCGCGTTTCCGATCGCTTCGACGTGCTTGGCCGGCCCTTCCTCAGGATCCTGCGCGATATCGTGCGCGGCGGCGAGCGACATCAGACGCCGGTGACGCTGTGCGGTGAGATGGCGAGCAAGCCACTGTCCGCCATGGCGCTGCTCGGTCTCGGCTACCGCTCGGTGTCGATGTCGCCGACGGCGGTCGGTCCGATCAAGGCGATGCTCCTGGCCCTCGATGCCGACAAGCTCGGCGAGGTACTGAACGCGGCGCTCGACGACACCCGCGACCCGACGCCTGTTCGCCAGATCCTCATCGACTTCGCCGCGGCAAACGGCATCCCGGTTTAGATAGATTTGAAGCGCTTTTGTCCTCGTCCGGGCTATGATCCGGGCGAGGCGTAGCGCATTTGGAGTGACACTTGGCAAAGCTTCCCATTGAGAAAATGCGCGAACTGGAACGGCGGTTCGGCGAGATCGAGGCCCGCATGTCGGCGGGGCCAGCGGCCGACGTCTATGTGAAGCTGGCGTCGGAATATTCCGAACTGCAGCCGGTGGTGACCAAGATCCGCGCCTATGAGAAGGCGACGGCCGAGCTTGCCGATATCAATGCCATGTTGGCCGACAGGACGACTGACAAGGACATGCGCGACCTGGCCGAGATGGAAAAGCCTGAGGTCGTCGAGGCAATCGAGCAGCTGGAGCAGGAAATCCAGATCCTGCTCTTGCCGAAGGATGCAGCCGACGAAAAGAGCGCTATCCTCGAAATCCGCGCCGGAACCGGCGGTTCGGAGGCAGCGCTGTTTGCCGGCGATCTTTTCCGGATGTACGAGCGTTACGCTGCGGCCAAGGGCTGGCGCGTCGAAGTGCTTTCGGCGAGCGAGGGTGAAGCCGGCGGATTCAAGGAAATCATCGCCACCGTCTCCGGCCGCGGCGTGTTTGCGCGGCTGAAGTTCGAGTCGGGTGTGCACCGCGTTCAGCGCGTGCCGGATACCGAGGCGAGCGGACGCATCCACACCTCGGCGGCAACCGTCGCCGTACTGCCGGAAGCCGAGGAAATCGACATCGAGGTTCGGCCCGAGGACATCCGCATCGACACCATGCGCTCGTCAGGTGCTGGCGGACAGCACGTCAACACGACGGACTCCGCCGTGCGCATCACCCACCTTCCGACCGGCCTCGTCGTCACAAGTTCGGAAAAGTCGCAGCACCAGAACCGCGCCAAGGCGATGCAGGTGCTGCGTTCGCGGCTCTATGACATGGAACGCCAGCGCGCCGACAGCGAGCGTTCGGCCGATCGCAAGAGCCAGGTCGGCTCCGGCGACCGCTCTGAGCGCATTCGCACCTACAATTTTCCGCAGGGGCGCATTACGGATCACCGCATCAACCTGACGCTCTATAAGCTCGACCGGATGATGATGGGCGAAATCGACGAAGTGGTCGATGCGCTGCTGGCCGATTACCAGGCGAGCCAGTTGGCTCTTCTGGGCGAGCAGCGGGGCTGATGGCGATGACGGCCACGCTCGCGCGCCTCGTGGTGGAAAGCCGGGATCGCCTGACGGCCGCCGGCATCGAACACGCTGCGCTCGACGCGCGTCATCTGGTTTCGGGCGTGCTCGGGCTTTCGTTGACCGATGTCGTGACGCGCGGCAGGGACCTGGTCACGGAGGCCGACGTTGCCAGGGTGAGGGCTGCCGTCGAGCGGCGGAGCGCGCGCGAACCCGTCTACCGCATTCTCGGCGAGCGGGAGTTCTTTGGCCTGCCGCTCAAGCTGTCGCGTGAAACGCTGGAGCCGAGGCCGGATACGGAAACGCTCGTCGATCGCATGATCCCGTATCTGCGCCGCACCGTTGCAACGAAGGGCAGCTGCCGGCTCGTCGATCTCGGCACGGGCACCGGGGCGATCTGCCTGGCGTTGCTTGCCACGGTTCTTGAAGCGCGCGGAACGGCTACCGATATATCTGAGGACGCGTTGGCGACGGCGAGCGCAAATGCCGAGGCGCTTGGCCTTTCGGGTCGTTTCGAGGCTGTGCGCAGCAACTGGTTCGACAAGGTGGAGGGTAGCTTCGACGCCATCGTCTCAAATCCGCCTTATATACCGTCCAATGTCGTCGCAGAGCTTGAGCCGGAGGTGCGATTGCACGATCCTGCCGCAGCGCTCGATGGCGGAGACGACGGCCTTGATGCCTATCGTGCCATCGCCCTTCAGGCCGGTCATCATCTTGAGACAAACGGCGTGATAGGCTTGGAAATCGGTTTCGATCAGAAAGAGGCGGTTGCGGCATTGTTTAGTGCCGAGAACTTCCGTTTGCGCGAAGAAGCCAAGGATTTGGGCGGCAACGACCGGGTTCTGATCTTTGAGCGTAGCTTCGACCGTTGAAAAAATGCTGCACTGGCGCATCTTCTTTCTTGCTGACGCAAAGAAAGGGCTTGGAATCCCAGAGGAAGCGGGCTAGTTTGCCCGCGCACTGGGCAGATGGTCATGGACCTAAGATTCGTTCCGGTATGACCTGGCCACGGGGATTGCTCTCAAGAAAGAGTTGCTAGGGTTCAACAGTGCCTTGTGCAGGTACCTGTTAATTTGACGCCAGTCGGCGCCGAAGCCGCCAATGTGCGGGCTCACCGGCGCACGCTCTGTCGGGCGCGGACAGATCCGGCCGGAAGACGAAACCACATGATCATCATTATCAAGAGAATTCGGGTGAATGTACTATGAGGCCAGGACAGCAAAACAAGCGCGGCCGCGGGCGGAATAACAACAATAACAACAACAATAACAACAGTGGAAATAACAACAATCATAACCGCAAGGGATCAAATCCCCTGACGCGGACCTATGATAGTTCTGGTCCGGACGTGAAGATTCGCGGTACCGCGCAGCATATCGCCGAGAAATACTCGGCACTTGCTCGTGATGCGCAGAGCTCCGGCGACCGTGTCATCGCTGAAAACTACCTTCAGCATGCCGAGCATTACAACCGCATCATTGCAGCCGCACAGGCGCAGATGCAGGATCGCTTCCAGCGCGAAGAACGCCAGGATTTCCGCGGGCAGGACGCCAACGACCAGGATCAGGATCAGGATCAGGACGATCTGGATCAGGGCTACGCCGACGAAGCGCCGGTCCACGTTGTAGCCGCTCCCGCTCCTGTCGTTATCGAGCAGCAGCCGGTGATCGACGGTTCGGGCCCGCAGCCCGTCATCGAAGGCACGCCGGCCGAAGTGGCTATGGAAGAAGAAACGCCAGCGGCTTCCGGCCGTGCGGCCTCGCGTCGCCGCAGCGCGCCGCGCCCGCGCCGTCCGCGCCGCACTGCAGCCGATGAAGGCGAAGCGTCAGGCGACGCGCCTCCGGAAGCGCCGGCACTGGCTGAGTCCGAGTAAGTCTTCCTACAGCGCCGCGCGTCTTATTGGATGCGCAAAGGTCGCTGTAGCACTTTGAATGGCTGCATGTTTTGATCGTTAAATCGAATAGGATTTAAGGAAACATGCAGTTGGGCGGCGTATGCGGCGCGGCAGAAGCGAACATCAAAAGCCCGGTCCGCTCTGCGGCCGGGTTTTTTGTTGCCGGAATTTTGCTCGGAAGACTGCGGACGCTGAAGCGCACCATAATCGCTAGGGCTGGCGATCGTCCCGTGCCGCACGCTCCATTGATCGCCGGCTTCTGGCGTTGTCCATCAGCCGACAGCTTTGACAATCAAGGCTGCGAGATTGGTGGCCGCATCGTCCTCGGTCGTTCGCCCCCGGACGAACTCCCGGGCAATCGCCTCCGCAGCACCGGCAATGCCCGCGCAACGCAGGCGCAGATCATCTTCGGTGAGGGTGGAGAAAGGTGCGATGGCTGCGCCGATGAGCGCGACATAGTCATCGGCGAGTTCCTGCTGCACGCGGTCCATCTCGGCATTGCCACGCAGGGCGCCTGACATCGCCTGCCATTCCGAACCGCTTTCGACGGCACATCCGATGTAGACGGCGCTGATGATGCCGGCGACGGATGCAAGATCGGCCGGGGCGTCCAGCAGCGCTTTCTTCAGCTTATCGGTATGGCGCTCCTCGATCTCGCGCGAAAGCGCGATCAGCAGCCCCTCGCGGGTTCCGAAGTGCTCATAGGCGATCGGCTTGCTGACGCCGGCGCGCTCGGCCAGGTGGCCGAGGGTGAGGGCGTCCGCGCCGCATTCCCGCAAAATTTCCTTGGAGGTTTCGATGAGCTGGGCACGCCGTTCGGGCTTGGCTAGTTTCCTGATCGCCGTTTTCTCCATCGGCTGCTCTCCTCGGGTCGTCCACACTGCCGCATGTTTCCTTAAATCCTATTCGATTTAAGGATAAAAACATGCAGCAGTTCAAAGTGCTACAGCGACCTTTGCGCGTCTAATAAGACGCGCGGCGCTCTAGGCGATAAAATATCCCAATCCCTTGACGGGGCGCGTTTGCTACTTATCTACCGATGGTAACTTACTAATCGTAGGTTGGCAAAATGCCACCTTCTTTCCGTCTAGGAGATATGAACATGTCGAGCAAGTTCTCACCCGTGCTGATCATCGGCGGCTCGGGCGTCGTCGGGTCGCAGGCGGCGAAGGCGATCCGCAGGCTGCATCCCGATCTGCCGCTGGCAATCGGCGGTCGTGATCTTTCCCGGGCGCAGGCCGTCGCGAGCGAGGTCGGTGGAGCGACCGGTGTGCGTGTTGATCTCGACCGCGCCGATCTCGGTCTTAACGACAAGGACGCCTTCAGCGCCGTGGTGATCTTCGTCAAGGACGAAAGGCTGACCTCAATGCGATATGCGCAGGGCAGGGGAATACCGTATATCAGCCTCTCCAGCGGAACGTTCGAGATCGGGCCCGAGGTTGCCCAGTATATCCATGCACCGGACAAGGCGCCGATCCTGCTCGCCAGCCATTGGCTTGCCGGGGCTGCGATCTTCCCGGTGCTCGAAGCGCTTTCGTCCTACGAGACAGTTGACGCGATCCGTATCGGCGTCCTGCTCGATGAGGAGGACATGGGCGGGCCAGCGGCACTTGCCGATTACAACCGCATCACCGGCAACGCGCCGGCATCGCTGACGGTCAAGGACGGCAAGCTGCATTGGGCGAGCGGGCAGGAAGCAAGCGCGCGCTACAAAAGTGTCGATGGTGTCGAGCTTGATGCTGCCGCCTATTCGCCCTTCGACGTCATGGCGCTGGCCACACGTACCGGCGCCAGGGAGATCCGGCTGGATCTTGCCTACAGCGTCTCTGCCAGTCGGCGGCGCGGCGAGCCATTTTCGACGGAGATCACGCTCGAGATCGAGGGGCAGTCGAAAGACGGAGAGTGGGTCTCGCGCCGGCATGAGATCGTGCATCCGCAGGGCCAGGCCCCGCTGACAGCGCTCGGCGTCGCGCTTGCGGTCGAGCGCATGCTCGGTCTGTCCGGGGGCGAAGCGCCAAAGGCCGGTCTCTACCTGCCGGAAGTTTTGATCGAGCCCGCTTACTACGTCTCCCGCATGAAGGAGTTCGGCACGTCGTTTGCCGATCGCTGATCTCAGGGCCGCAGCCGCAGCGCGTTCGCCCGACGCGGCACGGCAATGCCCTGCATCCAAAAGCCGACGGCCGCGCATCGTAAAGACGCGTGGCCGTTTTCGTCCTTCGCAAGATTTCCTAATTGCGACATGCAATCAGCCCTTTAATTTCGAAATTCGCTGCCCCATATTCGCTTCGGACGTGTTGATCCCGCGCAAGGTGTGGATCGACGCCCGATGACAGGTTCGCCGAATGCGGGAACCTGATCCTGAAACACCAGCGGGTGCCGCGTGACGGGCCTGGTGGGCTATGGAGGTAAAGTATGAATATCGAGAAATATTCCGAACGCGTGCGCGGTTTCCTGCAATCGGCGCAGACCTATGCGCTGGCGCAGGGACATCAGCAGTTCACGCCCGAGCATGTGCTGAAAGTGCTGCTCGACGACGACCAGGGCATGGCCGCTTCGCTGATCGAGCGGGCTGGCGGCGACGCGCGCGAAGCGCGCGCCGGCAATGATGCTGCACTCGCCAAACTGCCGAAGGTTTCCGGCGGCAACGGTTCCGTCTATCTGTCGCAGCCGCTCGCTCGCGTCTTTTCGAGTGCGGAAGAAGCGGCCAAGAAAGCCGGCGACAGCTTCGTCACCGTTGAACGCCTGCTGGTGGCCTTGGCGATCGAAAGCTCTGCTGCCACGGCCGACGTCCTGAAGAAGGCCGGCGTGACGCCGACCAAGCTCAACCAAGTCATCAACGATATTCGCAAGGGCCGCACCGCCGACAGTTCCAATGCCGAGCAGGGGTTCGACAGCCTGAAGAAATATGCCCGTGACCTGACGGCCGATGCGCGCGAAGGCAAGCTCGACCCGGTGATCGGCCGTGACGACGAAATCCGTCGCACGATTCAGGTGCTGTCACGCCGGACCAAGAACAATCCGGTCCTGATCGGTGAGCCCGGCGTCGGCAAGACGGCGATTGCCGAGGGCCTCGCCCTGCGCATCGTCAATGGCGACGTCCCGGAGAGCCTGAAGGACAAGCGGCTGATGGCGCTCGACATGGGCGCGTTGATCGCAGGCGCGAAGTTCCGCGGCGAGTTCGAAGAGCGGCTGAAGGCCGTGCTCAACGAAGTGCAGGCGGAAAACGGCGAGATCATCCTGTTCATCGACGAAATGCACACGCTGGTCGGT
Source organism: Ensifer sp. Root1252 (assembly GCF_001425885.1). Classification (NCBI taxonomy): domain Bacteria; kingdom Pseudomonadati; phylum Pseudomonadota; class Alphaproteobacteria; order Hyphomicrobiales; family Rhizobiaceae; genus Ensifer; species Ensifer sp. Root1252. The sequence continues at coordinate 4,365 of NZ_LMDT01000027.1, read as the reverse complement.
GCCGGCAAGGCGGAAGGGGCGATGGATGCCTCCAACTTGCTGAAGCCTGCGCTTGCGCGCGGCGAGCTGCATTGCGTCGGCGCGACCACGCTCGACGAATACCGCAAGCACGTCGAGAAGGACGCAGCCCTTGCCCGCCGCTTCCAGCCAGTGATGGTCGAGGAGCCGACAGTCGAGGACACGATCTCGATCCTGCGTGGCCTGAAGGAAAAATACGAGCAGCACCACAAGGTGCGGATTTCCGATTCCGCGCTGGTTGCCGCCGCTACGCTGTCCAACCGCTACATCACCGACCGGTATCTGCCGGACAAGGCGATCGACCTGATGGACGAGGCGGCCTCGCGTCTGCGCATGCAGGTGGATTCCAAGCCTGAAGAGCTCGACGAACTCGATCGCCGCATCATGCAGCTGAAGATCGAGCGCGAAGCGCTGAAGAAGGAAACCGACACCTCGTCGAAGGACCGGCTGGAAAAGCTCGAGCTCGATCTGGTCTCGCTCGAAGAGCAGGCATCGGCGCTGACGGCCCGTTGGCAGGCGGAAAAGCAGAAGCTTGGCCGCGCCGCCGACCTTAAGAAGCAGCTCGATGAAGCCCGTAACGAACTGGCGATCGTCCAGCGCAAGGGTGAGTTCCAGCGCGCCGGAGAGCTGACCTATGGCGTCATCCCCAAGCTCGAGAAAGAGCTTTCCGACGCCGAAAGCCAGGAGAACGCCAACGCCAATCCGATGGTGCAGGAGGTCGTCACCCCCGACAACATCGCCCATGTGGTTTCGCGTTGGACCGGTATCCCGGTTGACAAGATGCTGGAAGGCGAACGCGACAAGCTGCTGCGGATGGAAGACGAACTGGCGAAATGGGTCGTCGGCCAGGGCGATGCCGTCCAGGCGGTATCGCGTGCCGTTCGCCGTGCCCGTGCCGGCCTGCAGGATCCGAACCGGCCGATCGGCTCGTTCATCTTCCTCGGCCCGACCGGGGTGGGCAAGACCGAGCTGACCAAGGCGCTCGCCCGGTTTCTGTTCGACGACGAGAGCGCGCTGCTGCGTGTCGACATGTCGGAATACATGGAGAAGCACTCCGTTGCCCGGCTGATCGGCGCACCTCCCGGCTATGTCGGTTACGAGGAAGGCGGAGCGCTGACCGAATCCGTCCGCCGCCGGCCCTATCAGGTCGTGCTGTTCGACGAAATTGAGAAGGCGCATCCGGATGTCTTCAACGTGCTGCTGCAGGTGCTCGACGACGGCCGCCTGACCGATGGTCAGGGTCGCACCGTCGACTTCCGCAACACGATGATCATCATGACCTCGAACCTGGGTGCGGAATATCTGACCGGCCTTGGCGAAGACGAGGACAGCGATGTCGTTCGCGACCAGGTGATGGACGTCGTCAAGTCGGCCTTCCGGCCGGAGTTCCTGAACCGCGTCGACGAGATCATCCTGTTCCACAGGCTGCGTCGCTCGGAAATGGGCGCGATCGTCGATATCCAGCTCGCACGGCTGCTCAAGCTGCTTGCCGAGCGCAAGATCACGCTGGAACTGGAAGATGACGCCCGGACGTTCCTGGCCGAAAAGGGCTACGATCCCGCCTATGGCGCTCGGCCCCTGAAGCGGACGATCCAGAGGTATCTTCAGGATCCGCTGGCCGAGAAGATCCTTCAGGGCGAGTTCCCGGATGGATCCACTATCAAGGTTCTTGCCGGCTCCGACCGCCTGAACTTCAAGCGTGGCGCCGGCTCGGAAAGAGAAGCCGCCTAAACCGCAGAAACTTGAAAAGGCCGCCCTTCGGGGCGGCCTTTTTCGTTCATGCCTAGGAACTCTGTTGCTGTGGGGATCGCGGTGACCGCCTCTCGAAGCGTTAGCCGTCGACGAAGGGGGGATCTCACTGGCTACTTGCTGGCCACTTCGCTGCCGTTGCCGTCCTTGTTCAGCAACTCGTCGATGCGGTCGCGTTCCTTCTCGAACTTCGCAAGCGCGTCACCACCCAGTGATTTGCCGCCCGGCAGGCGGATGCGCAGCGGATCGACCTTGTTGCCGTTGACGATCAGCTCGTAGTGCAGATGCGGACCGGTCGAAAGACCTGTCGTGCCGACCCAGCCGATCACCTGGCCCTGAACCACTTTCGCCCCGGCCTTGACGGTCTTGGCGATCGCGCTCTGGTGATTGTAGGAGGAGACGTAACCGTTGGCGTGGCGGATCAGCGTTTGGTTGCCGTATCCGCCGGAATCCCAGCCAGCCTTCTCCACCGTGCCGTTGCCGGCGGCGATGATCGGCGTGCCGCGGGGGGCCGCCCAATCGACGCCGGTGTGCATACGCGAGAAGCCGAGGATCGGGTGGCGGCGCATGCCGAAGCCGGAGCGGAAGTGGCCGTTCGGCACGGGGTTGCGCAGCAGGAACTGGCGGATGCTCTTGCCTTCGCCGTTGAAGTAGTCGATCGAATTGTCGTCCGGATCCTGGAAACGGTAGAAGGTCGTCTCGGCATCGCCGAACTTCGCCTTGACGTAAAGCAGTTCGGAATCCGCCGTCGCCAAGCCGCGATCGTCGGTGACCGAGAAGAAGGCTTCGAGCGAATCCGTCGGCTTCAGCTGCGCCTGGAAGTCGACATTGCTGGCGAGCAGCTTGACGACGAGCCCGACCATGTCGGCGTTCATGCCGTAGGAGAGCGCGGCGCGATAGATACCGTCATAGACGCGCGGCAAATCGTGGGTGCTGGTGATCGTCGGCGTGCCGTTGTCGTCGAAGGCGGTCGCGACCGCGTCGAGCTTGGGCGGTTCGGCGCCGGGAACGAAGCGGCCGTTGTCGTCGACGGCCATCGTCAGCACATGGCGGTTGCGCGAATAGATGGTGGCGCGGACGATGCGGGCTTCTTCGCCCTTCTGGATGATGCCGATGCGCAGGACGTCGCCGTCGTTGAGTTCCTTGGCGCCGAGCGCTTCGCCGATATAGCCGGCAGCATCTTCGGCCTGCGCCTTGGCGTAGCCGGCATTGACCATGGCGGTCGCGATGTCGGTCTTGCGGCGCACCGGAATGATGTCGTCGGCATACTCAGTGCTTTGTTCGTTGATGCTCTCGTAAGCCGCATCGCTCTTGTTTTGCTCGACGATGCGTGCGGTCAGGCCCTGGAGAAGATCGAGACCGTCGCTATCGGAGGCGAAACGCTGCGGGTCAACATAGAAGAGCGAAGCGACCTGGGTGCTGCCCTCGGTCAGGACCGAACCGTTGGTGCGAACATTCTCCTCGACCTCGTCGAGAGACATCGAGTTGTCGAAGGTCAGGCTGGAGCCTTTGATCGGAAAATCGACCGTTTTCAGCGCCACTTCGGAATCGACGTTGGAGCCGTAGAGCGTGCCGGTACGCGCGACCTGCGGTTCGGCATCGGCGTCGTCGGTGGAGAAGATCGCCAGCGGATCGAAGTCCGGATAGCTGTCGGAAACCTGGTGGTTGGCGGCAAGCGCCATCTTGACGTGAACGAAGGGCTGTTTGCGCACCACTTCCTTCTCGCCGTCATGGATCATCGTCGAGACTTCCATGACGGTCTTGTCAGCCGGCTTGGCAACGATGTTGGGCGAAAGGATGCGGCTGCCGCGCTTGGCATTGACTGGGGCGTTGCCGCCGTTCGATGCGTCGAGTGCTGCGTAGGCTTCGGCCGGGATTGCCAGCTGCTGGCGACCGTCAAGCGCTGCAAAAAGCGCGACGCCCATAAGAAGGCTGGAGGTGATGCCGGTCAGGAAGGTGCCGGAAAGCCAGCGCAACGAAATCTCGCGTCTGTCCGGTGCGCGCCGGCCGTCCGCAAGGATCGGCGGTTGGTCGCCGAGCGACCGGACCATTTTCTTGTCGGTGATCATTCCGAGCTGGGGGCCCCTGATTTGTCTTGCCGTATTCTTGCAGGCGATACGTTGCGCGAAGATGTGCATCTTTCGCACACGGGAGTCAAATCCATGAGGGGAGGACAGGTGAGGGGTGCACACCCTATAATATGTGCATCCGCGTTCCCCAGGCGCCCCGCGTGACGCACCGATAATTTCGCTTAGATCGGTGGATTGTGAAGAAGTAAGGGCCAAAATGTGTCTCCACAGGCCGTTCGGAGGCGTCCGAAAGTTTTTTCGGAGTGAAAAGCCCGCATTTCCGGGCTTTGTCAGAAAACTGTCATTTATTTTGAAATTGCCTGTTGACGTGTTCGGTGAGTGGGGTCTATAAGCCCGATCACTGACGAGGGCGGCGGCGCTGCTGGCGACGATGTCCTTCGTTTTAAGGTTTCCTTGATTGGCGGATGCTGATTGGTCGGGACGCGAGTTTCGGCGGGAAGTCCTTCGTTTTAAGGTTTCCTTGATTGGCGGATGCTGATTGGTCGGGACGCGAGTTTCGGCGGGAAGT